>JAITRP010000061.1 GCA_031288305.1 Zoogloeaceae bacterium
TGAGACCCCGGCCTGAAGGCCGGGGTTTCGACCGTAGCCATTGGGGAGGGGATGCAAACCCCTTCCCAATGACGTTAGACCGGCAGCCCTGAAGGGCTGCCGCTAATTTCTTGCTGGAACGGCTGGATACGGGGCTACACTGCCATCTTCAGCGCAGCATCGCAAGCTCTGCCGCGACGGAGGGGTGCAAGCAACGGTTAGTCCGTTTCCTGCATGACGAAGAAAGCGGCTGTCTTTACAATGGGCGATGCGACTGAGAAGGCAGCAAGAAGCAATCTCTGCTTTTTGACGCGCATTTATCGGGAGGAAACCCGCATGACATTGAATGAACTGCGCTATATCGTCGCGCTGGCGCGGGAAAGGCACTTTGGCCGTGCCGCCGAACGTTGTCACGTCAGCCAGCCCAGTCTGTCCGTCGCCGTCAAGAAACTCGAAGACCGGTTGGGCGTTCTGCTTTTCGAGCGCATGCCCGGCGATATTCGCCTGACGCAAGTAGGCGAGCGCGTCTGCAAGCAGGCGGAAAAGGTGTTGCGCGAAGCCGCGCATGTCGAAGAACTGGCGCAACTCGGCAAAGACCCGCTCGCCGGTCCCCTGCGCCTGGGCGTCATCTACACCATCGCGCCTTACCTGCTGCCGCGCCTGATTCCTGTCCTGCATGCCATCGCGCCGCGTATCCCCTTGTTCCTGCAGGAAAACTTTACCCACAAACTGACGGAATCGCTGAAGATGGGCGAATTGGACGCCATCATCATCGCCACGCCCTGCGCGGAACCCGGTATCGTCGCGCGCCCGCTTTACGATGAAGCCTTTTGCGTCGCGCTGCCCGCCCGGCATCCCCTGACCGCGCAAGAATTCATCGACAAGACGGCGCTGGATCCCGGACAGTTGCTGCTGCTGGGACAAGGCAACTGCTTTCGCGACCAGGTGGTTTCCGCCTGCCCGCAATTGAGCGAACACAGCCAAATCGATCAGACGGTGGAAGGCAGCTCGCTGGAAACCATGCGCTACATGGTCGCCAGCGGCGCGGGCGTCGCCGTGGTTCCCGTCTCTGCCAGCACCGTCTGGGCACAGGATCCGCTGCTGGCTATTCGCCCCTTCGTTCCGCCCGCGCCCAGCCGCCGTCTCATGCTCGCCTGGCGCGCCACCTACCCCCGCCCGCAAGCCATGGACATGCTCCACGACGTAGTCATGAAAGGCGGCGCTGACGCGCGGCGAGCGCCAACGCACGAACAATGAATTTGTCATAATGACGTTGCGCTACACCCTTAAACCTCTTTCTCCCGACGCGCACCTGTTTTTGGTGACTTGCCGGGTAGCGGCGCCAGACGCGGCGGGACAGCGATTTTCCCTGCCAGCGTGGATTCCCGGCAGTTACCTGATCCGTGACTTTTCCCGCCACATCGTCCGCATTCGCGCCGAAGCCGCGGGCAAACCCGTGGCGCTGACAAAGCAGGACAAGGCGACCTGGCAGGCCGCGCCCTGCAAGGGCGCGCTCACCCTGATCTATCAGGTCTATGCCTGCGACGTTTCGGTGCGCGGCGCATACCTGGATCGCCAGCGCGCCTTCTTCAACGCCAGCAGCGTGTTCTTGCGCGCGCATGGACGGGAAAACGCGCCGCAACGAGTCGAATTGCTGCCGCCCGATTTTGCGCCGGACTGGCGGGTGGCGACCTCGCTTGCGCGCGCCGGAGCCACGCCGTGGGGTTTTGGCGCGTACCAGGCGACGAGCTATGCCGATTTGCTCGATCATCCGGTGGAAATGGGGCAGTTTACCCATATGGAATTTACCGCGGGCGGCGTTTCGCACCATCTGGCGGTTACGAGCGATGCGCCCTTCCAGCACGAACGGCTATGCCGTGATCTCGCCCGCATCTGCGCCGAACAAATGGCGTTGTTTGTCCAGCCGCGTCTTGCCGATCCCTATCTTTTCCTGCTTGCGACCACGGATACCGGCCATGGCGGACTCGAACACCGCAACGCCAGCGCCCTGCTCGCCGCCTGCGACGACCTGCCCGCGCCGCATCTGGCGGATACGCAAACGCCGGGAAATTATGTGCGGCTCCTGGGGCTTTGCAGTCATGAATACTTCCACCGCTGGAATGTCAAGCGCATTCGGCCTGCCGAGTTCGTCGCTCCCGACGATCAGCGGGAAACCTATAGCCGCCTCCTGTGGTTCTTCGAGGGCGTCACCTCCTATTACGATGATCTTTTCCTGGCGCGCGCGGGCGTCATCGACGAGGAATGCTATCTGGGTCTCATTGCCAAAACCCTGAGCCAGGTGCGAAACACGCCGGGGCGGGCGGCGCAGAGTCTGGCCGAATCCTCGTTCGACGCCTGGATCAAGTATTACCGCCCGGACGAAAACAGCCCCAATGTCGGCGTCAGCTATTACCTCAAGGGCGCGTGGGCGGCGCTGTGGCTGGATTTGCGCCTGCGCCGGAAAAAAGCCAGCCTCGATGACCTGATGCGCCGCTTGTGGCGCGACTATGGCGGCGTGGACAAGGGATTGACGGAAGCCGATATTTACGCCGCCGTCGCCGCCTTGGGCGGCAAAACCCTGGCGCGCGCGCTGGAAGCCGCTGTGGAAGGAACGCACGATCTGCCGCTGGAACGGCTGTTGGCGCGGATGGGCGTCAAGCTCGCCTGGCAGGCGGAAAATGGCGGCGCGCCCTGGCTGGGTCTGCGGCATACGCTGATTGAGGGAAGAATCCACATTCGCCACGTGCTCGCCGCTTCTCCCGCCGAACAGGCCGGACTGGCGGCGGGCGACGTGCTGCTCGCGCTGGCGGGACGCGAAGTCACGGCGCAGAACCTGGAATCCCGCCTTGCCGTCGATACGCCGGTCGAATGTCACTATTTCCGCCGCGGCCTGCTGCGCGCCGCCACGCTGACGCCTTGCGCGCCGCCCGCCAACACCGCCTTGCTGACCCCGCTTCCCGGCAAACCGGCGCGGGAAAAACGGCGGGAATGGCTGGGATGCGGCAAAAAGTGAAACTCCACTTCTTGACGTTTACATAATCCGCGTCTGTGCTTCCTTGCCTTGCCGCGCCGCGATCTGGCCGATGCGCCAGGCGGTTTCGCCATTTTGCCGCAGAGAGATCAGCGCGGCGTCGGCGTCTTTCCGGTCGACGATGATCACCATGCCGATGCCGCAGTTGAAGACGCGGTGCATTTCCGCTTCCGCCACTTGTCCTTCTTGCTGCAACCAGTCAAAGAGCGGCGGGCGCGGCCAGGCGGATTTTTCCAGCGCCGCGACGGCGTTCTCCGGCAAGATGCGCGGCACGTTTTCCAGGAGACCGCCGCCAGTGATGTGCGCCATGCCCTTGAGGACGACTTTTTCCATCAGGGAGAGGATGGGTTTCACATAGATGCGGGTGGGCGCCATCACCACGTCGGCCAGTGTCCGGTCGCCTTCGAATCTCGCGTTCATGTCGGGATGGGCGCGCTCGATGATCTTTCTGAGCAGGGAGTAGCCATTGGAATGCGCGCCGGAAGAAGCCAGCCCCAACACCGCGTCGCCCGGCGCGATGGTCGATCCGTCGATGAGACGCGACTTTTCCGCCACGCCGACCGCGAATCCGGCAAGGTCGTATTCGCCATCCAGATACATGCCGGGCATTTCCGCCGTCTCGCCGCCAATCAGCGCGCATCCGGCCAGCTCGCAGCCGCGGGCGACGCCGCCGACCACGCTGGCGGCGGTAGCGACATCGAGCTTGCCGCAAGCGAAGTAGTCGAGGAAGAAAAGCGGTTCCGCGCCCTGCACCAGGATGTCATTGACGCTCATCGCCACCAGGTCCTGGCCGACGCCGTCATGCCGATTCAGGAGAAAAGCAAGTTTCAGCTTGGTGCCAACGCCATCGGCGCCGGAAACCAGCACCGGCTCATGGTAGCGTTTCGGCACCTCGAACAAGGCGCCAAAGCCGCCTATGCCGCCCAGCACGCCTTCACGCAGGGTTTTTTTCGCCAGCGGCTTGATGCGTTCCACGAGCGCGTCGCCCGCGTCGATATCCACGCCCGCGTCGCGGTAGGAAAGAGAAGTCTTTTGTGTCATGCGCAAAACCCCCGAATTGGTTGTACGGCAAAAAGTAAAACCCTGTATGGAAAACCCCAACGCAAAACCCGCACAGCCTTGGGGTTGCGTTGCCTTTACTCCAAGAAAAGGCAGGCTTTGCCTGTCCTTTTTTGCCATATGCGTCGGCAAAAAGCAGGTTCTTACTTTTTGACGCTGGCGATTTTAAATCAGAAGGCGACAAAAAACGCACGGGATGGTCTCCGCAAAGGCATTGATTTCAGGATAGGATGCGAGAAAAATCCTTTCTTCTGGCAGAAACACAAACAAAAATGAATGAGGACGAACGATGACTTTTCTGCGTAACCTGTTTGGCATGAAACGAAAAGAGGAACGTCTACCCGCGGCGGTGACGTGGCCGGAAACCGGGGAAACGGTCGCTGCCGCGCCGTCCGCGCAAGCCGCCTGGCCGAATCCTTCTCCAGAAGTCTTGCCGCCGCGGGAAGGAGAGGAAGCCGCGCTGCCCGCGTTCGTTTGCCGGGAGGCCCTGCTGGGACGCGATCAGAGAATCGTCGGCTATGAATTCAGCCACCCGCAGAGCCTGAAATTGAACATCATGAAAAAGCGGGCGCGCGTGCGGCAATTCTATGATGAAGTCTTGTTGCGGCATTTGGCTGGCCTGCAACTGCAATCCTTTTTGGGCGAGCGCCTGGCCTTGTTGGGCGTTGCGCCTATTTCGCTGGCGCATCCCATGTTGGCGAACCTGCCCAGAGCCAACGTGGCGTTGGCGCTGCATCTGGGAGAGGACAAAGCCTTGCCGCAGGGCGAGGCGCTGGAGAAGATGCGGGCGGACATGGAAGCCTTGCGCGCGCAGGGAATGCGGATCGGCTTGAAGTGGCAGGCGCCGTGGACGTCGGACATGGCGGATGCGGCATCCTCCTGGCAGCAGATGAAATCCTGCCTGGATTTCATCTTGCTGGATTGGCCGGAATTCACTGTCGACGCGGCAGCGACGGACACGCTGAACCGGCTGATCGCCCATGCGCGCCAGGAACCGGCCTTGCGGTTGATTGCCTGTGAACTGGCGACGCCGGATGATTTCCAGCAGTGTTATCGCCTGGGCTTCGATCTCTTTCAGGGCGCGTTCATCAACAATCGCGAGCCGGGCAAGGTGACGAAGGACGCGGCGAATCGTCTGCGCATCGTGCAGTTGTTGAACGGCTTGCGCAAGGATGAGGAAACGCGCTGGCTGACGCAGGAATTGCAGCAGGACCCAGTATTGTCGTACCATCTGCTGCGCTACGTCAATACGCCCGCTTTCGGGATGCCGCGCCAGATTGCGGGCATAGGGCAGGCGGTGACGATTCTGGGGCGCAGCAACCTGTATCGCTGGCTGTCTTCCCTGTTGTTCAAGGTGAACGACCCCGGTTATTACGAATGGGCGCTGGCCGAACAGGCGCTGGCGCGCGCGGCATTGATGGAACGGTTGCGGCGATCGGAGGACAAGGACGTGACGCCGGACGCCCTGTTCCTGACCGGTCTGTTTTCCCTGCTCGACAAACTCATGGATGAGCCCCTGGAAGCGTTGGCGCAGAAAATCCTGATCCCGCCTGCCGTTTCCTCCGCCCTGATACGGCGCGAGGGCTTGCTGGCGCGCTATCTGGAACTGGCGGAAGCCTGTGAGCGCATGGACCCGCAGGACATCGCCCAACACGCCGCCCGCCTGGGACTTTCCGATCGCGCCGTCAACCTCGCCACCTTCGACGCGCTGGCCTGGGCACACGAAATGACCCGCCTGGACTAGGGCCTGTTGACAATCACTCCCCCCTTCGTGATGCCAATTGAATCGCGTTTGCAGAAATTTCGTTTACATTCAATGCATTACAGAGGGGGCTGTTCACACGTTTCATTTTCTGGTTATATCCTGGTTTTTGCA
>JAITRP010000091.1 GCA_031288305.1 Zoogloeaceae bacterium
CCCTTGTCAGGGGGGAGGAAAACCGCGCGCCCCGGATACGTCCAGGCTATGCCAGCCTTGGGAAACCAGCAAAGGGAGGGGTAATATCACTTTGACATCCTCCACTTTTAATTGCACCCGACCGAATGGGGGCGCGATTGAAAGTGGAGGAAATTTTGTCGGCGCGAAGGACGAAACGCCACGTCAACCACCTGCCTCGTCCCTGCGTTTCGGGTGACCGAACCGCCGCCTGGATTGCCGCGGCGCTCCGCGCCTCGCAATGACGAGGTTGGATGTTTTCCCCATTTTCAATTGCGTCCAACCCAATCACAGGCATATCATCTGCCCCTGTGCCGCCACAAACATCTGTCCGTGCCCTTTTGGGAACCGAAAAATGGAATACACAAGACCCTTGCCTGCTTTCCTTGGGAGCGCGCTTTCATGACGCCAAGAAAAAAATACTGGATACTTTCCACCCTGCTCAACTTCCTGGGCCTGCCCCTCACCGTGACGGCGGTGACGCTACTGTCCTTGATGGCCCTGTCGCATATTCCCGATGTGCAGTTCCCTGTCCTGGTTGACTCGTTGGTTTTATTGCCCGGCATCGCGCTCGCGTGCGCCGCCGCCTTCTGGTACGGCTACAAGGCGAGTTTGCCGGACACTTTCCTCTCCCGCTACATGCCCTTCATCGCGCCGATTCTCTATATTCTGGCGATCCGGATCGCGCTCGGGTTTTTGATGCAAGGCTATTTTTGGGAAGAGGATATTTCCATAGAAGTCTTATCCATAACCGCTATCGCCTTTGCGCCGCATTTCATGTTGGCCATGTTCATGGCGATGGCCATGGAATCGTTCGAGGGAATCCCCTTTATCCTCATCGCGCTGCACGCGCTCTTCCTCCTCCTGTTCGCGCTCGGCGCCTGGAAAAGAGGATGCCTGGCGACGCGCGGCAACCAGCGCGCCATCCATGTCCTGGCGCCCATTGCGGCGCTCGTGGTCATCATCCTGGGTTATCAGTTGTACGAATGGAAGGCATACCATCTATCGGATGAGCAAAAAGCCGCAGGGGGGGACAGTCTTCCTCCCTATGAAGAAGACAGCGTGGCCTACGACACCTACATGCCCTTCAGGAAAGAAAGCCAGTTGACCGCCTTGCGCCAGAAACCCGCCATTCAGTTCAAGCGCGATTATCCGCGCCTGGATGGCGCAACCGCCTTCTTTCCTGTCTATGCCGCCGCCGCGCAGGCGATTTATCTCGAGCCGGAAGAAGAAAAGGATAAAGTGGCGCGTTTTATGGCAATTCGTTTCAGCCGGACGCCCGGCGCGTATGAAAACCTGATTTCCGGCGTTGCCGACCTGATCTTCGCGCTGGCGCCTTCCGAAGAACAGAAAAAACACGCCGTTGACAACAATCTTACCCTGACGCTCACGCCCATTGCCCGGGAAGCCTTCGTTTTCCTGGTCAACGCGCAAAATCCGGTCAAGGATTTGCGCCTTGACGAAATTCGCGCCATCTACAGCGGCAAGATCAACAAATGGAGCAAGGTGGGAGGAACGAACGAAAAAATCATCCCGTTCCAGCGCCCGAAGAATTCCGGCAGCCAGACCATCCTGCTGCAGGAAGTCATGCGAGGCGAACCCGTGCGCAAGCCCATGCGGGAGACAGTCGTAGAAGAAATGGTCGGCATGCTGTACAGGGTTGCCGGCTATTACAACCTGACAAACGCCATCGGTTATTCCTTTCGTTACTATGCCCAGACAATGCGTCCGACGCCGGGCATTCGCCTGCTTTCCATAGACGGCGTCGCGCCGACGCCGGAAAACATCCGCGCCCGGCGCTATCCGCTGACGGTCGACGTCTACATGGTCACCGCCCGCCCGCTTTCCGGCAACGCGCAAAAACTGCATGACTGGTTCTTGAGTCCCGAAGGCCAGCAACTAATCGAGGATGTCGGCTACGTCCCCATCCCAATGGAGTCAAGGTTCCCGATGAAGAACTTGACGCCTTGAATCTGGTCAACGACGAATTCCACGGAGAATGGAATTACACCATCTTTCCTTCAAAATTAGACAGTTAATGTTTAACAAATACTTATGTCCAGACTTCTCGCATTTGTCGTAGCCGTGTTCGGTCACGGCCTTGTGTTCGGGTCGGCTGTCGCGGTCGATCGGACATGCACGCCGGATATTTCCTGGTCAGACGCGCCTGCAAAAATCCGCGCGCAGATCACGAAAGCTGCGGGTGGTGCGGTTTCGCCTCAGGATGGGCCGTTCAATTCCACGGATGTCATCAGCGACGCAACGCCACAGGCCCGGTTCTTTGGCGCCTGCCGCCGCGCAGAGCTTTGGACAATTGCGATAGAGCGAGGTGGTCGCGGATATCACCTTCAGCTATTTGGTTTTTCGGGCAACACATTGACGGACAAATGGACCGCATTTGTACCTTCCGGCGGCTTCACCCCTGCGATCCTGGATCGTCCGCATGAGCGCTGACTTCATTCAGACCAACACGGATACGCAACGCGGCTGGATTCAAGCATTAGCCCTTCCTGGAAAGACAATGAAAATACAATCCGTCTCGCTTCTCTTGCTCACCCTCATCTTCCCGGTATCCAGCACTGCGCGGGAGCGTCCTGATTGGGGCAAGTTCTTTGAAGCGTTTGGCGCGCAAGGCACGATTGTCGTAGTCGACGAGCGCGTGGGCAGCCGTTCTGTTTTTGTCCATGAACCAGAGCGGGCAAGCAGGCGTTTTTCCCCTGCCTCCACATTCAAGATTCCGCATACGTTATTCGCGCTGGATGCCGGCGCTGTTCGCGATGAATTCCAGGTGTTTGCGTGGGACGGCGTCAAACGAGAAATTGCCGGTCACAATCATGACCAGGATCTCCGTTCGGCCATGCGCAACTCCGCAGTATGGGTTTATCAGCGGTTCGCGAAGGAAATTGGCGAAGAAAGGGCGCGAAGCTACCTGAAACGGATCGATTATGGCAACGCGGACTTGACAACCGCTGAAGGCGACTACTGGATCGACGGCAATCTCGCCATTTCCGCGTATGAACAGATTTCGTTCTTGCAGCGTCTGTACCGAAACGAACTTCCCTTCCGGGTCGAGCACCAACGCCTGGTAAAGGATATCCTGATCGTCGAGACCGGACGAGACTGGATACTGCGCGCCAAGACCGGCTGGGAGGGTCGGATGGGCTGGCGGGTCGGATGGGTCGAGTGGCCGAGCGGGCCGGTATTTTTCGCGCTCAACATCGATACCCCCAACCGAATGGGCGACCTTGCCAAGCGGGAACAGATAACGCGCGCGATTCTTCAATCCATTGGCGCGCTGCCAATGCCATGACAAGCCAAACCGGGGAACATGGAAACGATTGCAGATGAAAAAACTTTCCGACCAACAGATTGTGGAGTCTCTCCTGCGCGAAAGCCAGCCCGCGAAACCGTATTGCCATATTCTGGGGATGCGTTTTGACGCGGCAAAGGTTTACCGCGTCGAGCGTTTTTTATGCGGCTTCCTCTATCTTGCCGCCCCTACGACCGGTGCGGACAGACGGTACGTTGCCTTTTCTCCGGTGAGAGCAACGCATGCGTTGCCCCTTGTTTGTTTCTGTCTCCGTCTTCCGAGAATGGAACACCACACCCGCGCGCCAAACAACCGGCGCGTCGAGGCGCGTATCCGGGCGTACTGGCATGCCGCTCAGGTCCTGGGCGTGGCGATGATGGCGGCGCGGTAGGCGGCGATTTCGTAGTCGCCGCCCCGTTCCAGCAGTTTGACGGGCGTCAGCCCGATGCGGCGGCCGCTGTAGGTGAATTCCAGGCTTTCTCCCGCGACGAAGGCATTGGGCGGCAGGATGAAGCGAATGTCGCCCTTGGGGTCGTCATCCTGCAGCCACAGGGCGGGCGTGCTGGGCGGCTGGGACGACGCGCGCGGGCCAACGTCGACGCTGGTGACGCGACGCGACAGGGTCTCGATGCCGATCTGCGCCTCCTGTTCGGAAACGCGCAGGTAGCGGCGCACCAGGCCGATCAGCCAGTTGCCCTCGCCGCCGGGCTGTATGGCCAGCAGCGCGCCCACGCCGATCCAGTCACCCTTGATTTCCTTCACGATGGCGCCAAATCCTCCCTGACTGACGTTATCCGCAATCCATACCTCCTGCGGCAATCCCAGGGGTTTGCCGCCGAAATCAGGCGAGGCGATGATGAAGGCGTTGATGAAGCCGGGCAGCACGACCATCTGGTGTTTCACCCGGTAGCGCGCATGCTGGCGCTGTGGCGGCGCCGGCATCCAGCAGACGGCGAGATGGCGGAGCACCGGCAGCAGACCTTGCGCGGATTCTCTGGTTTCCAGTCCAAGACGGGCGGGGATGGCGTTGCTGTATTCGATTTCCTGCGCCAGCATGTTCAGGCGCGCCTGTGCTTCGCCGGGATGGAAGAAGCGCGAAGTTGGCGTAGCGGTTTGCGCGGCATTGGTCAGGCGCATGGGCGGCATGGATTCCGCCATATCCAGCCACCACACGCTTTGCGGACTTCTCGTGGCGGAAAACACGAATTCCGTTTGCGCGTGGGCGATCAGCCTGTCCGCCAGTTCGATGTCCCGCGGCAGCAGGCAGTCCAGCGATGAGGCATAAAAAATCAGGATGCGCAGGTATTCGGCAAAAGGCGAGGTGATGCCGCCGCGTTCGGCATGCATCTGCAAGGCTTTCTGGGCGAAGCCTTCGTTTTCCGCCAGCAGATACGCCGCGCCCAGACGCGCCCAATAGTCCTTATCGACCGGACTGTAACGAAACCCCTTCCATTTGACGGCCTCTCCCCAGGCGGCAATAGCGCGCGTCACCACCAGCGCGAGCTGCGCGCGCACCATGTCGGCGCCCTTTTCCCTGCGCTTGCCGTGTTCGATGCAGATTTCATACTGACGGGCAATCTTGTCCCAGACGCCATAGCCAAGCGTCCAGATCTGGTTTTCCCTGATCTTGGGCAGGCGCGAGGTGTGCAGGTATTCCTCCGTCAGCGTCCTGATGTGCGGCTGCGCCGCGCCATCCAGCAGGCGCGCGATCTGAAAGCGCGCGTTGCCGCTGACCTCGCCCAACTGGCAGGCTTCCAGCCATTTTGTGATTTCCCCGAGCGCCGCGGTCGCGTCGTCCGCCGGCAACAGGGCGAGTTGGCGCTGCAATTCGCCGGGATTGATCAGGGCTATCGAGGGCTTGTTGGCGGATGTATTCATGATTTGTGATGGGCAAGTGTACGTCAAAAAGTAAAACCCCCCCACTTTTGCGCGGCTTTGCCGCGTCTGGCTTTGCCAGGGCAGACTTCGGCTGTCCTGCGGCCTTCGGCCTTGTGCCGGTTTATCCTGGGGTTTGAAACCAGGCAAAGCCTGGCTTCAAACCGTGTAACCCCAACGCAAAACGGTGGATTCTACTTTTTGACGCCTTCTGAACAAAAGTGTGTTTTGAAGCGAGGGGCGCAACAAGGCATGAGTATATTAGAATGTCGGCTCGCAATTCACCTTATGTCCTCCTTTTCGCTCGATTTCATGCAAGCCTACCTTGACCTGATGCGTCACGCGCTGGAAAACGGCGCGGACAAATCCGACCGCACCGGCACTGGCGTCCGTTCGCTGTTCGGCTGGCAGATGCGTTTCGACCTTGCCCGCGGCTTTCCGCTTTTGACCACCAAGAAACTGCACCTGAAATCCATCCTCCATGAACTGCTGTGGTTTCTCGCGGGCGACACCAACATCGCCTACCTGCAAGCCAACGGCGTACACATCTGGGATGAATGGGCGGATGAACAGGGCGATCTGGGGCCAGTATACGGACATCAATGGCGGCACTGGCCGACGCCCCAAGGCGGCGAAATCGACCAGATCGCGGAACTGGCGACTCGCCTCAAGACCCACCCGGATTCTCGCCGTCATATCCTCACCGCCTGGAATCCCGCGGAAACCGAACGCATGGTCCTGCCGCCCTGTCATTGCCTGGCGCAATTCTATGTGGCCAACGGCAAGCTTTCCTGCCAGCTCTACCAGCGCAGCGCCGACATCTTTCTGGGGGTTCCCTTCAACATCGCCTCCTACGCCCTGCTCACCCTGATGCTGGCGCAGGTCTGCGGTTACGAGGCGGGCGAGTTCGTGCACAGTTTTGGCGACGCGCACCTGTACAAGAACCACTTCGAGCAGGCGCGCCTGCAACTGACGCGCGCGCCGCGCCCCCTGCCCCGGATGCGCCTGAATCCCGAAATCGACGATTTGTTCGCCTTCCGCTACGAGGATTTCACGCTGGAAGGCTACGACCCGCACCCGCACATCAAGGCGGATGTGGCAGTGTAAAAAATCGGCAAAAAGTAAAAATCTACTTTTTTCCGGTTCAGTTAGCAAAAAAGGGAAAGCAAGAGCTTCGTCCTTTTTTGGAGTAAAGGCAACGAAACCCCAAGATCGCGCTGGTTTTGTGTTGGGTTTACACGGTTTGAAGGCGAAGTTTGCTTTGCCTTCAAACCCAAATCAAACCGGCAAAAAGTGGTCTTTTACTTTTTGACATACAGCTTATGACGACGAACAACCCTCTGAAAGCCGCCTGGCAAGCCCTGTATCGGCATGCGGAGGAGATGCGCGCAACGCATCTGCGCGCCCTGTTCGCCGAGGATCCCCAGCGTTTTGCCGCTTTTTCGCTGCAAAGCGGCGACATCCTGATGGATTTTTCCAAGCAGCGCCTGACATCTGTCACCCTGCGCCTGTTGCGCCAGATCGCCAGCGCCAGCGGCCTTTCCTGCTGGCGGCAGCGCATGGCGGACGGGAACGCCATCAATCACACGGAAAATCGCGCCGTACTGCACATGGCGTTGCGCGCTCCGGCGCAGGCCGCGCCAGATGCGGCCACTGCCCGCGAAGTGGCGGAAAACCTGGAACACATGCGCGCCTTCTGTGCGGCGCTGCACACACAGCCAGGCGGTGGCGAACGCGTCACCGACGTGGTGCACCTGGGCATTGGCGGCTCCGATTTGGGGCCGCGCATGGCGGTGCAAGCGCTGGCCGCCTGCCAGCACCCGGACTTGCGCCTGCATTTCGTCGCCAATGTGGATGGCGCGGCGCTGGCGCCGCTCTTGGCGCGCCTGAATCCTCGTTCCACCCTGTTCATCGTCGTCAGCAAAACCTTCGCCACGCAGGAAACGCTGACCAACGCCCGCACGGCGCGGGAATGGGTGGATGCCTCCCTGCCGGAGACGAATGCCCGCGCGGGAGCGGACGCCGTGGCGCGGCATTTCGTCGCCGTCACCAGCAACCTGGCGGCGGCGACCGCCTTCGGCATTCCAGCGGCGCGCGTCTTCCTGTTTGGAGAGGGCGTCGGCGGACGCTTTTCGCTCTGGTCGCCCGTCGGTCTTTCCCTTGCGCTCGCCATCGGCTTTTCCGGCTTCACCGCCCTGCTCTCGGGCGCGCGCCAGATGGATGCGCATTTTCTGGAAGCGCCGCCAGAAAAAAACCTGCCGCTGACGCTGGCGCTCCTCGATCTCTGGAACGCCGACGCGCTGGGCGCGCACAGTCACGGCATTTTCCCCTACAGCCAGTCGCTGGAACTTTTCCCCGCCTACCTGCAACAACTGGAAATGGAAAGCCTGGGCAAATCCGTGGATCGCCAGGGCGCGCCCCTGGCGCACGGCGGCAGTCCCATCCTCTGGGGCGCGGCCGGCACCAGCGGACAGCACGCCGTTTTTCAACTCCTGCATCAGGGCAGGGCGCTTGTCCCTTGCGATTTCCTCTTGCTGAAACACGCCGACTTTCCCCTGCCCGATCACCACCTGCGCCTTCTGGCCAACGGCCTTGCCCAGTCCGCCGCGCTGGCCTTTGGCGAAACGCCGGAGGAAGCCCGCGCCCGCCAGGTTGACGCGGCGCTGCTGCCCTGGCGCGCCTTCCCCGGCAATCAGCCTTCCACCACACTGCTGCTCGAACGCTTGACCCCGCATGTCCTGGGTCAGTTGCTGGCGCTCTACGAACACAAGGTCTTTTGCCTGGGCGTGCTGTGGAATCTCAACGCCTTCGATCAATGGGGCGTGGAACTGGGGAAAAAGATGGCGCAACGCCTCCTGCCCTACCTGGAAGACGAGGGGGAGACGCCCGGCGCGGTACTGGATGCTTCCACGCGCGGCCTGATCGCCGCCCTGAACGCGGGATGCGCCGCATGAGCGCCTCCCGGCTTACCCTGATTGCCGCCGTTGCCAAGAATCGCGTCATCGGCTTCGACAACCGTCTGCCCTGGCGACTTGCCGAAGACATGCGGCATTTTCGCGCAATGACGTGCGGACATTCAGTCATCATGGGACGCAAGACCTGGGAATCCCTGCCCGCGGCCTTTCGTCCCCTGCCGGAGCGCCGCAATATCGTCGTCAGCCGCCAGCCCGGCTATCCCCTGCCCGCAGGCGCGTATCTGGCGCACACGCTGGAAGAGGCGCTGGCGCAAGCGCAAGACGAAGAAGCCTTCGTTATCGGCGGCGCGCAACTCTACGCCCTGGCGCTGCCCGCCGCCCGCCGCCTGCTGCTCACCGAAATCGACCAGGAAATTCCCGGCAACGCCTGGTTTCCCGACTTCGATCAACGCGAATGGCAAGAGACAAGGCGGGAAGCGCATGTCAGCGAAAATGGCATCCCCTTTGCCTTCGTCATCTATTGTCGCTGGGGGGCAGAGGACAGAAGACTGAGGGCTGAGTGGACGTAGCGGCACTTTATTCCTCGCTGCCTTCCATGCCTTGCCGCGTCCTGATGTCTCAAAAAAGACTTTTGAGCCAGGCGAGCAATTTTGCTTTTATGGCAATTGGTTTCGTCCAACAGGATTTTTCCCTGAGTATCTTTCAGGACTTCCGAGTCGTGGAGGCGTTCCAGCGTGAGCACGACACGTCCTTCCCTGTTGATGTAATGCCGCTTGCCGTCCCGGGTCACCTTCGCCAAGCCCCCGTTGTAACGGTAGTCGGGCTGGTTATCGAAACACGGCGGAACGACTTCCTTGCCCCGTTCGTCGATGAACCCCCATTTGCCATCCAGGTAGACCACCGTCATGCCATCGGCGAAAAAACGGCCAAGTACATCGAAACGTGGCGTAACGATTTCCTTGCCTTGTCCATCGATGATCCTCCATTTGCCCGCCACGGAGAATCTCAGCTGCTTGTCATGGAAAAATCGCAATGCCATCCCAAACCGTAGCGTGAAGATTTCCTCTTCCTGTGTATCAATATCCCCGAATCTTTCCTGCGCTTCAACCGCCGCCCGGTTGTCGTAAAAACCGTATACCTTGTCGAATCGCGGCGGAATCCTCATCATGCCCTGTTCGTTGATATACCCTATCTTGCGCCTCAGCCAGACGGATCAAGAACAGGAGTTCATCGGACGGCAGACGAACGGGATGCTTTGGTTTGGGAATAAAGGGCATGTTGCTTCCTCCTCATATCGAAGTCGAAATAAACCGCCAGAACTTGCTGCCCGCCAAGACGATGCTGCTCATGACGAGGAAAAACAACGCCGGGATGAGAAAACGGGGAAATGACATGCTGGCCTCGCGATGGTCTGGCGTTTCACAGGATGAATATGCTTATGGATTTTTCGCCGGGAACAAGGGAGTGGGAAGATCCGTTTCTTGCGAAAGCGCCACTCACTCTATCACGGACATCTGCCCACGCGCATACTTACCGGTTCGGCTTTGGGCTATCAGAAGACAGAGGACTAAGGACTGAGGACAGAATACTCGCTGTGACCGCTTTGTAGTCCGTATTCAATAGTCCGTGGTCGCATGTTGGGCATGATGCGCTCCTACCACAAAGGCCGCGCCAGCGGACGCTCTATCCTGTCCTCTGCCCTCTGTTTTTTTGAAGGTCTGTCCCCCGAGCGCCGAATGTGGGAAAATCACGTTCCTGTTCGCTGGATATGCTGATCGTGATTCGACTGTTTTTGCTTTGCGTTTTTTCCCTGCTGCTTTCCGGTTGCGATCAACTGGAGAATCGTCTGGGACTGGAAGACCCGGCCAAGAAAGCCGCCCGCCTGGAAGCCGAGGGCAGGGCGGTTGGCGGCGGGTGCCGTCAATCGGGGCGCGCCATAGAAGATTGCTACGCCATCTACACCTGGGTGCCCAAGGAAGCGGTCTTCGAGGGCTGGCGCGAGATGGACGCCTATATGCGGGAAAACAACATGGCGACCATCACGCCCCTGTTGCCGCCCCCGCCGCCGCCGGAAAGCGGCAAGAAAAAGAAAAAAGCGCCGCCGCCAGAAGAAGTGGAAACGCCAGAGGACGCGCCCGCGCCGGAAAACGCCGCTCCCGCCGCGCCCAACGCCGCGAGGGCGCCCATTGTCATCCCCGTGCCCGCATCCACGCCCATATCCAAACCAGCTGCCGCCGCGCCCGGCGGCACACCGTCCATCCTTCTGCCGCTGCCGGAAGCGCCGCCCCTTGTCGCCGCGCCGCCCGTGCCTCCCGCTCAACCGTAAGCCGCGCGGGGTTTTTTCCATGCGGCACAAATTTTCCTGAATTTTTCTCTCATGTCTTCCACACATGCTTCTCCTCCCCCATCGCCGGATGCTGCCGTATCCGTCACCTTTGACGACCTGGGGCTGGCTCCGGAACTTTTGATGGCTGTGACCGATTCCGGCTACGCCACGCCCACGCCCATCCAGGCCAAGGCCATTCCGCTGGTGCTGGCGGGCAAGGACATCATGGGCGGGGCGCAGACCGGCACCGGCAAGACGGCCGCCTTTGCCCTGCCCATCCTGCAGCGGCTGCTGCCGCTGGCGAGTTCCAGTCCATCGCCCGCCCGTCATCCTGTGCGCGCCCTGGTTCTCGCGCCAACGCGAGAACTGGCCCTGCAGGTATTCGAGGCCGTCAAGACCTACGCCAAACACACGCCGCTGCGCGCCATGTGCGCCTTTGGCGGCGTGGATATCAAGCCGCAGACCGCTGAACTGAAACGCGGCGTGGAAATCCTGGTCGCCACGCCGGGACGCCTGCTCGACCATGTGGAACAAAAAAGCGTGCACTTCAACGCGGTGCAGACGCTGGTGCTGGATGAGGCCGACCGGATGCTGGACATGGGATTCATTCCCGACATCCGGCGCATCCTCCATCTGCTGCCCGCCCAGCGGCAAAGCCTGTTGTTTTCCGCCACATTCTCCGATGAAATCAAACGGCTGGCGGATGTCATGCTGAAGACGCCAGTTCTGGTGGAAGTCGCCCGCCGCAACCAGGTATCGGAAACCATCCTGCACCGCGTTTATCTGGTGGCTGAACACGACAAACGCGCCCTGTTGATTCACCTCTTGAAATCCGGCGAAATCACCCAGAGCATCGTCTTTACCCGTACCCGGCAGGGTTGTTCGCGTCTGGCGCGCGAATTGCAGCGCGCCGGCATCAAGGCCGACGCCATCCACGGCGACAAAAGCCAGCATGAGCGCATCAAGACGCTGGACGCCTTCAAGTCCGGCCAGACCGCCGTGCTGGTCGCCACCGATGTGGCGGCGCGCGGGTTGGACATCGAGGAACTGCCCTACGTCATCAACTACGAACTGCCGCACGTGCCGGAAGATTATGTGCATCGCATCGGCCGCACCGGACGCGCCGGCAGGCAGGGCAAGGCCATTTCGCTGGTGGCGGCGCATGAGGCCGACTATCTCAAGGACATCGAAAAACTGATCAAGAAATCCGTCGAACGCATCCTCCTGCCCGATTTCGAGCCGGAAAAAACCTCCGAACGAAGCAAGGGGAGAGGAGCCTTTCCAAGACCGGTGGCGGTGGCGGCGGAACCATCCAGAGCCGTCCGACCGGAACGCGCGCGCCCTGATTCCAGGATTGCGCCGGACGGGTTCGATTTTTCCAAACCCTATGAGCCGCGCGGCGATCTTTCCACAGCGCCGGACACGCCATCCATGCCGCAGCGCCGCCCGCAAAAACCAATTGCGGCACTCCTGGGCGGTTTGGGGCGCAAGTCTGAAACCTGATCCTCCAACGAGAACAAACACCATGAGCGATTCTGCAAGCCCCGCCCGGCATTTTCATCTTCTGGAAGACATTGCCCAGGATTTATCGGTCGACGCCAATTTCCCCACCTGCCTGGACGCCAGTCTTTCCGTGCGCAACGCCTTGCGCGACCCGTTGGTTTCCGTCGAGAAAGTGGCGCGGATCGTCCACGTCGAGCCGCTTATCGCCGCCAAGCTGCTGCGTCTTGCCAATTCCGCCTTCTATGGCGCGGACGTTCCCGTGACGGATGTCCGCCTGGCCATCCAGCGCGTCGGCTTTGAAACCGTGCGCGCCACATCCTTGAGCGTGGCGATGGAGCAGATGCTGCATTCGCGCAGTCTTTGCGGCTACGAGGAGATTGCCCAGAAAACCTGGGAACATTCCCTGCATGTCGCTGCCATTGGGCATGTCCTGGCGCGGCGCGTGGGTCGCGTCAATTGCGACGAAGCCATGCTGGCGGGCATGGTGCGCAATATCGGCGTCTTTTATCTGCTCTTTCGCGTGGCGGATTATGAGGAATACCAGGGCGACCTCGAAGCGGTGCTGGATCTGCTCAGCGGCTGGCACGAAAGCATTGGCGAAAATCTGCTGGCGGCGCTCGGCCTTCCCCAACACATCCTCGACGCCATCCACACCTGCAACCTTCACAAGACGGGACGCGGCAAAGAGAACGATGACGCGCCCTTCGCGCTTGCGGACGTGCTGTACTTCGCCAGCCTGCTGGCCGAAAACCACTGTCCCTGGCTGTGCTGCGCCAACCTTGCCAACAGCCGCGAGTCCCAACAGGATCGCGCCCGCTTCTCCGACCTCCTCGCCGAAGCCCAGAACGACATCCGCGAAATCCTGTTCATGCTGACTTGAAACAGCAGGGAAACCGTCCGGCACGGTGGCAGGGCCGCGCGCTGGTTCTGCGTCGGGTTTACACACGGTTTGGCCAGGCCTTGCCTGGTTTCAAACCCCAAGATCACCCGGCAAAAAGTGGATTTTTACTTTTTGACGCTTCCTTATTCCCACTCCAGCCGGGTGAGTTTCCAGTCCTCGCCGTTCCGGATCCAGCCCATGCGCACCTGGAACTGGCGGGCGTTGTCGGGGATCAAGCCTTCCGCGCCAATCAGGGCGACCTTGGCGTTGCTGACGGCGCGGTCGGACGCCTGCGCGTCGATGCGGCTTTCGCTGCTCAAGACCATGATGCGGATGTTCTGGTAACGGGAAAACATCATCAGCATGGTTCTGCGCGCCCATTCCCGCCCGTCTTCCGGCGCGGGCGCGGCAAAATCCTCGGCCAGCAGGGAAAGAACGCCCTGGACGTTCTTTTCTTCCAGCGCGAATTGCAGCTTGCGCACACTGGCTTCCAGCGCGGCCTGCGGCTCGGTGCGGCTACACGCAAAAACAAACAGCGCCACGCCCAACAACAGGAACGACAGGAAGAAAGCGCGGCGCACACGCCAGCGCCCTGCTTCAGTGGCGGCGGCACACGGGCGCGCTGTTGTTGGCGGCGTCCTCATCGTCGTCCTCGTCGTCATTTGCGCCGCGCGCGTGTCCACGCGCGATTTCTTCCGTGCTGGCAGGACGCACGGCGGTTATGGTGCAGGTAAAAATCAGCGCCGCGCCCGCCAGCGGATGATTGCCGTCCAGCACGACCGTATCGCCGGTGATTTCGGTCACGCGGTACAGGACGAAGTCGTCCTCCTCCGCATCTTCCGTAGCGCCCTCGAACTGCATGCCGACTTCAATGCCCGGCGGAAAACTGGCGCGCGGCTCGATCTGCACCAAGCTGGCGTCGTATTCGCCAAAGGCGCTGTCCGGTTGCAGCTTGAGGGTAACGGTATCGCCCACACGCTTTTCATGCAGCGCCTCCTCGATGCGGGGAAAGATGTCGTCATAGCCGCCATGCAGATAAATCAGCGCCTCCTGACCCGCGTCAAGCAATTCTCCCTCCAAATCGGTGACGTTGTACTCCAGCGTGACGACGGTATTTTTATGGACCTGTACATTCATGGGTAAATTCTGTTCTCGTGAAAAAGCGCGCCAAGACGGCGCAAAGGGTTGAAAGTCAGGAAGCGTCAAAAAGTTTCAACGCTTTCTCAATTCTTTCTCAATTCGTGCGAATACGTCCGCCGCCGGACTTGCTGGCTTCGATTGCCCTCGTTCGCGCCAGCACGAGCAGGGCGTCGCCGTCCAGATTGCCGTCCTCGGGACGGCTGGCGATGCCCACGCTGATGCTGATGACGACGGGCTTGCCATGATAGACGATGTTGGCGGCGGAAAGTCCCCGGACGACCCGCCTGGCGAACCCCGTACAGGCTTCCATGCTGCTGTTCTGGGTAATGATGGCAAAAGAGCCGGGACGGTCATACCCGACGATGTCGCTGACGCCGATTTTTTCCTGCACCAGATGCGCCAGCCTTTCGATGATCTTGCCCGCGACGGGCGCGCTCAGGCTGGCGGCAATGGCGGTATAGCCGTCCAGGGCGAAAATCAGCACGGCGTTGCGCGTGCCGGGATGCGAACACATGCGGCGCACGCCATCGGCAAACAGGGTTTCGGAGAGCAACGCGGCGCTGTGCGGCGTCTTGTTCATCTTGCCCTTGCCGCGCGTGGCGGTGCGATCCACGATCAATGTGGGCTTGGGTTCCGGCGCCGGAGGCGGGGCGGGCGGGCTGGGCGCAACCGCGGTCGCCGCGCCTTCCGTGTGCCGCGCCATGATGGCGAGCACTTCATCCTTGCTGATGCCGTTGAACATGAACCCCGTCACGCCCGCCTTCCTGGCCTGATCCTCGATGGCGGCGATACGGCTTTCCGAACCAATGAAATAAAAGGGAAGTTTCTTCAACCGCTCCAGGCTGCTGTGACGCAGACGCTCCAGGAGCGACATGCCGTCCAGCCGGTACAGATCCAGACCGGAAATGACCATGCAGATATCGTGATTCAACATCGCGGTATGCCAGGCAAATTCACCCTCGAGCGCCTCGACCACTTTGTATTGGTCCGCCAGATGGTGCGCCAGAACCGCGCGGATCACATTGGATTCATGAACCAGCAAAACATTGTTTTTCATCTTGCGCCCCTCGATGACAACGACAGGATTATGCCATCCCGTTCGCAGAACGCCAAATTATCCGTGACGTTGTCGTCCGTGTCCTGTGCACGGTTCGCGGCTCGTCTTTACGTCACGCATGGTTTGGTGGAAAACAAAAGGATACGGTCTTGCGCACAAGCCGTATCCTTCTGGACTGGTGGGCGCTGACGGGTTCGAACCGCCGACATTCGCCTTGTAAGGGCGACGCTCTGCCAACTGAGCTAAGCGCCCAAAAGTTCACTTCTTCTTGTTGACCAGTTCCTTCAGCGCCTTGCCGGGCGTGAACTTGGGCACTCTGGACGCCTTGATTTTCAGCGGCTTGCCCGTTTGCGGATTGCGTCCCGTGCGCGCGGCGCGGTCGCCCACCCAGAAAGAACCAAAGCCGATCAAGGAGAGACGATCACCCTTCTTCAGCGCGCCCGTCACCGCCTTGA
>JAITRP010000166.1 GCA_031288305.1 Zoogloeaceae bacterium
CTTGACCGAGGGGCTGTCCATCGATACCGCTTCGATTTTGAGACGGATGATCTGGGCGCGTTGCAGCTTCTCGAAAACCCGCTCCAGCACTCCCGCTTTCGCCCAGCGGTTCATTCGGGGTAGAACCGTGTGAGCGCCCAAATTGCCTGGGCAGGCCGCGCCATTTGATCCCTGTTCGGCAACGTGCAGGATGGCGTTCAGAACCAGAAGATTCGGCAAGCTGACATTGCCGCGCTGACGCGGCAGGCAGTCTTCGATCTGCTGGTATTGGGATTCTGTGATTTCCATTATCGGGATCCAGTGATTTTTATAATCGAAGCATGACATCTTTTGGGGGTAGTGTGAACACGACCTAGTAGGGCCAGCGCCACCCAAGGTGTTGTTGATCAGTTGTGTTCCGCCGGCCTTGCCAGCAGGCGCTGGTTCAGGCGCAAGTGCAGGTGCCATAGGAACAGAAAGGAGCCGATGCGCTTATTGTTGCTATCGGCTAGCGGGTGGTTCTTGATGACGAAGTACAGCAGATGCGCCGCCCGGTTTTTTCTGTCTTCAACCCCCTGCCTTCTGATCCACCAGAAGTTTTTTCAGTGCGTAGAGCGTATCCAGCGCCTCTTTGGGGCTGAGGTTGTCCGGCTCCAGCGCGTCGAGGGCGTCCAATGCCGGGTGCGGTTCAGCTTTTGGGGCATGGGCGGCAAGGCGCGGCTGGCTGGAGAAGAGGTCGGGTTGCAGTGGGTTGTCGGCGGCTTTTTCTTCCAGCTTGCGCAGTTCCCTTTTGGCGGCGCGCACCACGGCGGCGGGCATGCCCGCCAGCGCGGCCACCTGGATGCCATAGCTCTGGTTGGCCGGGCCATCTTCCAGCGCGTGCAAGAAGACGATGCGCTCGCCGTGTTCCACGGCGTCCAGATGCACATTGGACAGCGCCGGATACTCTTCCGCCAGGCGCGTCAATTCAAAGTAATGAGTGGCGAAAAGCGCAAGACAGCGGTTCTTTTCCAATAGGTGACGGCAGATGGCAAAGGCCAGGGCGAGGCCGTCGAAAGTGGAAGTGCCGCGCCCGATTTCATCCATCAGCACCAGGCTGTTGGCTGTCGCCTGATGCAGGATGGCGGCGGCTTCGGTCATTTCCACCATGAAAGTGGAACGCCCCGAGGCCAGATCGTCGGAAGCGCCAATGCGGGTGAAAACGCGATCCAGCGGCCCCAGCACCGCCTTTTGCGCGGGAACGAAGCTGCCGATGTGCGCCAGGAGCGCAATCAGCGCCGTCTGGCGCATGTAGGTGGATTTGCCGCCCATGTTGGGGCCGGTGATGACGAGCAGCCGCCGGTTCTCCGCAAGACGCAGATCGTTGGCGATGAAGGTTTCGCCGCTGTCGCCCATTTCGTTTTCCACGACCGGATGCCGTCCGCCGGTGATGGAGAGACCAGGGAGCGCGGAAAACTCGGGACGCCGCCAGTCGCGCCGCTCCGCCGTCTCCGCAAAAGAGGCCAGCATGTCGAGCCGGGCAATGGCGCGGGCGATGCGCTGCAAGGCGGCGACATGTTCCCGCAAGCCGGCAAGCACGTCCTCGAACAGCGCCTTTTCACGCGTCAGGGCGCGCTCCTGCGCGGAAAGCGCCTTGTCCTCGAAGGTTTTCAGTTCTGGAGTGATGTAGCGTTCGACGTTCTTCAGGGTTTGCCGGCGGCGGTAATCGTCGGGAACCTTGTCGGCGTGCGTGTGCGTGACTTCGATATAAAAACCATGCACCTTGTTGAATTCGACCTTCAGGCTGGCAATGCCGGTGCGTTCCCGTTCGCGCGCTTCCATTTGCAGGAGAAACGCGCCGCAGTTGTCGTTGATGGCGCGCAGCTCGTCGAGTTCGGCGTCAAACCCCGATGCAATGACGCCGCCATCGCGCAGCAGCGCGGCGGGTTCTTCGGCGATGGCGGAACAAAGGAGCGCCAGCGCCGCTTCGGGGGCAACGAGATCGGCGGCAAGTTGCGCCAGCAGATTGTTTTCCAAAGGCGAAAAATCGGGTTCTTGCGCCGCGAAGGCAAGCTCTGCCGCCAGTTCCGGCAGTCCCAGGAGCGAATCCCGCAGGGCGGAAAGATCGCGCGGGCGGGCGTTTTCCAGGGCGATGCGCCCGCTGATGCGCTCGATGTCCGCCTGATGCTTCAGGCGCTGGCGCAAGGCATCGACGCGTCGCGCCGCCAGTAATTCGGCCACGGCTTCCTGCCGGGCGGCGGAGATGCGGGTGTCGCGCAGCGGATGGTGCAGGCTGTGGCGCAGACAGCGCGCGCCCATGCTGGTGACGCAGCAATCGAGGAGGGAAAACAGGGTAGGGCTGGCCTCGCCGCGCAAGGTTTCCGTGAGTTCGAGATTGCGCCTTGTTGCCGCATCCAGCCCCAGATAGACGCTTTCCTCCTCGATGCGAAGACTCTGTACATGCGGCAACGCGCCCGACTGGGTGGCCTGGGCGTATTGCAACAGCGCCCCGGCGGCGGCGATGGACGGCTCCAGATGTTCCGCGCCAAAGGCGGCGAGCGACTGCACCTGGAAATGCGCGCACAATAAACGCCGCGCCGTGTCGGCGGCGAAATGCCATTCGGGACGCCGGGTCTGCGCAGCCCGGCTTGCGGGCAGGACGATGTCCAGCGATTCCGGCAGCAGGATTTCCGCCGGGCGGACGCGCTCCAGTGTGGCGGGCAGGTACGCGGCGGCGATTTCCGTGAGCGTGAAGTCGCCGCTTGCCAGGTTGAGCCACGCCAGACCCAGGCGTTGCCGCTGCCGCGCCAGGGCCATGAGCAGGGCGTCCTTGCGCTCTTCCAGCAGACTGGCGTCGGTGAGTGTGCCCGGCGTGACGATGCGCGATACTTCCCGTTGCATCGGCCCCTTGCCGGTCGGGTCGCCCACCTGCTCGCAAATCACCACGGACTCGCCCAGCTTGACGAGGCGGGCAAGATAGGTTTCCAGCGCGTGATAGGGAATGCCCGCCATCCGGATCGGCTGGCCCGCCGACTGTCCGCGCGTGGTCAGCGTGATGTCCAGCAGGCGCGCGGCCTTTTCCGCATCGCCATAAAAAAGCTCGTAAAAATCCCCCATGCGGTACAACAGCAGGCTTTCCGGATGCTGGCGCTTCAACTCCAGGTATTGCTGCATCATTGGAGTGTGCTGCGCCAATGCGCCGGATGGGCTGGCGATCTTGTGCATGATGGAACCACTCCCTTTCATATTTTCTGGCATAGCGTTTCATTCTTGCTAGTGTAGTATTTTTATTCATCGTAAAACGAACTCCGGTTTGAAACTCCGCCCGGAAGAATCGGCGCGAAGGTTGATCCCCCGGCCTTCAGGCCGGGGGAGCAATCCGTAGACATTGGGGAGGAAAGAGAAACCCCTTCCCAATGACGTTGGACCGGCAGCCCTGAAGGGCTGCCGCTAATTTCTTGCTTTACGCGGATTGAACCTGCTGGCGGTAATGCCGTACCAGATCGGATGAATAGTGGGGGTGATCTTGCGCCTGGCTATCGTCGATTCCCAACAGCATTACCACCAGCGCCACGTCGAAACACCAATAGCCCACATAAGCCCCTTCCGCGCCCTTGTGGGTGTCATGCCAATAGACCGGCCTGTTCAAACGATACCAGCGATTCACATATTTTTTCAGCAGAGCGGGCTGCTCCTTGGCATCCGCACGGCTCATGGCTACAAGCTCTCCATACGCCTTCGGATATTTCGAGTTTTGAACATCAGGAACTTCCTTGCCAAAATATGTCGCCGCCAACGCCAACAAAGCATCCTCCTCATCCACATGACCGATAACCTTTAGCGCATTCAAAATGTCCGCTGCGGGAAATCGTAACGCCACCATGAAAGCCAGTGTGGTCAAGTATCTGGACAGAGAACCGAGATCCAGGTTTTCCCACATTTTCCGTATTCGTTCTTCAATTTGCACGCTATCCAGCACCTTGCGCCGCAGTTGCAGGATTTCATAGCTTTTCTGCACGCTATCCCGCATGGCTTCTATGGCGTCGCCTCGGCTATAACGCATAAAAATTATTTCATTGGAATATCTACAGAGATCAGCGGCACAGCCCGTTTTACCGTCATCATTGTAGCCCCTCAATCCTTGCAAGGCTTCCAGGCGGGCTGATTCCGCAATCTCAATGCGTTTGTCGTAATATGCCTTGTCGCGCAACTGGTCTCTCATCATGTGTCCTCCTCGCTAAAAATTGGGTATGTGATCTATGGCATAGCCGCCAGCGTCAACTTTACGGACATGGCTTGTGCCATCCGGCTTGACTTGACGCCTCCCAACCGCGCACCTGTTCAGTCTGGGCGTTCTTCCAGCATGCGCGCGCTGTTTTGTCCGCTTCTTACCGCGCTTTCCAGTGTGGCGGGGTAATCGGGGAGGGTGTGGTCGCCGGCGATGAACAGTCCCGGCCAGGAGAGGGTTTGCGGGCAGCGGACGAGATGGGGACGGCAGGAAAAGGTGGCGCGTTTTTCCCGGATGATTTGATACGGCGGCAGCGCGACCGGATGGAAGAACCACGCGCAGATGTCATGGTGCAGCGCGCTCGCCAGCGCGCTGTCCGTCAGTTCCTCCCACGCGCCGTGACCGGAGAGCACGGCGGCCAGTACGCCTTGTCCGCGATCCGCCAGCCAGCCGCCGTGCTCGCCGCACAGCGCCAGCAGCGGATAGGGCAATGCGATGTTTTCGGGATAATCATAGTAGAGGGTGGCAATGGGTTCGGCATCCTGCGGGATGGCGGGAGCATTGGGCAATTCCGCCAGCAATGGCGGCAGATGCCAGGGCGCGACGGCGAGGATGACCCTGTCGAAGATTTCCGCGCCGCCGCCGCTGACGATCTGCCAGCGATCCGCGCGCGGGCGCAGGACATGGACGCGTTCCTGCGGACGGATGCGCACGCCGCGCTCGCCCAGCCATTTTCCCGCGGGTTCCGGCAGGAGATCGGAAAGCGTGCCGCGCGGCAGCAGCAGATCGGTTGCGCCGCGGGCGGGATTTCCCAGGCTTTCCCGCAGCACATGCGCGAAGACTCGCGGGCAGGCGTAGCGGGCGGGCGTATTCAGGGCGGCAAGGCAGAGCGGTTCCCAGAGGTGGCGGCGCAACACGCCGTTTTGTCCAGCCGCGTCAAGCCATTGCGCGACGCCGCCATCGATTTCGGGCGGCACGGCGAACCGCCGCGCTTTCAGCGTTCGCATCCAGCGGGCGGCGGCCAGTTTTTCCCGCCACCCGGTTTTTCGCGCGGTGAGTAGTCCCCAGAACAGGTTGAGCGGATGCGGCAGACGCGGCAGGGACAGGCAAAAGCCGCTGGCGTCCTGGATTCGCAAGGGCAGACGCCGTAGATGCGCTTCGGGCGCGACGCCGATCTTCTGCATCAGCCCCAGGGTTTCGCGGTACGCGCCAAGCAGGATGTGTTGGCCGTTATCCAGCGTGCGCGCGTCGGTTCGTTCGATTTTTCGCGCCCGTCCGCCCAGCGCGCGGCCCGCTTCAAAGAGCGTGATGTCTGCTTTTCCGGCAAGGGCAACGGCGGCGGCAATGCCCGCCCAGCCGCCGCCGACGATGGCGATGTTCATGTTGATGCGTCAAAAATCAAAAAGTAAAAACCCGCTTTGCCTGCGGCCTTTGGCCTTGCGCCGGGTTGTCTTGGGGTTTGAAGCCAGGCAAATCCTGGCCTCAAACCATGCAAACCCAACGAAAACCCATCCGGCCGTGGGATTTTGCGTTGCCTCCATCATGGGCGTTCTTCTTTCTTGGACATATGGTAACGCTGCGCCAGCGTCTCGGCGGATTGATATACCGCCATGGCGTAGAAGCTGGAACGGTTGTAGCGGGTGATGACATAGAAATTTTCGTAGCCCAGCCAGTATTCGGTGGGCGCGTCCGGCGTGACGAGATCGACAAAGGTGGCGGGCGCGTCAGGCATTTCGGAGGCGATGCCGCGTTCCGGCTGGAGTCCCGCTGCGCGCAGGGTGGAAGGGCCAAGGGTGGGGCGTATGCCGGCGGCTATCCACTCCTGCAGATGCCGGGGCGCGACCTGGGTGGTCACGACGGGCAGGGCAACCGGCGCTTTTTCCCGCCAGCCGTGCTGGAGAAGAAAGTTGGCGACGCTGCCAATGGCGTCCGCCGCGCTGTTTGCCAGATCGATGCTGCCGTCCTGATCGAAATCCACGGCGTAGCGGCGCAGGCTGCCGGGCATGAATTGCGGCAGGCCCAGGGCGCCCGCGTAGGAGCCGGCGTAGCTTTCGGGATCGCGATTGTGTTCGCGGGCGAGGAGCAGCAATTGTTCGAGTTCCTGCCGGAAGAATTCGGCGCGGCGCGGCTCGTGAAAGGCCAGCGTGGCGAGCGCGGAAAAGGTGTTGAAACTGCCGGTATTGCGGCCATAGAGGGTTTCTATGCCGATGATGGCGACAATGATTTCTTCCGGAACGCCATAGAGGACGCTGGCGCGCGCGAGCATGGCGGCGTTTTTCCGCCAGAAGACCAGACCGTCCTCGACGCGCCGCTCTTCGAGAAAGCGGCTGCGATAACGCTGCCAGGAACGCTGCGTGGGCGAAGCAGGCGGCGCGACAAGCTTCAGGACACGAGCATCGGGCGTCAAGCGGGCAAGACGCTTTTCGAGTTCCTGCGCGTCAAAGCCGTGCAAGGTCTGCATCCGCTCGATGAAAAGCCGCGCTTCCGGATGCTCGGAAAGCTTTTCGGCATGGATTGCGGGCGCAAAAACGAGGAACGAAAGAAGGAGAAAAAAACGGACGGACATGGAATTGTGCAATGGGGTTCTGCGAAAAAAGTGAAAAATACCACACCGAAGACGAAAGACAGCGAACGGCGTACGCCAAGGATGCGTCAAAAAGTAAAACCCTGGTTTTTGACGCTTTCTAAACAAATAAAATTTTTGCTTCTATAGGAATAACCAGAAGATCGTTCCATTTTCTTGACGAATTCGTAATATGACGCACATCTCAACCTTACCTGAATGGAACAAACATGAAACTCTCCTTCTTGCGTCCTCTCCTCGCCGGCCTTGTGTCCGGCCTGTTGCTGTCGGGCAGCGCCCTTTCCGCCGAATTGACCCTGTTGAACGTCTCCTACGACCCGACCCGCGAGTTGTACAAGGAGTTCAACGCTTCCTTCCAGAAATACTGGGAACAGAAAAACGGCAATAAACTGAATCTGAAGGTATCGCATGGCGGTTCCGGCAAACAGGGGCGCGCGGTCATCGATGGCCTGGAAGCCGATGTGCTGACGCTGGCGCTGGCCTACGACATCGACGAAGTCGCCGCAACCGGCCTCCTGGCGAAGGACTGGCAGAAAAAACTGCCGCGAAACGCTTCGCCCTACACCTCCACCATCGTGCTGCTGGTCAGAAAGGGCAACCCCAAGAACATCAAGGACTGGGGCGATCTGATCAAGCCCGGCATCGAGATCATCACCCCCAATCCCAAGACTTCTGGCGGCGCGCGCTGGAATTACCTGGCGGCCTGGGGCTATGCCAAAAAGTTGCCGGGAGGGTCGGACGCCACGGCGAAGGAGTTCGTGAAGAAGCTCTTCGCCAACGTGAAAGTGCTGGATAGCGGCGCGCGCGGCTCGACCATCACCTTCGTGGAACGCGGCATTGGCGATGTGCTCATCGCCTGGGAAAACGAAGCCTTTCTTTCCGTGAAGGAACTGGGGCCGGACAAGTTCGACATCGTCGTGCCCTCCGTCTCCATCCTGGCTGAACCGCCGGTGGCGGTGGTGGATAAGGTGGTCGACAAACACGGCACGCGCGCGCTGGCGACGGAATACCTGAAATACCTGTATTCCACCGAGGGACAAGAGATCGCCGCCCGTAATTTCTATCGCCCCAGTGACGCGAAGGTGCTGGCCAGGTATTCCAGCCAGTTTGTCAAGGTCAAGCTCTTCACCATCGACAAGGATTTCGGCGGCTGGGTCAACGCGCAAAAAACCCACTTCTCCGACGGCGGCACTTTTGACCAGATTTACATCAAATAGCCGTTGTGCGCGGCAAAGAGTAAAACCCCGCTTTTTGCCGGATAAGCTTGCGGTTTGAAGACAAAGCCTTGCTTCGCCTTCAAACCGCATCAACCCAACGCAGAACCAGCCCGGCCTTTGGGGTTACGTTGCTTCCTTTTCCTTCCGTCTCCTTTTGCCTCCGCCGCAAGTCCAGCTTCGGCGGAGATTTTTTTGGCCCTTGCAGGCGGCAGGCCCTTGCAGGCGGCAGGCCCATGCGGGCGGCAATGCGCGCCGGAAGGCGCGGGGGCTGGATATTGTCATTCCGGGAGATGATCTGGCTTTTTCTCCCGCCACAGGGAACGCAGTTCAGCCCGCGGCATGGCGCGCAGACCCAAGGAGCCATGATGGACAGTGAATTCCCGTTGCGCGCCGGGTTCGTACTGGCGTCGTTCTTCCGGGATTTTGTAGCGGAACGAGACGCCGGGTTCGCGCGTGGAGCGCCAGGATTGGTAGAGGCTGTATGGGTAGCGGACGCCGTCCTGGTATTGCGCGGCATCTTCCTTCTCCGGGACGGCAAACGCTTCCTTTCGCGCCTCGCCCAGCCAGACCGGCAGAAGAGGCGCGGCGGAGGCGGTCAGGAACCACAGAGAGGCGGCAAACAACAAGGAGACGAACCATGCGGCTTCCCAGCTTTCTTTTGCGCGCAATTCCCGCAAATAGCGCCAGGAAAAAGCAAATCCCAATGCCACTGCCAGGCAATACGCCAGCGGCAACAGGCGGCTTTGCCAGGTTTCCAGAAGGGAGAACTCCGAAAGGCGGAACAGGACGCCCGGAATCACCATGACCAGCGCGGCCAGGATCGGATGGGCGATCTTGCCCGTGATGTCGACATTCCAGTCGCCGCACGGACACAGCGCCGGGATTTTCTTTCGTTCCGCTTCTTCCAGAAGCGTGACCGGGGCATGGAATTTCTCGATGGCTTCCGGCAGGGAAAGCGCGTGCCCGTCGCCGACAAAGAAAAAGGAGCGGCGCGCATCCCATGAACGGAAGACGCGGAACCAGAATCCGCGTTTTGCCTCCTCTTCGCCAAAATGAAGGAGAAAGCTTTTTCCATAACGGTCGACAAAGACCACGACATCGCGCTTCTGGAATGTGGAACGGCGTATCTGCGCGAATTCGCGCCATTCGTAGAATTTCCCGCGGCCGCGAAACGGAAAACCGTGCAACGCCACGCCCCGTTCCTCCACGACGATCGCCATCTTCCGGCAATGTACATACAGGAGCGCCAGCCCGATGCCGAAGAGGAACAGGAGGACGCCAAACTTCTCGACGAGGGCTCCTGCCGCCATGAGGAGCAGGGGCGTCAGCATGGTGATGAATTCAAGCGTTCGCGCAAACGAAAAATAAAACGGGAAAATGATAAGAGCAAGAAGCGGGAACAGGCTCGCGAACAGTAAAAGCACAAGGCACAGGAAGGCCAGTCATTTCAGGATGGCTTTTCCCGTGCGGTCGCGCAAAAAGAACATTTTTCTTGCCGCTTCGTTCGGAAGGAAACGATAGGAGATTTTTTCGTCCCGCGTGGCGGAAATCGGAAGAGGCGCGTCATTCATCGTAAAACGAACTCCGGTTTGAAACCCCGCCCGGAAGAATCGGCGCGAAGGTTGATCCCCCGGCCTGAAGGCCGGGGGATCAATCCGTAGCCATTGGGGAGGGGAGAGAAACC
>JAITRP010000180.1 GCA_031288305.1 Zoogloeaceae bacterium
GACCCCGGCCTGAAGGCCGGAGTTTCGACCGTAGCCATTGGGGAGGGGAGAGAAACCCCTTCCCAATGACGTTAGACCGGCAGCCCTGAAGGGCTGCCGCTAATTTCTTGCTGACGCTACCCAACTCGGCCACAGCTTTGCGGCCTTCTCATGCGATAAAGCGCCATGATACAATTGGGCGATGAGCGGCGCGGCCTCGTCCTCTGGAATAATTTCACCGCCAATCGCAACCATTGGCGGACCAATGAGCTTGAGCGCGCCCTTTGCGCAAGGCTGGAACCGTTGAATGAACGCAATCGGTTCTTTCATGTCCTTGCTCTTTGCTTCGAGTGTGAAAACATCGACATATGCGCCGTTTTCCTTGAATTGCCCCTCGCGAACGAATGCCCACGCATCAAGCACGTCCTCGTACTCGGCGAGTGAAGCCTTGCCGTCGGCGATTGCCTGAGCCTGCGTCTCGGCCTCGAAGCGCCGCAATTCACGCTCGCCATTGATATCCGCGATTGCCAACGGAACAAGCAATTCCGGCAGATCGCACACGCTCCAGGCGGCATGCGCAAGCGTGAATCCGGAAAGCATCAACAAGGATTCTGAAATGGGTATTGCTTCTTCCTCATGATTCTTCCATACGGACACTTTGCGCGTACAGAAGCGCCCGGTCAACTATTTTTCTGAATGCGATGGCAGCGGAGCCGCTCCCGCAATTGTCGCGGAAATATAGTCCCTCTTCTATTTCCTGGGTTGTGAATGCGCTCCACCCGGAACTGTCTTTGGGGTTTTCGATGTCCGCAAGAAAGTCCGAAAGACGAAAGCCTTCCTGCTTCTGGAATTTGATGCGGTATTCGACGCCCATGTCATTCCTGCCTGACCGATGTTCACTTCAGCGCCGCGAGCACGGCGTCGCCCTTATGGAGCAAGAGCAGCCGCACATTGATATTTTGATGTAAAGCGCGCGCTTACACAGCGTCTGGATTTATTGAACCCAATACATGAATCCGTTATTTGTCCAAAAGCCTGTGCGCCTTTGTATCCCCAAACTGCACATCTCTGCTCAGCCAGCTTTTGTATATCGTTCACACTGTGCACCTTTACGGAAACTTGGGGGTTGTAATCCATTGTGAGAGTGACGGTACCATCGGCCCTACTACCTCCAGCAAACTGCCATACCCCCCGTTGTACACGTGGTGTAGACACGCAGGCATTCAAAGCTACGCACATCACAACGACGACAGCAAATTTCTTGACCATGATGAACCTCCTTGTTTGAGGGCACAATCTCCAAACACACTAACAGTTTACCCTCTTTAAACTGGCATTACAACGCCGCCAGCACCGCGTCGCCCATCTCTTTCGTGCCGACCTTTTGTGTGCCCGCCGCGAAAATGTCGGCGGTGCGCAGACCTTGCGCCAGCACCTTTTTTACCGCCTCTTCCACGCGCCGCGCGGCTTCTTCCAGGTTGAAGGTATAGCGGAGCAGCATGGCGGCGGACAAGATGGTCGCCAGCGGGTTGGCGATGCCCTGTCCGGCGATGTCCGGCGCGGAGCCGTGCGAGGGTTCGTAGAGTCCCTTGTTGTTTTCGTCCAGGGAGGCCGAGGGCAACATGCCGATGGAGCCGGTGAGCATCGACGCTTCGTCCGACAAAATGTCGCCGAACATGTTGCCGGTCACCAGCACGTCGAATTGCCGCGGGGCGCGCACGAGTTGCATGGCGGCGTTATCCGCCAGCATGTGGGTGAGTTCCACGTCCGGGTATTCGGGCGCGAGTTCGGTCATCACGTCGCGCCAAAGCTGCGTGGTTTCCAGCACATTCATCTTGTCGACCGAGCAGAGCTTTTTGCCGCGCTTTCTTGCCGCCTCGAAAGCGACACGCCCGATGCGGCGGATTTCCGTCTCCGTGTAGCGCATGGTGTTGAAACCAAAACGTTCGCCATCGCGGATTTCGATGCCGCGTGGCTGACCGAAATAAATGTCGCCGGTCAGTTCGCGCACAATCAAAATATCCAGCCCGGAGACGACTTCCGGCTTCAGGGTGGAAGCGTCCGCCAATTCCGGATACAGAATGGCCGGGCGCAGATTGGCAAAAAGATTCAGATGCTTGCGAATGCCGAGCAGCCCCTTTTCGGGACGTTGTTCACGCGGCAGCACATCCCACTTCGGGCCGCCCACCGCGCCCAGGAGCACCGCGTCGGCTTCTTTTGCAAGCTCCTGTGTCGCCGCCGGGTAAGGATCGCCGGTCGCGTCCACCGCCGCGCCGCCCAGGAGCGCCGTTTCCATCTCGAAACCCAATTCCAGCGCCTTTAAAACGCGCACGGCTTCTTCTGTAATTTCCGGGCCGATGCCGTCGCCGGGGAGCACGAGGATTTTTTTCGTCATGACTTGTTCCTTTCTTCCAATGCCGCCGCGATGCGCTCGATCAGGGCGTTTTGCTGTTCCATGCGTTCGGCTTGGCGTTCCATGAATTCAACCTGGCACTTCATCAGGGCGTTATCCAGGGGGTTTCGCTGTTCCATGAGTTCGACTTGGCGCCTCAGAAGTTCGACCTGACGTTCCGCTCTCCGCATCGTGGGCGATCTGCTGCCGTAATATCTGTATATCCAGTATATCCAGATCACGATGATTATCAGGAGAGGCAACCAATTCATCAGCCATTCCCCCCACTGTGACGACGGTGTGGTATTCGATGGTTCCCCGGAGGCAAGCGCAGACGGCTCTGTGTACGCGCAATCCGCCGACACGGCGCGCGTCTCGTGCGACGCATAAACGGATTCCGGCAGGCTGGCGTAATTCCCGAAATGAAACGCCACATCCTCACCCGGCGCAAGTGTTATCCCATACAGGAACGTGGTGGATACGTCGATCAGGCGCTGCTCCGCGTCCAGATGCCGCGTCACGAGCCGGATATCCTCCGCCTTCTCCTTGCCTGTATTCCGGATGAGGCCGATGGTTTCCATAAGCGTTTTGCCCTGATCCTTTATGAAACGGACCTGGACATCCTCGGTCGCCAGCGATTTCAGGGTTTCATCGGAACAGCTCCGGGCGCTACCCGCGCCGGAAGCCAGAAGGAATACGAACAGGCACAGCGCGGCGAACAGAAGTTTTTTCATGACTTTTTCCTTTCATCGTAAAACTGATCATCGCGGGTTTCGATGCCGCGCGGCTGGCCGAAATAAATGTCGCCGGTCAATTCGCGCACGAAGCGTCCGCCAATTCCGGATACAGAATGGCCGGACGCAGATTGGCAAAAAGATTCAAATGCTTGCGAATGCCGAGCAACCCCTTTTCCGGGCGTTGTTCACGCGGCAGCACATCCCACTTCGGGCCGCCCACCGCGCCCAGCAGCACCGCGTCGGATTCTGCCGCGAGTTTTTGCGTTGCTTCCGGGTAAGGGTCGCCGGTCGCGTCCACCGCCGCGCCGCCCAGGAGCGCCGTTTCCATCTCGCAGCCCAATTCCAGCGCCTGCAAGACGCGCACGACTTCCTGCGTGATTTCCGGGCCGATGCCGTCGCCGGGGAGAATGAGCAGCTTATGGGTCATGACTTGTTCCTTTCTTCCAATGCCGCCGCGATGCGCTCGATCAGGGCGTTTCCCAGGGTATTTTGCCGTTCCGTGAGTTCACCCTGACGTTCCATGAGTTCGATCTGACGTTCCAGTATCCGCATCATGCGCGATCTGTTGCCGGAGTATTTGTATATCAAGAATATCCAGATTCCGAGGAACACATAGAGCGGCAACCAATCCACCAGCCATTTCCCCCATTGTGTCGCGCCCTTCGAAGAAACGGATGCCGGGGGAGTCTCGCTGGACGTTTCCTGGGCTGGAGCGCATTTGTAATTGGCCGACACGATGCGCGTCTGATAGGACGCATAAGCGGATTGCGCTTGCGCGGCGGGTTCATAAATGCGAAACGCCAGGTCTTCACCCGGTTTGAGCGTCGCATTGTAAAAATATTCCTTGTGCACGTCGATCAGGCGCTTTTCCCCATCCAGATGCCGCGCCTCGATCTGGATACCCTCCACCACGCACGCGCTGGTATTGCGCAGGACGCCAACGGTTATCACATAGGTCGCACTCTGATCCTTCCTGTTCACGAAGCTGATCCGGACATCCTCGAACGCCAGCGCCTCCCGCGCGTCCGGCGCATCACCGGAACAGTTCGAGGCGGCATGAACCGGCAGGAGCGCGGACAGGCATAGCGCGGCGAACAGAAGTTTTTTCATGACTTTTTCCTTTCATCGTAAAACTGACTCTGGTTTGAAACCCCGCCCTTCAGGGCTGCCGCTAATTTCTTGCTGGGATTTTTCAGGCAAACATCCACGGAAACCTTTCCTTTCTTTCTTCCTCGAAGGCGCGGATTTCCCCGGCATGGCGCAGGGTCAGGCCGATGTCGTCCCAGCCGTTCAAGAGGCATTCCTTCCGAAACGGATCGACCTCGAAGGCAATGACGTATCCATCCGGGCGGGTGAGGGTCTGCGCCTCCAGATTCACCGCCAGGGCAAAGCCGGGCGTGTATTCGATGAGGCCAAACAGGGCGTCGATCTCCGGCTTGGAGAGCGCGACAGGCAAGAGACCATTCTTGAAACAGTTATTGAAGAAGATGTCGGCGAAGGATTCGGCGAGAATCACCTTGAAACCGAAATCCGCCAAGGCCCAGGGCGCGTGTTCGCGGCTGGAACCACAGCCGAAATTGGCGCGGGTGAGCAGCACCGAAGCGCCGCGATAGCGTTCCTGATTCAAGACAAAATTGGGATTTGGCGTGCGCGTGGTGTTGTCCATCCCCGGCTCGCCATGATCGAGATAGCGCCATTCATCGAAAGCGTTGGGGCCGAAGCCGGAACGCTGGATGGATTTCAGGAACTGTTTGGGAATGATCGCGTCGGTATCGACGTTGTTGCGATCCAGTGGCGCGATGAGGCCGGTGAAGGGAGTGAATTTTTCCATGTTCGTCGTCCCAAGATCAGAGAATGTCGCGCACATCAGCGAAATGCCCGGCAATCGCCGCCGCCGCCGCCATCGCGGGACTGACCAGATGCGTGCGTCCGCCCTGCCCTTGCCGTCCCTCGAAATTGCGGTTCGAGGTGGAGGCGCAACGCTCGCCCGGCTCCAGCCGGTCGGCGTTCATCGCCAGACACATCGAACAGCCGGGTTCGCGCCATTCAAATCCCGCCGCGATAAAGATTTTATCCAGCCCTTCCGCTTCCGCCTGGCGCTTGACCAGCCCGGAACCCGGCACCGCCAAGGCAAGTTTCACGTTGTCGGCCTTCCTGCGGTCTTTCAGGACTGCCGCCGCCTGGCGCAGGTCTTCGATACGCGAATTGGTGCAGGAGCCAATAAAAACCTTGTCGATGCGGATGGATTGAACCGGCATGTTGGGCGTAAGGCCCATGTAGGCAAAAGCGCGTTCCATACCCTCCTGCTTCACGGCGTTCGGCTCTTTTGCCGGATCGGGCAGCGTGGCCGTGATGGGCAACACCATTTCCGGCGAAGTGCCCCAGGTGACTTGCGGCACGATCCGGATCGCGTCCAGTTCCACGCTGTGGTCGAACACCGCTCCGGCGTCGGAATGCAGGGTGCGCCAGTAGGCCGCCGCCTTGTCCCATTGTGCGCCACGCGGCGCGAAGGGACGGCCTTGCAGATAGTGGATCGTGACCTTATCGACCGCCACCAGCCCCAGCCGCGCCCCAGCTTCGATCGCCATGTTGCAGAGCGTCATCCGCCCTTCCATGGAAAGGCTTTGAATCGTGGAGCCGGCAAATTCAATGGCGTAGCCCGTGCCGCCCGCCGTGCCGATTCCGCCGATGACGGCGAGCGCCACGTCCTTGGCCGCCACGCCCTTGCCCAGCGCGCCTTCCACGCGAATCCGCATGGTTCTGGATTTCTTCTGCACCAGACACTGCGTCGCCAGCACGTGCTCGACTTCGGAGGTGCCGATGCCATGCGCCATCGCCGCGAACGCGCCATGCGTGGAAGTGTGCGAATCGCCGCAGACCACGGTCATGCCCGGCAGCACCGCGCCGTTCTCCGGCCCGATCACGTGGATGATGCCCTGCCTTCTATCCTTGAACGGAAAATAGGCCAACGCGCCGACGGCGCGAATATTGGCGTCCAGCGTTTCCACCTGCTGGCGGGAGACGGGGTCCTGAATGCCCTCGTCCCAATGGTCGGTCGGCGTGTTGTGGTCGGCGGTCGCCACGATGGAAGAAACGCGCCAGGGCTTGCGACCGGCGAGCCGCAGGCCATCGAAGGCTTGCGGGCTGGTCACTTCATGCACCAAATGACGGTCGATGTAGATCAATGCCGTGCCGTCCGGTTCTTCCCGAACCACGTGGGCGTTCCAAAGTTTTTCGTAGAGTGTCTGCGGCATATTCCTGAATCCGAAGGCGGAAAGGCTCTGGATTATGGCATGTTTGCCGGCGAGCAAGCCAGTTATGTTATCCGAACCTTTTTGATGCGCCTCTTCCCCTACCCTCAGAAAAGTGGAATCTCCTCAATCACCACACTGACAGCGAGTGGCAGTCCATCCGCGTCCGTGACGACATACTCGCCATTCTCACATCGACAGGCTCCATGTGGGACTCGGCCTCCTCGACAGACGCGAAGGCGGTGATGTCGCCATTCTCATTGAGCAAGACGGGTGTTTTCATCTACGACTCCGGGTTGTGCTTGTTGAATAACGAATATTCAACAGAAGAAAATTTCGCGCGAATTTCCCCAGAAGGACAAAACCCAACCAGAATTTCATTTTGATTGCGGTCAGGAAGCAAAAACTCATGAATCCACAACTTCTCATCTGGATCAAGCGAAATGCTCAAATCACGAACGCCATATAAAACGATACGCCCAGGATACGCCCCAGGATATTCTGGAAGTCCATGATGATTACGGTACATGTCTTCAAAAATAAACTCCAGTTTCATTTCACTTGAAGACCAAACGATGCTGGACGCAATCGCATCATGCAGTCGCCCCATCTTTTCCAAAAATTGATGGAATTCATTCATGGTTATCCGTAATCCGATCCAGTTTTTTTGCATCAATGCAAACCCTCTTTCAAATTCGCCCGCGAGAGCTTCCTGATTGAAACCGGAGCGCATGAGTTTTTCGATCGAGCCTTTTGCAAAACTCTGCACTATCAGGATGTGAACTGCGTTAGGCAGCAAAAAAAGGAGGAGCGGGCGGCCATTTCTGGCATGACATGGGTTGCACGCCTTGATCATAACGCCCGCCGATGAATACTACCCGACAAAAATCCCTGATGCAACGTTGGCACGTCGTCCAATATGAGTTGTTTCCCGAACTGCGGCACGAAATCGG
>JAITRP010000201.1 GCA_031288305.1 Zoogloeaceae bacterium
ATGCGTAATTTCCTGCGTAAAATCTGCGTAGTACAGTGTAGATTTTTTGTTGCAGGAAGGCAAAAATCAATAAATCAGGAAAGGCAAGGCGTTTGATTTTTAATAATTTTTGCCTTGAAAACAAATTTTGATAAAATACGCTGGTGCCGGGAGAGGGACTCGAACCCTCACGCCTTGCGGCGGCGGATTTTGAGTCCGCTGCGTCTACCGATTCCGCCATCCCGGCACGGGAGGCGGAATTATCCACGAAACCGCGCATCGCAACAAGTCCGACCATTTGAACGAACTCACCCTCCACGACTTCGATTTTTCCCTGCCGGAGGCGTTGATCGCCCAGCATCCAGCGCCGGAACGCTCGGCCAGCCGCCTTTTGCGCGTTGAAGCTACGGGCGTTTCCGATCTCTGTTTTGTCGATCTGCCGCATCTGTTGAATCCCGGCGACCTGTTGGTGATGAATGATACCAAGGTCATCAAGGCGCGATTTTTCGGGCAAAAGGATACGAGCGGACAGGTGGAAGTCCTGCTGGAGCGCATTCTTGATGCCCGCCACGCGCTTGCCCAGATACGCGCCGGCAAGGCGCCGAAGGCAGGTTGCCGTCTCGATCTGGCAGGCGCGTTTTCCGTGCGCGTGACGGGACGGCAGGAGTGTTTTTTTCTCTTGGCGCTGGAAGATGAAAAAGAGGATTTCTGGTCGCTGGCGGAAGCGCATGGCCGTCTGCCGTTGCCGCCCTACATCGGCCATGCGCCCGCGACGGAAGACGAGGCGCGGTATCAGACCATCTATGCCCGCGCGCCCGGCGCGGTGGCCGCGCCGACCGCCGGGCTGCATTTTGACGCCGATGTGCTGGCGCGGATTGCCTTCCGGGGCATTCGCACGGCCTGCCTGACCCTGCATGTGGGCGCGGGCACCTATCAACCGGTGCGCGTTACGCGCATTTGCGAACACAAGATGCACAAGGAATTCTTCGTCCTGCCGCAGGAGACCGCCGCCGCCATCCGGCAGACGCGGGCGGCGGGCGGGCGGGTCGTCGCCGTCGGCACCACGACGCTGCGCGCGCTGGAATCCGCCGCCTGCGAGCAGGGCGAGGCGCGCGCCGGATGTGGAGAGACGGATATTTTCATTACGCCAGGCTTCGATTTTCAGGTGGTCGATTGCCTCATCACCAACTTTCACCTGCCGCGCTCCACCCTGCTGATGCTGGTTTCCGCCTTTGCCGGGATCGAGCGCATCCGCGCTGCATATGCCCATGCCATTGAGCAGAGGTATCGTTTTTTCAGCTACGGCGACGCCATGTTATTGACGCGCGCCAAGGCAGGATGAAGTCAGTATAATCAAAAAGGTTTCGTGCGTCCGTGATCGACGAAAACGGGGCGCGAACAGAAAAACTAACGGAAACTGTGGATCCGTGCGGGATCCGGGGAGGAAGCAACATGAACAAGGAATTTGTCTGGTCGGATGAATACAGCGTGGGCATCGATGAAATCGATACGCAGCACAAGACGTTGTTCAAGCTCATCAACCGTCTGCACAAGGCCATCCTGCATAAGGAAGGCACCAAGACCTGCGGCGGCATCTTGGATGAGCTGGTGGACTACACGCGTATTCACTTCACGCTCGAGCAGACCTTGATGCGCATCGGGAATTACCCGGAATATGAGGCGCATTGCGAAATGCACCGGGCGCTGGTCGAGGAAGTCGAAAGCCTGCAAAAGAAAATCGCTTCTGGTCAGGTCGCCATCAGCTTCGAGTTGCTGCACTTCTTGCGCAACTGGCTGACCAAGCATATTCTGGGTGAAGACAAGAAATACGGCGACTTTTTCAAAGAGGGCAGCCATCAACGCAAAAAGCATCTCCAGGGCTGGACGGAACATTCCCAGGAGAGCATGGAGCAGCACCGGAAAAAAAGAAGATGGTGGCAGTTCTGGTAGCCAGTGCCTTGGTTTTGTTACGTGTTCAGGGAGTGTTGTAAGCCATGCGTTTTCTTCTTTTTTTCATGCTCGTCTTTCTGGGCGGTTGCGCTACGACCGGGCCGGAAATTCACAGTCAGCACCGTCCGGGGACGGATTTTGCGGCGTACCGCGGCTTTGCCTTTTTCTCGCCGCTGGGAACCGACCAGGCCGAGTACGCTTCGCTCATTTCGCAGCAGTTGAAGGCGGAAACGCGCCGGGTACTGGAGGCGCGCGACTATCGCTACGCGCCCGACGCGCCGGATATGCTAATCAACTTCACCCTTGAAATCAGGAAACGAACCGCGTATTCATATCCCTACCACTATTTTCCGGGGTCCGTTTTTTACGGCGGCTTCGGCGGCAGGCGGCGCGGCGGCGTGGGCGTGGGCTTCGGCTATCACTTTCCGCTGGGGGGAGGAACGCGTTATCTGGAAAGCATTCTGGGAATCGACATCATCGACGCCAAAACCAGGGATGTCCTCTGGGAAGGCAGGGCCAAAAGCCTGATGCCGAATGCCGACAGGGAAAACCTGGAGCCGCTGCTCAAAACTGCGGTGGAAAAAATCCTCGAACAGTACCCCTCGCCGAAAACCATCGGCAAAGGCAGTTCGGATGTCAACGCAGCGCCGCCTTGAAGAGCGCGCTGGACGCGGTTTTACGTCATTGGCAATCATGCCGCGCCATGTGCTCTGGACGATGGCGGCAAAATAATGTTACTTTTCCGTTATCTCTGTTGTTGGATAGGCATAGAAGCCGGCGCAGGGATAAACGGCCCGTTAGCAGGACAACAAAAACGGATTCCCCCGAAGACGTTTATTTTCGCCGCCGACGCTGTTTTTCGGCAGGGTTGGCATGATGTGGTTCTTTTAGGAGAAGTCAATGAAATCGAAAAGACTTGAAATCAACAAGGTCGCCTCGTTTCTGCGCGACGGCATGACCATCATGTATGGAGGCTTCATGGGCAACGGCACGCCGCCGCGGCTGATGCAGGCCATTCTTGATTCGGGCGTCAAGGATCTCACCGTGATCGGCGACGACGCGGCGTTTTCCGACGCCACGAAAGGCCCGGAAGGCATCGGCCTCCTGGTGCGCAACAAGCGGGTGAAGAAGATGATCACCGGCCACATCGGCTTGAACAAGGAAGCGCAACGGCAGATGCTCGCGAGCGAGATGGAAATCGAGCTTTGCCCGATCGGTTCGATCGCCGAGCGCATCCGCGCGGGCGGCTCCGGCCTGGGCGGCGTGCTCACCCCCACCGGCGTGGGCACGAGCGTGGAAGACGTGCCGCAGGACTTGACCATCAACGGGCAGAAATACACGAAGAAGCCGGTGTTTACCATCAACGGGCGCGACTTTCTCTACGAAACCCCGCTCAAGGCCGATCTCGCGGTGCTGGAAGCCGTGCAGGCCGACAAGTCCGGCAATCTCGTGTATTACACCTCGATGAGGAACCACAACCCCCTGATGGCGCTTGCCGCCGAGACGGTCATCGCCGAGGCGCACCAGATCGTCGAAGTGGGCTGCATCGATCCCGACCACGTGATGACGCCGGGCGTGCTGGTCGATTACATCATTTACCCCGCGTGAGGAGAACACCATGTCAGAACAAATGAGCGCCAAGGAATTCATCGCGCGCCGCATCGCGCTGGAATTGAACGACGGCGATGTCGTCAACCTGGGCATTGGCCTGCCGACGCTGGTCGCCAACTACCTGCCGCCCGGCGTCACCCTGATGCTGCAATCGGAAAACGGCTTTCTCGGCATCGGCCCGGTGCCGGAGGAAATCACCCCCATCGGCCAGCCGCGCGTGGTCAACGCCGGCGGCGCGCCGTGCAGCATCATTCCCGGCGGTTCCACCTTCGACACCTCGATCTCGTTCGCCCTGATGCGCGGCGGCCATCTGGACGCCTGCGTGCTGGGCGGCTTGCAGGTCGACGAAAACGCCGATCTTGCCAACTGGATGGTGCCGGGCAAGAACGTGCCCGGCATGGGCGGCGCGATGGACCTGGCCGTCGGCGCGAAGAAGGTGATCGTCGCCATGGAACACACCAACAAGGGGGAGAAGAAGATTTTGAAGAAGTGCAATCTTCCGCTCACCGCCAAGGGACGGGTTTCCACCCTGGTCACGGAAAAGGCGCTGTTCCGCTTCCATGACGGCAAGCTGGTGCTGGAGGAATACGCGCCGGGCGTCTCCGTGGAAGAAATCCGCTCCGAAACCGAAGCGGCCTTCACGGTTTCCGACAAGCTGAAGGAAATGGCAATCAGCCGGGTCGGGCTGTAACGTTGCGCGCGGAACCCCTCCTTTTGGGAGGGGTTCTTTTTTTGCCACGGAGAAGAACGATGATAAGGGATATTTGGAGAAAACCGCCCTGCCTGCCGTATGTGCAGCCCGAATTGACGGACGAGGCCGTCCGCGAGGCGGAGCAAACGCTGGGCGTCAAGCTGCCGAAGGAATATATCGAGTTGCTGAAAATCCAGAATGGCGGCTATATCGCCTACACGCTTCCAGAGAGCGCCGCCGTCAATGCGGTTCATGATGGAATCGCGGGAATCGGGCCGAACTATCCTTCCCTCGTGGAGAACGCGGATTTGGGGCTACGACGACGACATCAACGAACGGCTCGAAGGCTTGATTCCTTTCGATGGAGACGGGCATTGGCATCTTTGCCTCGATTACCGGGAAAACAGGAGCGAACCCGCAATAACCTTCATTGAAATGGATGATGTGGTCGATGCGAAAGAGGGGTACGCCAAGGTTGTCGCAAAGAACTTTGCCCAATATCTCGCGCTGCTGGTCAAGGACGAGGGAACATGAAAAATCCGTTGCCGTCCCCAATACAAGCGCGGGCGCGGCGGTTTTCCAAATCTGATTGGTTGTCATCAAATATCCGCCAAAGACTGTCGGGGAGTTCGGCGGAATGTGTTTGACTTTCAGGATATATGTGGCTATCATGGGCACAAAAGATGAAGGTTTGATTTCAATGCGATACATAACGTTGACGCCATGATACAGAACGTTTCCAAGGAAGAGGAGCTTGAAATTCCCGTGAGTTATACGGTGGTTGGCTGTACGCATAAGGATCTCGTCCTGCTCAAGTCGGTGATTGCGCTCTATGGAACGCAAGGCAACGCGGCATGGGACTATAGGCGTTCCCTGGAAGTCGATCTTGTGGTCATCGGCACGGAAACCGCGCCCGCCAAGGTGGTTTCAATCCTGCGCTCCAAGGAAGACGCGGAACAGGTGTTCCTGTGGATAAGCGAGGAACCGCTTTCCCTTCCCCCCGGTCATGTAGCCATATGGTATTGCCGTCCGCCGCTTCATGCTTACGAGCTTGTCGGGCGCTTGAAACAGATCGAAAGTTTTTTCCGGAAAAAGCTGGCGCAGCAACAGGAAGAGCTGGCGCGGCAACAAATTCATACTTTTACGTCCGACTTTGCCGAAGGCTCGTTTTCGGAAGACGCGCGCGTGGCGCTGTTGCGCTGGCCTTCCCTCGAACTTCTTTCCAGGAACAAAAGTTTCTGGCGCATTGCCGCCATGTTGAGCGCGCGCAGCATGACGCTCGCCGAACTGGCCGAACATTCCGCGGAACCCAGGGGGCTTTGCAGGGAGTTTCTGCAAAGCCTGAGTCAGGCGGGATATGTCCAAATAATCGACGCGCATGAGAGGAAAGAAATCGCGCCGCCGCCTGAACATCATCCATTGCCCGCGACTGACCGGGACGCCGATGCCCTGAAAGGACTCAAGGACCTGTTCAGGCGGATTCGCGTCGGTCTTGGATTTTCCTCTGCCTGATATTTGCCGCCATGATCGAACATAAAATACTTTTTACTGGCTCGGTTGGCGCGGGCAAGACGACGGCGATCCAGGCTGTGAGCGAGATTCCCGTAATCTGCACGGATGTGCTGAACAGCGATTTGACGCTTGGCAAGGAGGCGACGACCGTCGCGCTGGACTATGGCGAAGTCTCGCTTGGCAAGACGGAGCGGTTGCGGCTCTACGGCACGCCGGGACAGGAACGGTTTTCGTTCATGTGGGACGTGCTTGCGCAGGGCGCTTTGGGACTCGTGATTCTGGTCGACCATACGCAGACCAATCCGTTGCAGGATTTGTCCATTTACCTGAACCATTTCAAGGATACGATCCGGAAGACGGCTTGCGTGGTCGTTCTCAGCAAAATGGACGCGTCGCGTCCGCCCGCCTTGGAAGCCTTCACGGAAATGATGCAGGAAAACCACATGGTATATCCCGTGGTTGAGGCGGATGTGCGCGACAGGGCGCAGGTTTTGTGGATATTGGATTTATTGCTGGTACAAATGGAGGCACGACTGTGACTGTAAATCCCGCCGAGAAAAAAACTTCTTCTTCCGGTAAGCGGCGACCGGTCAACAAGGAGTTGTGCGCCAAGGCCGGCTATATCCTTGGGTTGTTCGTCGAGAAGCTTGGCGGCATTGGCGTCAAGAGCGCCGTCATCGCCACGACGGACGGTTTCGACGTCGCTTCCGTCGCCATGTCCGAAGAAGAGGGCGCGAAACTTTCCGCTCTGTCGAGTTCCATTTCCGCGATTGGCGACATGGCCATCAAGGAGATCGGCATTGGCGTCAGTCACCAGAGTATTACCATTGAAAGCGAAAGCGGGTATATTTTCATCATGGACATACGGCATCCCAATTGCCCCATGGTCCTGAGTATCGCCGCCTCGAAAGACGCCGTGCTTGGCAAGCTGATTTACTATGCCAGACAGGTGGTCGCGAAAATGATTGAGGCGTGAGCCTTGTCATTTCTTGTTTCCGCCGCTGGCGCAAAAAGCGGCGGATGTTTTTACCTTTGAAAGGAGAATGAAACATGAGCAATATCCAGACAGTGTTGAAAGATGCCCTGACCGTTACCGGTTCCTTGGTTGTTGCGGTTGTAGACGCCAATAGCGGCATGTTGCTTGGTTCGGAAGGTTCGGGTTTGGACATCGAACTTGCCGCGGCGGGGAATACCGAGGTGGTGCGCGCGAAGCTTGCGACCATGAAATCCCTGAAGCTCAATGACGTCATCGAGGACATTCTGATCACCCTGGGCAAGCAATACCATGTTATCCGCCCGATTGCGAACTCGAAAGGCATCTTCCTGTATTTCGTGCTGGACAAGAACAAGGCCAATCTTGCGCTTGCCCGCCGTAAATTGCAGGAAATCGAGGAAACCATCGAAATCTGACAACAGCCTGGATTGACGGAGGAGCCGCGCAAGTGCCTTGCAAGGCGTTTGCGCGGCTTGTTCCATTTCTGCGGGTTTTTTTTCGCCAGGCCTTCGCCATCGAAAAAACAGGAAGCCGCGCCACGAAACATCGGGGCGAGGCCGTATTCCTTCTCGTTTTTGCCGTCTGTTTCGTTCCTCTTGCAGGGGCGGAAAAAGCAAGAAACCGGAGTTGGTTTTACGGATGAAGATCGTCCGGGCAGGACGGGACGCCAGGCAGGGCTGTGGATTGGCAAAAATGACAAAAGGCCAGGATTTCTTCTCCTGGCCTTTTTACATATTGCGCCTGCTGTCGGTCAGGACTCGAACTCAATGATTACCTGATCGACCGATAGACTTTCGCCAATGGCGGCAGAGATTTTCTTTACCTTGCAGTCGTGTTCGGCCTTCAGGATGTTTTCCATCTTCATGGCTTCGATGACCACCAGTTTTTCGCCCACCTTGACTTCCTGTCCTTCGGCGACCGAGATTTCGCGCAGCAGTCCCGGCATGGGCGAGAGCAGGAAGCGGGAAAGGTCGGGCGGCGCTTTTTCGGGCATCATGGCGAGCAGTTCGGCGGCGCGGGCGGACATTACCATCATGTCGGCGCGAGTGCCCCAGTGATGGATCTGGTAGACCAGGCGATGCCGTTCGACTTGCAGGGTAAAAGGCTCGCCGTTGCAGGTGCCGTTGAACAGCGATTGCCCCAGCCGCCATCCGGAAAGGATGCGGTATTTCCGTCCCTTGTATTCGACTTCATAGCCGCCCAGCGTGGGACGCGCCACTACGGGATGCCATTCGCCGCCCCGGATGACCACCCAGTGATCGCCAACCTGCCGCTCGTGACCGGGAAGCTGGCCGGAGACCTTGGCGGCGCGATCCTGGTAGCAGCGATGCACGAAGGCCGCCACGGAAATCAACAAGGCTGGGTCGTCGTGCGGCACCATCGAGGCGTCGAAGCCCTGCGGGTATTCTTCCGCGATGAAGCCGGTGTTGAAGTTGCCCGACTGAAAGCGCGGATGCTTCATCAACGCCGCCTGGAAGGGGATGTTGCTGCTGATGCCGCGTATCACGAAGGCATTCAGGGCGTCGCGCATCCGGCCAAGCGCCTCGTCGCGGGTCGCGCCGTGCACGATCAGCTTGGCAATCATCGAGTCGTAATACATCGATATTTCGCCGCCGTCATAGACGCCGGTGTCTACGCGCAGGTAGTCGGACGCGCCGGGGATGAAGAACTTGGTCAGCCGTCCGGTGGAAGGCAAAAAGCCCCGGAACGGGTCTTCGGCGTTGATGCGGCATTCCAGCGCCCAGCCGTCGATTTTCACCTCGTTCTGGGTTATCGCCAGTTTTTCCCCGGAAGCGATGCGGATCATCTGTTCGACCAAGTCCAGTCCGGTGATGAATTCCGTTACCGGGTGTTCCACTTGCAGGCGCGTGTTCATCTCCAGGAAGTAGAAGCTCTTGTCCGCGCCGACGACGAATTCCACCGTGCCGGCGGACTCGTACTTCACGGCGCGCGCCAATGCCACGGCCTGATCGCCCATCGCCTTTCGGGTTTCCGGGTCGATGAAGGGGGAGGGCGCTTCTTCGATCACTTTCTGGTGGCGGCGCTGAATCGAGCATTCACGCTCGTTCAGATACACGTAGTTGCCGTGGGCGTCGCCCAGCACCTGGATTTCGATGTGGCGCGGCTCCTGCACGAATTTTTCGATGAATACGCGGTCATCGCCGAAGGAACTTCTCGCCTCGTTTACACAAGAAGAAAAGCCTTCGCGCGCTTCCGCGTCGTTCCAGGCTACGCGCAAGCCCTTGCCGCCGCCGCCGGCGGACGCCTTGATCATTACTGGGTAGCCGATCTCCTGGGCGATCCTCACCGCCTCGCCGGGGCCGGAAATGGCTTCGTTGTGGCCGGGAATGGTGGAAACCCCGGCGGCCTTCGCCAGCTTCTTCGACTCGATCTTGTCGCCCATCTTGCCGATGGAGTAGTGCTTGGGACCGATGAAGGTGACGCCTTCCTCTTCCAGGCGACGGGCGAATTCCTCGTTTTCCGACAGGAAGCCATAGCCGGGATGCACGGCCTCGGCGCCGGTTTTCTTGCAGGCGGCGATGATCTTGTCCATCACCAGGTAGGATTCCTTGGAGGGCGCGGGGCCGATGCAGACCTTTTCGTCCGCAAGCTCCACATGCAAGGCGTCCCGGTCGGCTTCGGAAAACACGGCCACCGTCTGGATGCCCATCTTGCGGGCGGTCTTGATGACGCGACAGGCGATTTCTCCGCGGTTCGCGATCAAAATTTTCTTGAACATGTATCTCTCCTGTCGTTCAGAGCGGAATGTTGCCGTGCTTGCGCCACGGGTTTTCCAGGTTCTTGTTGGTCAACATGGCAAGCGAGCGGCAAATGCGTTTGCGCGTGCAGTGCGGCATGATCACGTCGTCGATGAAGCCGCGGCTGCCGGCGACGAAGGGGTTGGCGAACTTGGCCTTGTATTCGGCCTCGCGCGCGGCGAGCTTGGCCGGATCATCCTTTTCATTGCGAAAGATGATTTCCACCGCCCCCTTCGGCCCCATCACCGCGATTTCGGCGGAAGGCCAGGCAAAATTCACGTCGCCGCGCAGATGCTTGGAACTCATCACGTCGTAGGCGCCGCCATAGGCCTTGCGCGTGATGACCGTGACCTTGGGCACCGTGCATTCGGCATAGGCGTAGAGGAGCTTCGCGCCGTGCTTGATGATGCCGCCGTATTCCTGCGCCGTGCCGGGCAAGAAGCCGGGAACATCCACGAACGTCACCACCGGAATATTGAAGGCGTCGCAGAAGCGCACGAAGCGCGCGCCCTTGATCGAGGATTTGATGTCCAGGCAGCCGGCGAGCACCATCGGCTGGTTGGCGACCACGCCGACCGTGGAGCCGCTCAGGCGAATAAAGCCGGTGATGATGTTCTTGGCGTGATCCGCCTGCATCTCGAAGAAGTCGGCGTCGTCGGCCACCTTGACGATCAGCTCCTTCATGTCGTAGGGCAGGTTGGGATTGTTCGGAATCAGCGTATCCAGCGAAAAATCGAAGCGATCCGCCGGATCGTCGGTCTGCACCATGGGCGGTTTTTCGCGGTTGTTGCCGGGCAGGTAGTTCATCAACCGCCGCACGTAGGCAAGCGCCTCGACATCGTTTTCAAAGGCGAGGTCGGCCACTCCGGATTTGGTGCTGTGCGTCATCGCGCCGCCCAGTTCCTCGGCGGTGACTTCCTCGTGGGTCACGGTCTTCACTACATCCGGGCCAGTGACGAACATGTAGGAGGAATCCTTCACCATGAAGATGAAGTCGGTCATCGCCGGGCTATACACCGCGCCGCCCGCGCAAGGCCCCATGATCATGGAAATCTGGGGAATGACCCCGGAGGCCATGACGTTTCTCTGGAAAACGTCGGCATAGCCGCCCAGGGAGGCCACGCCTTCCTGGATGCGCGCGCCGCCAGAGTCATTCAGGCCGATCACTGGCGCGCCGACCTTCATCGCGTGATCCATGATCTTGCAGATCTTTTCCGCGTGCGCCTCGGAGAGCGCGCCGCCGAAGACGGTGAAATCCTGCGAAAAGACGAAGACCAGGCGGCCATTGATCATGCCGCATCCCGTGACGACGCCGTCGCTGGGGATTTTCTCCTTTTCCATGCCAAAATCGGCGCAGCGGTGTTCCTTGAACATGTCCCATTCCTCGAAGGAATCGGGGTCGAGCAAAAGCTCGATGCGCTCGCGCGCGGTGAGCTTGCCCTTCTTGTGCTGGTTGTCGATGCGCTTCTGGCCGCCGCCCAGACGGGCAGCCTGCCGCTTCTTGTCTAACTCGTCAATAATGTCAAGCATGTAAAAACTCCTTGGAAATCAGGGGTCACGATTCAGGAATCCGAGCAACGCATGGGCAGCGGCGGAAGGCGACATTTTCCCAGCCGCCACCTGCCGGGAAATTTCCGGCAGCAGGGTTTGCACCTGCGGATGACGATGGAATTGCTGGTTGAGGCCGAAATGAATCAATTGCCACATCCAGTTGACCGCCTGACACTGGCGCTTTTCAGCGAGCGCGCCGTTGGCGGTCAAGGTGTCGCGGAACCTTTGCACCATCTCCCAGAATTCCGCCGCGCTTTCCTTTTTCAAGGCGCTGATGGCGAGAACTGCGGGCGTCCAGCCCGGAAGGGCAGGGCGCAGAAGGTGCAGAGCTTGCTTCCATTGGGCGCGTGTCACGTTTGCGGCGTGTGGGTCGAGATCGGCCTTGTTGATGACCACCAGATCGGCAATCTCGACGATGCCTTTCTTGATGGCCTGCAAATCATCGCCCGCGTTGGGCAATTGCAAGAGCGCGAACAGATCCACCATGCCCGCTACCGTAGTTTCACTTTGCCCGACGCCCACGGTTTCGACGATGATCACGTCAAAACCAGCGGCTTCGCAGAGCAGCATGGCCTCACGGGTTTTTTCGGCGACGCCGCCCAGGGAACCGGCGGAAGGTGAAGGACGGATGAAGGCTTCTTCCCGCTGGCACAGGGTTTCCATGCGGGTCTTGTCGCCCAGAATGGAGCCGCCGGAAAGCGAGGAGGAAGGATCAACCGCCAGCACCGCCAGACGGTGGCCTGCGTCAATCAGATAGTTGCCCAACGCTTCAATGAAGGTGGACTTGCCCGCGCCGGGCGATCCGGAGATGCCGACGCGAATGGCGCCGCCCGTGTGGGGCAGCACAGAGAAAAGCACCTGTTGGGCACGTTCCTGATGATCGGGACGGGTAGACTCGATCAGCGTAATACTCTTGGCGAGCGCGCGACGCCGCCCTCCCAGCACCCCGGCAATCAGGGTCTGGTCAGCCTTTGACAGCGCATTTGCGCCGTCTGTCGCGTTCCCGGAAATTCCTTGCATAGTTGAAATGCGCGTAACGCGCTGTTTCGTTAAACGACGCGCCAAAAAACCGAAAGCGGCGCGCACGACCCGAAGGTTCCTGCCGCCCATGCTCTCCTTGGCGCGGAAAACCCCAGATACTACTGTGTTCAGGAAGGGAAACGCAAGACGAAACCCGATAACAATCCAGACGCATAAATGGACTTGTCATTCCCCGTTTGCTGCAACGCAGCAAACACCGCGCGGCGCGGGGATACATGCCGTTTCGCCAACGAATATGGAGGACGAATAGGTTGTGAGCAAGAAATTAGCGGCAGCCCTTCAGGGCTGCCGGTCTAACGTCATTGTGGAGGGGTTTGCATCCCCTCCCCAATGGCTACGGTCGAAACCCCGGCCTTCAGGCCGGGGTCTCACCTTTGCACCGCTCTGAAGGGCGGGGTTTCAAACCGGAGTTAGTTTTACGATGAAAAGTGGAGAAAAACCCGTACGCTTGGCAATCCATATCGTACAAGGGGCGGCAGGTTGCCGTCCCTGCATCAGAAAGAACCAACGGAGCCAAACATGACCAACAACACTGATTATCCGAACAGATTCTTCTGCTGCGCTTTCTTCCCTTCTTTCCTTGCCTTCTTGAAGGTTGCCGCGCCCAGGGAAAGGTCGGGGTAACGGGGGCGTTCGTGGCCGGAGAGCAAGCCTTCGAC
>JAITRP010000001.1 GCA_031288305.1 Zoogloeaceae bacterium
CTCCTGCTCACGCTCACCCATGCGGCAAGTGTTCGCATCAAAACCATGAACGCCAATGTTCGCAAGGGTCTCCGCTCCGTTTCGACAACCGCGCCCCAGTTGCCCAAAACAGTACGATGGAGCGCCCTCGTGCGCTACATCACCAGGCAATTCCTCGCCTGCAAAACCAGAAGTCCATTCTTTCTCGCTCTGCCCAATCAGGTTATCGGGGGTCGATAGCAGGGAACTGAGGAATTTAGGATAAATCAAAACCATCACGCTGGTTTCCTGTGTCCGCCTCTGTTTTATTCAAATCGGGTAGCGGGCGTATCGCGCAAAAGTTGCAGCAGGGCGAGTTGCGTCTGCGTCTGTTGGCGGAACGAAGCGAGTTGCGCGGCGCTCAAGGGCGGCGCTTCGGGAATGCTCTGGCGCATCGGATCCACTTGGACGCCATTGATGCGAAACTCATAATGCAGGTGCGGCCCGGTAGACCAGCCGGTATTGCCGGTGTAGGCAATGGTGTCGCCTTGGCTGACCTGATCGCCCTTTTTCAGCCCTTGGGCGAAGCGGCTCAGATGCGCGTAGGCGGTCTGGTGATTGCCTGTGTGCGAAAGCAATACAAAATTGCCATAGCCGCCGGAGGGGCCGACAAACTGCACCACGCCATTGCCGGTGGCGCGCACTGGCGTACCGACGGGCGCGCCGTAATCCACACCCTTGTGCGCCCGCCAAGTCTTGAAAATGGGATGCAGGCGTTGGGAAAATCCTGAAGTGACGCGGGAAAAAGCCAGCGGCGAGCGCAGGAATGCCCTTTTCAGGCTCTTGCCTTCGGCGTTGTAATAGTTGCTTTTGCCGTTTTCTTCGTGGTAGAACGCTTGGTATGTCCGCCCGTCATTGACGAATTCGGCGGAAAGGATGCGGTCCGCGCGCGGCACGATCTGCCCCGGATAACGCTGGATATCGTAGACCAGCGTGAAGCGGTCGCCCTTGCGCAGATCGCGGTGAAAGTCGATGACGCCGGAGAATATCTCCGCCATCTGTACGGCGATGCCATCCGGGATACCCGCGCTATCGGCCGCGCCGAAGAGTGAATAACGGATTTCTCCGGTTTTCATCACCGGCTGGCTCTCGTAGCGCATCGCCTGTTCGCGGGTGACGAATTGTCCCTGGGACAGACGTTCGATGATGGTGGCGGTATTGCCGCCATTCATGGGAAAGTGGAGATCGAGCAGCAGACCGCTTCCTGTGACGCGGGCGGAGACCACGCGCCCCGGCACAAGCTGGCGATGCAGGACTTGCGTTTCTGGCGCAAAAAGCAGGTAGCGGCGGGCGTCTTCGTCCTCGATATGCAGGCGTGCGAGCACGGCGCCAAAGGTGTCGCCACGGTTGATGCGCGCTTCGTGCAGATAGAGATCGCCCCCCTGATCGAGTGGCGCGCCGACTGCGATGTTGAGGGCTTCCACAACATCCGAGACCACTTCCGGCGGCAGCGCGGGTTCGGGCGTTACCGCAATGGCCGTGACCACGCCAAGAATCGGCGCGCCACCCATGAGCGCCAGCTTCCAGCGCGGGAAGTGGTTGCGTATCCAAGGGTGGTTTAGAATGTTGCGCATCACCGTAAACTGACTCAGGTTCGTAATACCGGTCGCCCGAAAGAAGCGGGAAAGAATCGGCGTGAAAATCGCGCCCCGCGCCAACGCGCAAGGTATCGGCCAATTTTTTGCTGTTTTTTTTATGAGCGACGGAGGTCTGCACCGCAGATTCTACGCCTGAACCGAGGAGAAACAAACATGCTGGAACTGGAGGCGCGTCTGCGCCAGATCAAGCGCGGTTGCGAGGAAGTGTTGCTGGAAAGCGAATTGCGGGAAAAATTGCAAGCGGGACGCCCCCTGCGAGTCAAGGCCGGCTTCGATCCTACCGCGCCCGACCTGCATCTGGGACATACCGTGCTCCTCAACAAGCTCAAGCATTTTCAGGATTTGGGGCATCAGGTGTTGTTTTTGATTGGCGATTTCACCGGCATGATTGGCGATCCCAGCGGCAAGAACGTCACGCGTCCGCCGCTGACGCGCGAACAGGTGCTGGAAAACGCCAGAACCTACCAGGAGCAGGTATTCAAGATTCTTGACCCGAACAAGACCGAGGTGCTGTTCAATTCCGCCTGGTTCGACACCCTGGGCGCGTCCGGCATGATCCGCCTGGCGGCGCGGCATACTGTGGCGCGGATGCTCGAGCGCGACGATTTTGCCAAACGCTATGCGGACGGTCAGCCGATTGCCGTCCACGAATTCCTTTATCCGCTTTGTCAGGGATACGACTCCGTGGCGCTGAAAGCCGACGTGGAACTGGGCGGCACCGACCAGAAATTCAATTTGCTGGTGGGACGAGAATTACAGAAGCATTACGGACAACCGCCGCAGTGTGTGCTGACGGTCCCCCTGCTGGAAGGGCTGGACGGAGAAAAGAAGATGTCCAAGTCGCTGGGAAATTACGTCGGTATTCATGAGCCGCCAAGAGATATCTTTGGCAAGCTGATGTCCATTTCCGATCCCTTGATGTGGCGTTATTACGAGTTGCTTTCCTTTCGCGGCGAGGCGGAAATCGCGCGCGACAAGGCGGAGGTGGAAGTGGGGCGGAATCCGCGTGATCTCAAAGCGGCGTTGGCTGTGGAAATCGTCGCCCGCTTTCATGGACAGGCCGCCGCCGCCGCCGCACAAGAAGAATTTGCAGCGCGTTTTCGTCAGGGCGTCCTGCCGGACGATATGCCCGAACTCACCTTGAAGGCGGAAGGCGCGGGGCTTTCCATCCTGCATGCCTTGAAACAGGCGGCGCTTACCGCCAGCACATCCGATGCTATCCGCATGATCCGGCAGGGCGGCGTCAAGGCCGATGGGGAAAAAGTCAACGATAAGGATCTGCTGCTATCGGCGGGCGCAACGGTGGTGTTGCAAGTAGGCAAACGCAAATTCGCGCGCGTCAGGATTGGCTGCACGTAAAAAAAATCCGCATTTTTCGGTTTTTGCTGTTGACAGCCTTTTCCCCTTCTGTAAAATGCGCGGCTCTTTCGCTGTTCTGTGTTCTGTTTGGGCGGCGATTTTGTTCTTTAACAATGAGATGACCGATAGGTGTGGGTGTTTCGGGGTATGCGTTCTGGGATGGGAGTTCTATCTTGATTGAGATGGGAGTTTTGTTCTGGGGTGCTGAAGGCTTGAAGCACTTTACCTGAGAGAAGTATGCTGGCCTTTGTTGGCGCGAATGGAAGCGGGCGATTGATGCGAGTTGGTTGCGCGTGGAGGTTTGCGTGGACGGGGGTTGGCGAGAACTGTCAGTGGAGTGAGTTTTACTGGATTGAACTGAAGAGTTTGATCCTGGCTCAGATTGAACGCTGGCGGCATGCCTTACACATGCAAGT
>JAITRP010000007.1 GCA_031288305.1 Zoogloeaceae bacterium
GAAACAAAAGCGCGCCAATGATAGTGGGCTTCCCGCCCGCGAAAGTAGGTCATCGCCAGACTCCCCCCTTTTCAAAAGCGCCTCCCCCTGGGACAGGCGCTTTTTTTATGGGCGCTCCGATGGCAATCGTTTGAGCCAGTTTGTTGCTTCTTCTTCCTTTTCCGCTTTCATCCAGACTCCGGAAATGCCAATGATCAATGGGGATGCATCGACTGCCGGGTACTTGGCGATGAATTGCCGATATACCTCCTCCGCGCCCTGATATACCCTTTTCCCGTCAGTTCAATCGTCTGAATGAGCGCCGTGTCGATTGGTCTGTGCAAGCGGGAAAGGTTGGGAGGAGGGAGGGCAAGGAAGCGTTCGATTTGCTGGCGTTGTCCGGAAGGATATAGCCGGACGAGGTTACGCATGGCCGTCAGGAAGGGAGGTTCCAAGTCATTCTGCAAAAGTTGCGCAAAGCGGATACGACGGCCAAATTTCCCTGGTTCCCGAAGATGTAGCGTGATGATGGCGCCGTGAAAACGTGGTTCCCTCGTCGTGACGATTTCGTGGATATTGGAAAAGGGAATTTCCTCGACTACGTTGCGCCGCGTGACCCACAGGAAATCTCCGGTTGCGTGGATGGCGTCGGGATACGGACGCCCATAGCGGATTGCCAGGAATATCAGGCCGACAAGAAAGCTGACGGGAACAACCCCGAAAATATTTCCATAAGTCACTGCCGCTCCTGCCGCGGATACCATCCACAGGACAAAGACGATTCGATACAAACGTTGGCGGCGGGGCTTGTCCTCGAACAGCAACGCGCGGTTGTCCTGCCCCTTTTCTCCAGCGTTTTTTCCGATCAGGCTGATCCGTTTCTTCTGTTCATGTCCGTTTTATTCTGTTCAGTTTGATTCTGCGAGTGTACCACCCATCCCGGCCTTTCATTTTCTCTGGAGCCAGAACCCTGTGTGCGTCAAGGCCATACTTTGCGCCGGGCGCGATCCAAAGTGGAGAAAAAATCGCCCAGGACGAAGCGCGGCCGCGCTCCTTCCCCTGCTGGAGCCGAAGGCGAAAGGGACAGCCACAGGCTGGTCTGGCGAAGCCAGATGCAGCGAAGCTGCACACAAGGGGAGGACAGGGGAGGAGGTTGCAGCCGCGGAACAGGAACCAGGGTTCGATGCAAGCCGAACCGCTGCAAACCCTTTATAGAGCGCACCCCCCCTCAATCTCCCCAGACCTCCCCTCATTCCCCCCTTCACAGGGGGGAAGGCAACCGCGCTTTCCCTGGTCGCCAAGCCATGCTCAACCTTGAGAAACCAGATCCTCAGTCAGTCTGTCCTCTGTCCTCCGATTGCGATAACATGCCCGATTTCCATTCCCCCTATCGTTGGCCATGCTCATGGAAGCGGAACTTGCCGGAAAGAATCATGAACGTGAGGCGCGCGAGCGGCTGCATGAAATGCTGGCGCCTAGCGGCGCGGGTTTTCTGGGCTTTTCCCTGACCGAGGCGTTGAACGTCCTCGTGCGCGCGGCGGAAAAAATCTTTCCCGACTGGCGCGTAGCCTTCTGGCTGTTCGATGAGAGCGGACGAGGATTTTCCCTGAAGACCGCGCCCGACATGGACAAAGCCTACCGCTCTGGAATGATGGGGGCATTGGAACACTACGGTTGCGCGACGCGTGCCCTGCGCCAGGACGTGCCGGTCTTTCTCGACAACATCGCGCGCGCCGCGGAATGCGCCCATTGTCCGCAGCGCGTGAGAATGCAGGCGTTGCAGCGCGGAGTGGGCTGGCAGGCGTTGTGGTCGCAGCCGTTGCCGCGCGACGGCGGGACGCCGCTGGGCGTGATGAATTTTTATTCCCGCCTGACGATCACACCGGACGCCGTCATGCAGGAAACGATCCGGCGGCTTGCCGCCGAGGCTGGCCGCGCCGTCCTCTTTTCGCGGATGGCGCAACGGGTGCATCAGGCGGAAGCCATGCTGGCGCTGACACATGACGGAGTCATCGTCACCGACCACATGCCGCGCATCGTGTACGTCAATCTGGCCTGGTGCGACATCAGCGGCTACAGCCCGGAGGAAGCGCGGGGCAACAATCCCTCGCTGGTGAAATCCGGCGCGCAGAACGAGGCGTTCTACCGGCAGATGTGGGTGGCGCTCACCACGGAAGGCGAGTGGCGGGGCGAAATCGTCAACCGTCACAAGAGCGGCGACAACACGCCGCATTTCCTGAGCATTCGCCGCATATGCAACCGGAAAGGCGCGCCGACACATTACGTGGGCGTACTGACGGATTTGTCGCGCTTGAAGCAGAGCGAACACGAGCGCGACCATGATCCCGTCACCCAGCTTCCCAACCGCCGCCGGGCGCAGCAATGCCTGGCGGACGCCCTTGAAGCGGCTGAACACAACCAGCACAGCGTGGGGCTGATCTGTATCGGCATCAACAACTTTGAGACCATCCGCGACAGCCTTGGCCACCAGACGAGCAACCGTGTGCTGCGCCTGCTGGCGCAGCACATTCGGGAGCGGATGCGCGGCAAGGATACCTTGGCGCGCCTGGACGGCAGCGAGTTCGTCCTGATACTGGAATACGTCCGGCACATGGATGAAGTGGCGCGCATGGCGCAAATCGTGCTGGACATTCTCTGCCAGCCCATCACCATCGACGGCAAGCATGAAATCAGCGTCAGCGCCTCAGTGGGCATCAGCCTGTGTCCAGAGGACAGCAAGAACGCCAACGACCTGATGCAGCACGCGGGCACCGCCATGTACCATGCCCGCAACCAGGGACGCAACACCTTCTGTTTCTACACCCCGCAACTGAGCCTGCAAATGCGCCAGCGCCTGCATCTGGAAACCCAGATGCGCCAAGCGCTGGAATGCCGCGAATTCCAGCTTTTCTACCAGCCGCAGGCGGATATGGTCAGCGGTCGGATCAACGGCGTGGAGGCGCTGATCCGCTGGAACAATCCCGATTTTGGCGTCATCCCGCCTTCGGAGTTTATCCCGATCGCCGAACAGAGCGGCCTGATCCTGCCAATGGGCGCGTGGGTGCTGGACGAAGCCTGCCGCCAGACGCGCGTCTGGCTGGACGAAGGCTTGCCGCCCATTCCCACGGCAGCGAATGTTTCCGTGCACCAGTTCAAATCGAAGAACCTGGTCGCCGTCGTCGAGGCCGCCCTGCGCGAATACAACCTGCCCGCGCATTGCCTGGAAATCGAATTGACGGAAAGCGCCTTCTTCGGCAACGCGGAAGAAGCTATCGTCATTTGCCGGCAATTGCACGACATGGGCGTCCGGCTGGCGCTGGATGATTTTGGCACCGGATATTCCTCGCTGGCGCATCTGTCGCGTCTGTCCTTCGACAAAATCAAGATCGACCAGTCCTTCGTGCGCGACATCACTTCCAACCCCACCAACGCCGCCATCGCCAGCGCCACCATCACGCTGGCGCAAAGCCTGCACATGTCGGTGCTGGCCGAAGGCGTGGAAACCGAAAGCCAGCTCGATTTCCTGCGCCAGCGCGGTTGCGTCGCCCTTCAGGGATTTTTCTTCAGTCATCCGCTGGACGCGGAAGAATGCACCCGCTTCCTGCGGGACGCCCGGAAACTGCCCATCGCGCTCGGCACGAAACTCCGGCAGCGTACCCTGCTGCTGCTGGATGATGAACCCAATATCCTGCATTCCCTGCAAAGATTGTTCCGTCTGGACGGCTACAAGATCCTTTCCACCACCGACCCCGGCGAAGCCTTCGATCTGCTGGCGCGCAACCGGGTGCAGGTGGTGATCTCCGATCAACGCATGCCGGTAATGAGCGGCACGGAATTCCTGTCGCGTGTAAAGGACATCTACCCGGACACCATGCGCGTCGTGCTCTCCGGCTACTCCGAAATCGAAAGCATCGCCCAGGCCATCAACCAAGGCGCAATCTACAAGTTCTTCACCAAACCCTGGGATGACAACCAACTGCGCGACAACATCCGCGAAGCCTTCACTGTGGCGGAAAAACTGGCGCGTTGAGGTTGTACGTCAAAAAGTAAAACCCCACTTTTTGCCGGTTCAGTCAGCAAAAAAGAGCAAGCAAAGCTTGCCCTTTTTGGAGTAAAGGCAAGGAAAACCCACTACTGTCTGTCCGCCCGACCGTAGGGGCCGCACACAGTGCGCCCCGGCAACCGTGCAGGTCGCGCTGGTTTTGCGCAGCAAAATACGGCTTCGCCGCACAAAAAGTGAGGGGGTCACTTTTTGACGTTTTCCCTACTCTGTTTCCCGGCGGCGGGTTGCGAATTCGTCGGTTTGTTTTTGTTCCTGGCGCAGCGACTTCTTGTTTTCCGCGCGCTGGTGGCGAAGCGAGAGGGTGTCGATGGCTTTCATGCGCGTGTGTTGTTCCCGCCAACGCTCCTGTCCCGCCGCCGTGTTCTGCGCGGAACTTTCGACCAGGGCGCTCTGTTGCTGGATGGCTATGTCGATTTTGCCCAAGAATTCCTGAAAATTGCGCAGGCTGGAGAGCGTCAATCCCGTCGTCTGCGCTTCCCGAAAACGCTGGGCGTATTCCTCCCGATACTGGCACAACAGCGCCAGACGCGCGCGCGCGTCCCGCTCCGCCGAAATCAGGCGTCCCAACTGCCGCGCCGCTTCATCCGTGCGTTCATTCAACAGATCCAGCAGGGGTTGCAGGGTAAATTCAGCCATTGGGGTCGGAGGGCAGAAAATAGAAGTGTAAATCAGTGGGGGCGGAGCGCGTTTTCCGCCATGAGGTTTTCTTTGTGACGGGCAAAGAAGAGATAGGGCAGGGCAAGGAATGGCCAGACGATGGAAATCCAGCGGGTAAGGCCGTTGAAATTGAGAAAGTGGCCCTCCCGCCAGCGCGCGAGAGTGGCGAGGGTATATGGGTTCATGGGGATGCAATTGACCAGCAGAACACCGGCCAGGAGAGCGATTGCGGCCAGCATGGGACGCAGTCGCGGCGGCAAGAGGAGCGTTGCGGCCAAGAGCGTCATGCCGTACAGCAACCCTTCGCGCGCGCCGGGCGTCATCCAGACGAGAAACTGCGCCGGCGCCGACAGGAGCGCCGCCGAAAGGCTGCACACCACCGCCGCGAACGCAAAGAATGCCGGAACCAGAAAATAGGCGCGCCAACGTCCGCGCAGCAGGGCGGCAACGAACAGTCCCAGCGCCAGGACATTGCAGGTGACCACGGCGGTTTCGGCAACGTGGTAGGTCTGCGCCGCATAGTCCAGCGCTGGCGGTTCCCTGCCGAAGGTATGGCGCAGATCGCCCACGCCGAAGAGCAGGGTTTCCGGCGAAAGCAGGGTGAGTATCCACAACCCCAGCAGGGTCAGCCCCAGATCGACATGCGGCAACGGCGCGATGAGACGCGAACGCCAGAACTTCCACCAGGCGCGCAGCCGCGTCCCAACCCATGCCGCAATCAGACTGCCCAGCAGCGCCCCCAGCACGTTGCAGGCGAAATCGAGATTCGAGGCGAAGCGGCTGGGCAGCCAGGTTTGCAGGCTTTCCATCCCCAGACTCAAGACGCCGGAGGCGCATATCGCGCACAACACGCCGCTGGCGCGCCCCGGAAGACGCCGCAGGGAAAGCGCCAGAAAGAAGCCCATGGGCATGTAGACAACGATGTTGGCGGCAAGATCGAATGCCGTCCAGTACTGCGGCCATGCCCAGGCCAGGAAGACAAAAGGACCTGTGCCGGCATACTGCCAGCCGGAAAAGGGATACAGGCTGCCATATACCGTCAGTCCCGCCCAGGTCAGCGCCAGATAGCGCGGCAGCAAATCCGGCGTGTCGTTCGGCGGCAAGGGAGTGTGCGGATCGGGCATCAGGCGTTCGGGGTTGGAAACAGCATGGAGGGATAGTGTAAAGCATGCGCGCGCGGCGACTTTCAAAAATTCGGAGGACAAGCGATACTTCGCCAGGAGCGGCAAAAAGCAGAAACCTGCTTTTTGGAGGAAAAGGCAACGCCCCTACAATCGGACATGGTCTTGCGCTGGGTTTGCATGGTTATAAGCGCACTCTCTGCGCCCGCGGACGATTGCGTACGCCCTTGCCTTCAAATCCTGGACAATCCGGCAAAAAACAGGGTTTTACTTTTACTTTTTGACGCTTCCAAAAAACGGACGACAGGCGATGCGACAGACAATTTTCAGGGTAACGACATGGACATGGCGGCTGGGCGGACTTTTTCTGCTGCTGGCATTGACGGCTTGCGGCGGCGGCAAGCCGATGACGCGCGAAAAACCGGCTGTCAGCGCCCCTGCCGCCCTGGCGTTTGCGCGCAATCTGGAAGCGGCGCCCGCCGGGCGCGAGGTGGCGATGTACGCGCTGGGGCTGATCGGCGTCGGCTATCGTTATGGCGGCAAGAATCCGGAAGCGGGACTGGATTGTTCGGGCATGGTCAGCCACATCTACCGTCAGGCGGCGCAATATGTCCTGAACGGCAGCGCCGCCGACATGGCAAGGAAAGGACGCGCCGTCCGCCCCGAACAAATCCGCCCCGGCGACCTTTTGTTTTTCAATACCCTGAACCGCCCGCGCTCGCATGTGGCGGTCTATATTGGCGATCTGCGCTTCGTGCACGCGCCCTCCAGCAACGGTGCGGTGCGCATCGACAGCCTGGAAGATCGCTACTACAAAAGCCGCTTCGAAGAAGCGCGCAGTTACTTTGATTGATACTTGAGCAAGAAATTAGCGGCAGCCCTTCAGGGCTGCCGGTCTAACGTCATTGGGAAGGGATTTCTCTCCCCTCCCCAATGGCTACGGTCGAAAC
>JAITRP010000052.1 GCA_031288305.1 Zoogloeaceae bacterium
ATCGAAGCCCTGATGCGCGGAAGACGATAACCAAGTGTTGCAAAAAAACAACAGCAACCCGAGATAAATCAGAACCGATTTATCTCGCAAAAACCTTGGAATTATCTCGCGCGGCTTCAACAAATAGAGGAATGCGAACCAGGTAAAACCGAGGTATCCAGCATCGTCACCATACGCCGCGACGGGACGAAAATCCACGCCCCACTCGGCACGACATGGAATTCCGATACCAAACCAAACATTTCTGCCGCCAAGCCGAATACTCCTGCCGCCACCCCGGTTGCCGCCACCCCAGACGCTCTTGCTCAATACAAGGCTATCCGTTCTTACATCGTCTTGCTTTTCATCGTGTCCTTGATTGTTTCGGTCATCGCCGCCAGACGTGGCCGCTCGGGAGTGCTGACTTTCCTGGTCTGTGTGCTCGGCGGGGCTCTGCTGAACTCAATAATCGTCGCGGTCGGAAAAGGTGTTGGCGGCACTACCGCAGAGATCGGTTCTCTTGCCGTGCCAGCAATCATGCTCATCCGAGCACTTGCAAGCGACAGTACGTAGCTGGCGTCATGAATTCATGCGAGCGCGGACGCCTGCATCTTGCCAAGACGCTGATGGCGGGCGGCAACGTCCTCCTGCTCGACGAACCCTCCAACGACCTCGACATGGAAACGCTGCGCGCCCTCGAAGACGCCCTGCTGGAATTCGCGGGCGCCGCGCTCATTATTTCCCACGACCGCTGGTTCCTCGACCGCGTCGCCACCCACATCCTCGCCGCCGAGGGCAATTCGCAATGGACGTTTTTCGCGGGGAATTACCAAGGAGTACGAAGCGGACAAGAAGAAACGGTTGGGGGAGGAAGGCGCGAAGCCGAGGTGGATACGGTACAGGCCAGTCAGCCGGTGATGCGGCGGATGGGGATTTCGTTGGGCGAGATAGCGGAAAAGCATTGCGCCTGAACCTTCAAGCCAAGTTCAGGCAGTTGGACGTCATGCTTTCGCCTCTGATGCCGCCAGAGGTCGTTTGTCATTGGATAGGATGATCTGCTAGGTGCAATCCAAAGTGGAGGAAAACCTGTGCGTTTACCTCCAACTTCGTCACTGCGAGGCGCGGAGCGCCGTGGCAATCCAGATGGCGGTTCAGTTTTCTGGAACGGCAAAGCAAACGGAAAGGCCGTCTGGATTGCCACGGGCCTGCGGCCCTCGCAATGACGAGCTTGAAGGTGAGCGCATAAATTTCGCGTCCGCGCTTCGCTTGACGGATTTTTCCTCCACTTTGGATTGCACCCCAGGGCAGGGAAAACCTTGCGTTCCAGTATCTCTATTGATACCATGAAGACATGACCCCCCTCGACAAACTCCTCGGCAAAATGCGGCGCGAACCGGCGAATGTCCGGTTTGCCGACCTGTTGAGGGTGTGCGAGGCATTTTTTGGAGAGGCTCGGCAAGTAGGGGGGGAGTCATGTGGTTTTCAAAACGCCTTGGCCCGGCGATCCTCGCGTCAATGTCCAAAACCGCAAGGGGAAAGCCAAGGCATACCAAGTGCGCCAGGCGCTTGCCGCCATTGACAAGTTAAACGAGGAACAGCCATATGAATCTTGACCATTACACCTATCGCGTCACGTGGTCGCCGGAGGATGGCGAGCATGTTGGTCTTTGTGTCGAATTCCCTTCGCTTTCCTGGCTTGCCGCGTCGCCGGAAAAGGCGCTTGCGGGCATCCGGCAGGTCGTGGCTTCGGTCGTGGAGGACATGCAGGCCAACGGGGAAGAGATTCCCCAACCCATGGCGGAACGTGAATACAGCGGGAAATTCCAGGTTCGCGTGCCGCCCGCCGTGCATCGCGCGCTCGCCATGCAGGCCGCGGAGGAAAAGGTCAGTTTGAACCGCCTCGTCAGCGCAAAACTGGCGGTATGACGAAGAGGAAGAAACGCATCATGCAGGACAATGAGGCACCGATTCAGCGCCGGGATGGCTTCTTGTTCCGCCTCGTTCCCGCCGCCTGGAAATCCAAATGAGCGAAACCCCACCACGCTGGGCGGACGGGGAACTCCTGTTGCCGAACGAACTGGAACGGCGGCAGATCTTCCATATCCTCAAGCGCGACAGCTCCCTTGCGGCGTGGGAGCGCCGTCTTGGCTATTACCGGAAATGGGCCGAAGTCGCCGGGGAGAGTGTGCGGCAGGCCGAGGAACAGGGGCTGCTTGCGAAAAAGCCTTATCCGAATAGCGGCGTCATTTACGCCGATGACAGGAGCAGCATCGACTATGCAGACCACAAGCGCATCCTCGATGACCTGACGCTCCTCGAAGAAGGCGTCGCCCGCCTGGGGCGCGGCGACAGGCGGGTATTCACCTTCAGCGAGCATGGTCTCTTCTTGCGGGCGCGCCTGGCGGCGGATCACTGGAGCGCGATGTATCACCGCTTCTTCCGTTCGCATGAAAACGCGTGGCATGAAGAGACGCCCCTGCGTGAGGAATTCTTCGCGGCGCTCCATGCATACCTCAATACCGGCGTCGAGTCCGCGCGCTACATCTGTGAAAGCCGGGAACAGCGCGAACTGCGCCATCCGGCGCCCATGCGCTACAGCCTGTGGGCCATCGTTTTCCTGCCGGATTTGCCCTATCCCGACCCGTTGCCGGAAGTGCCGGAACCGGCAGAAAACCGCCTCGTCGAAACGGGCGAGATCGTGCCGTATTCGGGCATCTGGGAGCCGGTGGAAGACGGGCGCATCGTCGGCACGATGAATTACCTGCATGGCGGCTCGCCCGCGCCGCTGGCGGGCCGTTCCCGCCGGAACGCCAGCGACGAGGAACATGGTCATGACAATGAGGATTTCCGCGCCGCATGGCGTCTCCTCTGGCGTGATGACCGTTACGAAGACGGCGTGATTCCCGAAGCAGAAAAGGCGTACCGATTCACCCCGCCGGAAAAGGGCGGTGTTTACGATGATGTCGCTTGCCTCCGGGATCATGTCGAACGGCATGGCAACCCCCTGCTCGAACCCGATACCCCGCGTGTAAAAGGCGGCCGTCCCTGTCCCCGTTCTGGCTGGTGGCGCACCTCCGCCAAATATTTCCAGGAGGGAGAGACCTTGCCGTATTTCGAGACCGGCAACGGCAATCCAATCTGGCGATGGCTGGAGCCGGGCGCAATCCCCGAAACCGGCGATCCGCCCCCGCGCGCGACGGCGACAACAGCGGCAACGACACCACCACGCTGGGCGGACGGGGAACTCCTGTTGCCGAACGAACTGGAACGGCGGCAGATTTTCTATATCCTCAAGCGCAACAGTTCCTATACGGCGTGGGAACGCCGCATCGACTATTACCGGAAATGGGCCGAGGTGACAAAGGAGAGCGTGCGGCAAGCCGAAGCGCGCGGGCTGCTTCCAGATGGTTCCAAGCAGGAAACCAGCATCGACCGGGGGGACTGCAAGCGCATCTTCAAGGACCTGGCGCTCTTTGAAGAAGGCGTCGCCCGCCTGGGGCGCGGCGACAAACGGGTATTCACCTTCAGCGATTTTCTCACCATCAACCAGCGCGGCCTGTTCAACCGGGCGTGCATGATCATGGATTACTGGCACACGGCCTATCACAAGGCGTTTCATGAGCACGAAATAGGGTGGCATGAAGAAACACCGCTCACGCAAGAATTCTTCGCGGCGCTCGAAGCCTTTGTTCAAACGGGCGTGGGTTACATCTGCGAAGAGCGATACCAGCGCCAACTGCTCTATCCGGCTCCCATGGAGTACAGCCTGTGGGCAATCCTTTTCCTGTCGAGAGAGGAGCCTTACCCCGATCCCTTGCCCGAAGTGCCGGAGCCAAAAAGAAACATCCTGGTCAAGACCGGCAGGCGTGTGCCCTTTTCCGGCATCTGGGAGCCGGTCGCGGTCGAGCGCGGCAAGGGCTGGCGGTTCTGGAAAGTGGAAGCGATTACCCGCGTCGGCACGATGAACTACCTGCACGGCGGCTCGCCCGCGCCGCTGGCGGGCCGTGCCTACCGGGACGCCAGCGACGAGTTCTACGGTTATGACAGCGAAGATTTCAGCGCACTATGGCGTCTCATCTGGCGCGACGACCGTTACGAAGATGGCACGATTCCCGAAGAGGAAAAAACCTACCTGTTCACCACCCTCACCCCGCCGGGCGAAAAAAACGTCTACGCGCACGATGTTCGCGGTTATATCGAACAACATGGCAGTCCCCTGCTCGAACCCTTTGCCCCGCGCGTGGAAGGCGGCAGTCCCTGCACCCGCTCCGGCTGGTGGCTCACCTCCGGCAAATATTTCAGGGAAGGGAAGCGCATGCCGGACTTCGAGACCGGCAACGCCCCGCCAATCTGGCAATGGCTGGAACCGCAGCCGGAAGGCAAACAGTGGATAATCCCCGAACCCGGCGATGGAAAAGAATAGACCAGGGAGCACGGACGTGATTGAAAGTGGAGGATTTTCATTGGCGCGAAGAACAAAACGCTGTGTTAATCTCCCTCGTTTCGCCATTGCGAGGGCCGTAGGCCCGTGGCAATCCAGAGGGCGCTTCAGCGCCCTTGCGGGCGCGCTGGATTGCCACGGGCCTACGGCCCTCGCAATGACGATGTGGGAAAAATCAACGCGGCGTTTCGTTCTTCGCGCGGACAGATTCCCTCCACTTTCAATCGCGCCCAAGGAGCACAACGAATGAGCACACCTTTGATTGCGCAGGAAATCTACCTTTTGGAGCGTTACAGTTCCCCTGGCTATTTCAAACAGATGCGCGACGCTTTCAGGGCGGTGGTGGAAGCGGGCTACGCGGCGCTGGAGGAATACATGAAGCATCCGCCGCACGATTACCGCGCCCGGCCTCTGAATCGCCAGCCGGACATCGTGTGGGGCGAGCGGGTGCTGCCCAATCTGGCCGAGACGGCAGAAGGGCTGGATAGGGCTTATGAGTTGCTGCTGGCGGGAGATTGGGGCACGCTGCACGGCGGTGGAGCGGTAGGGAATGATTTCATTGCCGTAGGCCGCGACTACGATAACGATTGGATGCCGGAACCTTT
>JAITRP010000068.1 GCA_031288305.1 Zoogloeaceae bacterium
TCCCCTCCTGAAATCCTGTCTCACTTTTGCAACACCCCATCCCGCAAAGTCCCGCCCCATCCCGCCACGTCCCGCCATTTATCTCGCAAAAACCCTCCATTTATCTCAGCCGTGATCAAGAAGTTCCTGCCATGAAGGTTGAAGGTCTGCGCCGCGCTTGCGATGACGCAGGCCCGCGCGTGATGCGCCGGATTCGGCATGTCCGGTCTGGCGTTTGTTTTTTTTAAAACGGCAGTTTGCCCTGTTGGGGTTCTGGTTTTGGCGCGGTCTCGTTGGCTTGTTCGCGCGTCACCAGACTGCCGCAACGTACCCCCAAAAGCCGGATGCGCTGCTGGTCGGCATCGACGAAGAGCTTGTGTTTCAGACACTGGCGGACGGCGCGGAGCAGATCTCCGACCGCGAACATGGCCTGCGGCCAGGTGATTTCCCGTGTGGCGAGATGAAAATCGGCAAAGCGCAGCTTGACGCCAATGGTGTGTCCCGCGTAGCCCTTTTTTTCCAGGTCTTCGGCAAGGCGCGCGCAGAGCGCGGCGAGCTGCGCGGAAAGTTCGGCTTGGTCGTGGCGCACATGCAGGTCGCGTTCAAAGGTGATTTCCCGGCTGAGGCTCTTGGGCGCGCGCCAAGTGACGACGGGACTGTCGTCGATGCCGTTGGCGGCGCAGGAAAGCCATGCGCCGATGCGCGGGCCGAAATTTTGCGTCAGCATCTCGACGGGTGCCCCGGCGAGTTCACCAATGCTATGGATGCCCAGTTTTTCCAGATGTGCGGCGGTTTTCGCGCCTACGCCGTTGATTTTCTTGACATGTAGCGGCCAAATGCGCTCTGCCACGTTTTCTCGCAGGAGCACGGTAATGCCGTCCGGTTTTTGTAGATCGGAGCCGATTTTGGCGAGCAGCTTGTTAGGGGCGATGCCGATGGAACAGGTGAGGCCGGTGGCGGCGTGGACGCTGGCCTTGAGACGTTGCGCCAGCGGCAGCGTGGCCTCCGCGAGTTCCGTGAGATCGATGTAGATTTCGTCGATGCCGCGATCTTCGATGGTGGACGCGATTTGCGCGACGGCGTGTTTGAAGCGGCGGGAAATGTTGCGGTAGGCGTCGAAGCGGGCGGGCAGGAGGATGGCCTCCGGCGCGAGTTGCGCCGAGCGCATCAGCCCCATGCCGGAAAAGACGCCCAGCTTGCGCGCTTCGTAGGTGGAAGTCGTCACCACGCCGCGCCCGCTGTAGTCTTTTAATCGCGCGAACACATATCGGCTATCCGGCAGTTTTTCCGGTGGCGCGATCTTGGCGCCGCCCACCACGACTGGAAGATCACGTAATTCCGGATAGGAAAGCAGTTCCACGGAAGCAAAAAAGGCGTCCATATCCAGATGGGCAATGCGGCGGGGCAGACAGAGGACAGGCATCGGCTTGCGTTTAGACAGGTTTCGTAGGATTTACACGGTTTGAAGCCAAGCTTTGCCTGGTTTCAAACCTCGGGATAGATCGGCGAAAAGCGGGTTTTACTTTTTGCCGCCTCCTTATGCGCCCAGTTCCGCAGTCTCTTCTTCGAAAACCAGGCGTACTGCGCCGTCTTCGGCGGCATCCACAGTGACACGCCCGCCATGCGTCAGGCGGCCAAACAGCAATTCGTCGGCCAGGGCGGCGCGGATGCTGTCCTGAATCAGCCGCGCCATGGGGCGCGCGCCCATCAGGGGATCAAAACCCTTTTGCGCCAGCATGGCCTTCAGCGCATCGGTAAAATGCGCCTCGACCTTTTTTTCGCTCAATTGCGCTTCCAGTTGCATCAGAAATTTATCCGCCACGCGCAGGATGATGTCGTAATCCAGCGGCTTGAAGGAAACGATGGCGTCCAGCCGGTTGCGGAATTCCGGCGTAAACAGGCGCCTGATTTCCACCAGTTCATCCCCAGCCTGCGCGCCCGGCATGAATCCCATGCGGTTCTTTTGCAGGTCGGCGGCTCCAGCATTGGTGGTCATGATGATGATCACATTGCGAAAATCCGCCCTGCGTCCATTGTTGTCGGTCAATGTGCCGTGATCCATGATCTGCAGCAGGATATTGAAAATATCCGGATGCGCTTTTTCGATTTCGTCGAGCAACAACACCGCGTAAGGCGCCTTGTTGATGCCCTCTGTCAACAAGCCGCCCTGCTCGAAGCCGACGTATCCTGGCGGCGCGCCAATCAGCCGGGAAACCGCGTGACGCTCCATGTATTCGCTCATGTCAAAGCGCAGCAGTTCGATATTCAGCGCATAGGCCAGTTGTCGCGCCACCTCGGTCTTGCCTACGCCCGTCGGTCCGGAAAAAAGATAGGCGCCAATCGGCTTTTCCGGACTTCCCAGGCCGGAGCGCGCCATTTTGATGGCGCGGGACAAGGTTTCGATGGCGGCGTCCTGCCCAAAAACCACGGTCTTCAGATCGCGCTCCAGAGTTTTCAGAACGTCGCGATCATCCGTGCTGACATGACGCGGCGGAATACGGGCGATTTTGGCGATAATATCTTCAATATCGCTCTTGCCGATCAGCTTTTTCTGCCGCGACCTGGGCAGGATGCGTTGCGCCGCGCCCGCTTCGTCGATCACGTCTATGGCCTTGTCCGGCAGATGCCTGTCGGTAATGTAGCGTGCGGAAAGCTCTACGGCGGCAGAAAGCGCCGCGCCGGAATACTTGACGCCATGATGCGCCTCGAAGCGTGTTTTCAAGCCCTTGAGAATTTCCAGCGACTCGCTTTCGGAAGGCTCGCCGACGTCAATTCTCTGGAAACGCCGGGTCAGCGCATGATCCTTCTCAAAAATGCCGCGATATTCGTTATAGGTCGTCGCGCCAATGCACTTCAACTGCCCGTTGGAAAGCGCCGGCTTCAGGAGATTGGACGCATCCAGCGTGCTGCCGGAGGCCGCGCCCGCGCCAATCAAGGTGTGAATCTCGTCGATGAACAAAATGGCGTCGGGGATTTCGCGCAGCTTTCCCAGGACATTCTTCAGGCGCTGCTCGAAATCGCCGCGATATTTGGCGCCCGCCAGCAACGCGCCCATATCCAGCGCATAGACCGTGGCCTTTGCCAGTACCTCCGGCACGGCCTTTTTCACCACCTGACTGGCCAGCCCTTCGGCAATGGCGGTTTTGCCCACGCCCGCCTCACCCACCAACAAGGGATTGTTCTTGCGGCGGCGGCAGAGCGTCTGAATTACCCGTTCGAGTTCCATTTCCCGCCCAATCAGCGGATCAATCCGGCCTGCGGCGGCCAGCCGGTTGAGATTGACGGCGAAACTTTCCAGCGGATTGACGGCGGCCTGCTGCGCCGCGTCGCTTTCTGCGCCTTCCGCCGCCTTGGGCGCTTTGACCTTGCTGATGCCGTGGGCGATGTAATTCACCACGTCCAGCCGCGTCACCCCCTGCCTTTGCAGAAAAAACACTGCGTGCGAATCTTTTTCGCCAAAAATGGCAACCAGCACATTCGCGCCATTGACTTCCTTCTTGCCCGAAGATTGCACATGCAGAATGGCGCGCTGGATGACGCGCTGGAAACCCAGCGTAGGCGAGGCGTCGATGTCTTCCTTGCCCGGCACGACGGGCGTGTGTTCCTGGATGAAGCGGGAAACATCGTCGCGCATCTGCTCCAGGCTGGCGCCGCAGGCGCGCAGGGTCGCCGCCGCCGTGGGATTGTCCAGCAAGGCCAACAGGAGATGCTCGACAGTGATGAACTCATGCCGCTTCTGCCGCGCCTCGACGAAGACGATATGCAGACTGACTTCCAGTTCCTGGGCGATCATTTTCAATCCTTTTCCATGACGCAAGCCAGCGGATGCTGGTGCCGGCGGGCAAATCCGCTGACTTGCTCCACCTTGGTGGCCGCCACGTCCCGCGAAAAAAGTCCGCAGATGCCGCGTCCTTCATGATGGACTTTCAACATGATTTCCGTGGCGCGTTCCTTGTTCATGGCAAAAAAGCGTTGCAGCACATGGATCACGAAATCCATGGGCGTGTAATCATCATTCAACAGCAATACCTTGTAAAGATGGGGCGGCTCAACCTGAATGGCTTCCGTTTCAAGGACTGCTTCCTGCTGGTTTTCGGTGCTCATGCCGGAGATTTTATACAGTCTGTTCGAGAGTGCAACACTGCCGGAAGGGTTTTGGTTTGCGCCAGTTTCGCCACGATTTGGGGAATCTTGCAAAAAAACAACGTCAAGATGTTAAAAGTTGTTGACGTCTGAATGCGGTTCGCGTAAAACGACGCCGTTTGGATTCAAGCGCATTGCCTACGCCATTGGCGCCGGTTGCCGGAGTCAAAACAGGTGGTCGGGAATTTTCCCGTGTTTTTTGTGTTTTTTGTAGGAAGCAGCAAATATGGCAACTGGTACTGTCAAGTGGTTCAACGATTCCAAGGGTTTCGGCTTCATCACGCCGGATGACGGGAGCGAAGACCTTTTCGCGCATTTTTCCGCTATCACCATGAACGGTTTCAAAACCCTCAAGGAAGGCGAGAAAGTCTCTTTTGACGTTGTGCAGGGACAAAAAGGCAAACAGGCCGCCAACATTCAGCGCGCCTGAATCTGGCCTTGTCCTTTGTGTTCTTGTGCAAAACCCGCCCGCAAGGCGGGTTTTTTTCACCCCGCAACGCGCCGCTTCAACCTTCGGCGATTTCCTCTGGTTCCTGACAAAAGAGGCAGATGCCGCCGCTTTCCTGGCGGATATGTTCCAGCACCCTTGCGTGTTCCCTGAGTTCTTCGGCGCTGGCGCGGCGAACGAGGAGGGGAGGGCGCGCGGCGCCTTCAGTCTGTTCCCTGTCCGCGGCGGTCTTGGACAGGCGCGTGGACATATCCATCGCCAGGCTTTCCTGACCGCGCGTCATGGCGAGATAGACATCCGCCAGCAATTCGGCGTCCAAGAGCGCGCCGTGCAGGGTGCGGTGCGCGTTGCTGATTTGGTAGCGTTCGCAGAGGGCGTCGAGGTTGTTGCGTTTGCCGGGATGCAGTTCGCGCGCCATTTTCAGGGTATCGCGCACACTGGCGCAGATGTTCTGGGTGGCGGGCAGGTCGAGGCGCGCCAGTTCCATGTCGAGAAAGCCAATGTCGAAGGGCGCGTTGTGGATGACCAGTTCCGCGCCGATGACGAAATCCATGAATTCGCGGGCAATCTGCGCGAAGCGGGGTTTGTCTTCGAGAAAACTGCGGTCGATGCCATGCACAGCCTGCGCGCCCGCGTCGATTTCCCGGTCGGGATTGAGGTAATGGTGCAGATGGCGGCCTGTCAGGCGGCGGTTCTTCATCTCCACGCCGGCGATTTCGATGACGCGATGCCCCAGGCGCGGCTCCAGTCCCGTAGTTTCCGTATCGAGAAAAATCTGGCGCATGAGCGGGAGAGCGCAATCCGTCTTATGCGGCTTGCGCGGGAATCGCCTTGCCGGAACGGGCGATGCGGTTTTGCGCGTCCACATACACCAGCCGGGGCGTATGGCGGGCGATTTCCGCCTCGTCCAGCCGCGCGAAGCTGGCGATGATCAGCAGATCGCCCGGCGCGGCCTTGCGGGCGGCGGAACCGTTGACCGAGATGATGCCGGAACCGCGATCGGCGCGAATGGCGTAGGTGGTGAACCGTTCGCCGTTATGGATGTTCCAGATGTCGATCTGTTCATATTCCTTGATGTCGGCGGCGTCCAGCAGGTTTTCGTCGATGGCGCAGGAACCTTCGTAATTCAATTCGGAATGCGTCGTCGTGACCCGGTGCAGCTTGGATTTGAGCATGATTCGTTGCATGGCATCTCCCGTCTTGCAGTTGGGGGGATTTGGGGGAACGCATTGTAACGGCAAAATGTTCACTGTCAAATAAAGATTTTTGCCGCGTGACGCAAAGCCTACTACCCAATTTCCAGATTGTCGATCAGTCGCGTCGCGCCCAGACGGGCAGCAGCCACAATCACCAGCTGTTGCGTTGCGAAAGAAGGCGCTTGCAGGTCGGATTGCTGGCGCACGGCAAGATAATCCGTCTCCCACCCGTGTTTGTCCAGGTTTTGACGGGCTTCCTGTTGTAACGCCGCGCTGTGCTCCACCCCTTCGCGCAGCACGGCCTCCTTCAGTTCGCGCAGCGTCTGGTACAGGCGCGGCGCTTCGGCGCGTTCCACAGGGGAAAGATAGGCATTGCGCGAAGACAGCGCCAATCCATCTGGCGCGCGCACGGTCTCCATGCCGACAATCTCGATGGGCAGCGCCAATTGCCGGGTCATCAGGCGAATCAGCATCCATTGCTGGTAATCCTTCTTGCCGAATATCGCCGCTTGCGGTTGTACGCAGTTGAAGAGCTTCAACACCACGGTGGCGACGCCGCGAAAATGGCCGGGGCGAAACTCGCCTTCCAGCAGATGTTGCAGATCGGGCGGCTCGACAAAACAGGTTTGCGGTTCTGGATACAATTCGCCCTCGTCCGGCGCGAACAGCGCATCCACGCCCGCATCAGCCAGTTTTTCGCTGTCTGCCCGCAAGGTGCGCGGATAACGCTCGAAATCCTCGCCGGGGCCAAATTGCAGACGATTGACAAACACGCTGGCAATCACCGTATCGGCATGTTCGCGCGCAGCGCGCATTAGGGCAAGATGCCCCGCGTGCAGGTTGCCCATGGTCGGCACGAAGGCCACGCGCGCCACGTTCTGCCGGTACTGGCGCAAATCGTCGAGACGATGAAAGGTGTGCATGTTTTTCAGTAGGAAAATTCAACGGAAGGGAAGATTCCGGACTTGACCTCCCGCACATAGGCCGCCACCGCCGCCTGTACGTTTTCCGCGCCCGCCATGAAATTCTTGACAAAGCGCGGTTTTTTTCCGGGACTGATGTCCAACATGTCATACAACACCAACACTTGTCCGGAAGTTTTTACGCCCGCGCCGATGCCGATGGTGGGGATATGCAGTCTTTTCGTCACCGCTTCGCCCAGCGTGGCGGGCATGGCTTCCAGCACCAGCATTGCCGCGCCCGCCGCTTCCAGCGCCAGCGCGTCTTCCGAGAGGCGTTCGGCATCCGCCTCGCTTTTGCCCTGGACGTGGAAACCGCCCAGTTGATGCACCGATTGCGGCGTCAGTCCGATGTGTCCGCAGACCGGGACGCCCCTGTGCGTCAGAAAGCGCACCGTTTCCGCCATTTCCCTGCCGCCTTCGATCTTGACCATCTGCGCGCCCGCCGCCATCAAGGGCACGACGTTGCGAAAGGTCTCCTCCGGACTGATCTGCGAAGCGCCGAAGGGCATGTCCGCGACGATCATCGCCCGTTCACTGCCGCGCCGCACCGCCGCCGTGTGATAGCACATCTCCTGCAAGGTCACGGGCAGGGTGGAATCCTGCCCCTGCACCACATTGCCCAGGGAATCGCCCACCAGCAACAGTTCCACGCCCGCCGCCTCCGAAAGCGCCGCAAAGCTCGCGTCGTAACAGGTCAGCATGACCAGTTTTTCACCCGCCTGATGGCGCTTTCCCAAATCGCTCAGCGTCAGGCGGCGGGCTTTGGGTTGTGTCGACATGAACATTCCCTCCACGAACAGAAGCGTTATCCTAACAGAGGACAGAACGCTCGCTTTGTGGTCTGTATTCCGTATCCAGTGGCTGCGTGTTTGGCATGGTTGACTCCATTGGTTTTGGGGCGTGGAACGCGCACACCTACAAAGGCCGCGTAGCGGCCGCTCCGTTTTCTGTCCTCTGTCCTCTGTCCTCTGTCCTCCTGATTTCCCTGAGAACTTCGGCGGTAATGCTGGGCAAGGCGTTTTTCAGGGCGTTGGCGATGATGTGAGGCAGTTCCTGCACACGCGTTTCCAGCGCCTGAAGCGCGGCGGCGGCAGCCATTGCGTCACGCTTATCGACGGGCGGCGCGAGTTTTTCTTCCGGTAGCGGAGTCACGGGCGGCATTGTGGACGATACAGCGGGCTGCGCGACGAACGCGCGTATCCTGGGCGGATATTCGGCGCGCACGATGTCGGTGAGCAGTGGCAAATCGCCTTCCCCCATTGGCGCGGCGGGCGCTGGTTCTTTGCGTTTCAGGGATTCCAGCAGACGATCAATGGCATTGTCGTCCGTGGAATGGGAGGGGCGAAATGGCGGCGGAGGCGTTGTATTCATTTGGCGGTCTGCATGTCGAAAAAGCGGATTTCACAGCCCTGTTCCTTGTAGATGCGGCTGCGCTGGCGGGCATAGGCGCGATCCGCTTCGGATTGGCTGACGATTTCGACGAGGTTCTGGAAGCGGGCAAAGGATTTCGGCGCGTTGTCATCGAGATTCAACAGGCGATCAGTATGCAGATGCGGCAATTCCGTATCCGCGGTGAGCAGCACCGGCGTTTGCGCCGCGTTTGCCGCGTCCGCTCGGCAATGCGGCAAGAAGGAAAGCGGCGGCTGCACCCACAGCATGCGATCGACGAATTGCTCGCGCTCTGGGTCGGAAACCAGGATGGTGAAAGTCTTGCCCTGGGCAAAACTTTTCACGATCAAATCGCAGGCCGCTTGCAGGCGGTTTGCGACATTGTGGTAGAAAAAAACTTTTGTCATAATGCCTTGTCCGCCGGGGCATCCCGCGCTTGGGCGCGTTGCAGGAGGTAATGGCAGAGCAGGGCGACCGGACGCCCCGTCGCGCCCTTTTCCTTGTCGCCGCTCCAGGCGGTTCCGGCAATGTCCAGATGCGCCCAGGGGATCTTTTTATCCACAAAGCGCGACAGGAAACTGGCGGCAGTGATCGCGCCGCCATCGCGTCCGCCGACATTGGCAATATCCGCAAACCCGCTTTTCAGGGCTTCGCCGTACTCTTCCCACAAGGGCAAACGCCAGAGCCTGTCCTGCGCTGTCTCGGCAGCCTGCGCCAGGGCGCGCGCCAAATCTTCATCTTGGGTAAAAAGGCCGCTGGCGACATGCCCCAGCGCCACCACGCAAGCGCCGGTCAGGGTCGCCACGTCGATGATGGCGACAGGCTTGCAACGCTTGGCGTAGGCGAGCGCGTCGCAAAGCAGCAGACGGCCTTCGGCGTCGGTATTGAGGATCTCTATGCTCTGCCCGGAAAGGGAACGCACGATATCGCCAGGGCGCGCGGCGGCGCCGCCGGGCATGTTCTCGCAACAGGGAATGAGCGCAACCAGCGGCACGGGCAAGGCCATGCGCGCCGCCGCCCGCAGGACGCCCAATACGGCGGCGGCTCCGCACATATCATATTTCATCTCGTCCATGCCTGCGGCGGGCTTGAGGGAAATGCCGCCGCTATCGAAGGTGATGCCCTTGCCGACCAATACCAATGGTCTACCCATGCTCTTGGACGGGTTGTATTCAATGTGAATAAAACGCGCTTCCTGGCGCGAGCCGCGGGCGACGGCGAGCAAGGCTTCCATGCCTTCGGCGGCGATTTTTTTCGGCGTGAGAATGGTGCACGCGAGTTTCAATTCAGAGGCCATGTCGCGGGCGGTTTCGGCCAGATATTCCGGTGTGCAGATATTGGCGGGCAGGTTGCCCAAGTCCCGCGCCAGACGGACGCCTTCGGCGATGGCGCGTCCCTGGGAAAGCGCGGTTTCGTTCGCGGACAGTTCAGGGCTATCCGCCGCCAGCGTGAGATGGCGCAGGGCATGACGGCGCGGCGGCAATTTCTTGCTTTTGCAGCGGGTAAAGCGATAGAGCGCCTCTTCCGCCACCAACACCGCTTGCCGGATGCGCCAGCTCGTATCCTGCGGCGCTTCGCCGGAAGTGAGCGACAAGAACGCGCGCTGGATTCCGGCAGAGTCCAAAGCCGTGACGGCGGCGCGCACGACCTTGCGGAATTCGGCTTCACGATAGGTTTTTTCCTTGCCCAGTCCCACCAGCAACACGCGCGCCGTCATGCCCGGAACGTGGTGCAGCATCAGGACGTTGGCGAGCTTGCCCTCCATCTCGCCGCGCTGGAGAAATTCCGTCAGATAACCGCCGGAAACCTGGTCGATCTGCTTGGCAAACAGGGTAAACCGGCCACGGCGCGCCTCGAAGACGCCCGCCACGACACAAAGGTTCCGACTATCCGAATAATCGCTTTTTATGCTAAATTCCATGCGCCGTTCCTTCCCAAATCGGTTGCTGGGGCAAGGAGGCGATTATCCCTGCTTCTTTTTGCGGAAGTCAAAGTTTCCCTGCGCCTTTGCCTCCCGTTTCCTTGGACGGACACCTTGACGCCATGATTTTCGAGCGCGCCGCGCGCCGCGAGTTTGCCCATGCCGCAACAGGCATTTTTGTCGCGCTTTTTGCCATCATCATCTCCACGCAGCTTATTCGTCTCTTGAATGAGGCCGCGAGCGGCAAACTGGCGGCGGAAGCCGTCGCGACGCTGCTGGGCTTTGCCGCCCTGAATTATCTGCCGGTACTGCTCTCGCTCACCCTGTTCATGGCAATTTTGCTGCCGCTTTCCCGCGCCTACCGGGATTCGGAAATGGTGGTCTGGTTTTCTTCCGGCCTGCCGCTCACCGCCTGGCTGATTCCGGTTGGCCGTTTCGCGCTGCCCGCCGTACTGATCGTGGCGCTCCTCTCCCTCTTCCTCTCGCCCTGGGCATTGTCCCACAGCGAAGCCTACCGCGACCAGTTGGACGCCAAGAGCGACACGGCGCTGATCGCGCCGGGCATGTTCCGCGAAGCCAGTTCCGGTAAACGCATCTTCTTTGTGGAAAAACTCTCCGAAGACGCCGGGGAAGTGCAGAACATCTTTGCCGCCACGGTGCAGGGAGGGCGTCTGGACGTGGTCATGGCGGATAGCGGCGCGCAGAAAGTCCTGGAAAACGGCGATCGCTTTCTGGTGCTGAATTATGGCCAGCGTTACGAAGTGGCGCCGGGATCGCCGGAGTTTCGCGTCATGGAATTCGACCGCTACAGCCTGCTCCTGCAGAAAGCCGGGGCGCGGGAAACCGGGCAAACGCCGAAAACCATGTCCATACTGGAACTGGATGTCGCCAATCCGCGCGAAGCCGGGGAAATTCTGTGGCGTCTGGGACTGCCCATTTCCGCCCTGTTGCTCGCCTTTCTGGCGGTGCCGCTTTCCTTTGTCAATCCCCGCGCCGGACGTTCGATGAACATGCTGTTCGCCATACTGGTGTTTGCCATCTACAACAATCTGCTATCCATCGCCCAGGCATGGGTGGCGCGGGGCCTGACGCTGTTTTCCACGGCGCTGGCCGCGCCGCACTTGATCATGCTCTTCTTGCTGGCGCTGCTTTTCTACCGGCGGCTTTCCATTCTTGCCCTCCTGCCCGCGCTTGCCGCGCGCTGCAAGACGGCTCTTGCCAGAAGGCCGCGCGCCCCATGAAAATCCACGAACGCTATCTGGCGCGGGAACTGTTCCTGGCAATCCTGCTGGTATTTACGGCGCTATTGGCGCTCTATGCCTTTTTCGACACCATCGAAAGCCTGAAGAATGTGGGACGCGGACAATTCAGCATCCAGCATGCCTTTCTCTATGTCGCCCTGCGCCTGCCCGGACGCATCTACGAACTGATGCCCATTGCCGTGCTGATTGGCGCGCTCTACGCGCTCTCCAACCTTACCCGCCATTCGGAAATCACCGTGCTGCGCGCTTCCGGCATGAGCGCCCTCGCGTTGTTGAAGCCGCTGCTCAAGGTGGCGGGCGTTTTTGCGCTTGCCGCCTTGCTCCTGGGCGAAACCTTGGCGCCTTTCTCTGAACGCGCCGCGCAGGAAGTCCGCACCAGGGCCATTTACAATGTCGTTGCCAGGGAATTCGCTTCCGGCCTGTGGGTCAAGGACAACAACCGGGCCTTCGTGAATATCCGCGCCGCCACACATGATGCCCGGCTGGAAGGGGTGCGCGTCTACCAGTTCGACGATGCAAACCGCCTTCGCTACGTGCTGGAAGCGCAAGGCGGCGAGTTTCTGGGCGATGGCCAATGGCGGCTGACCGGTGTGGCGCGCACCGTGCTGGGCGATCTGGGCGACCTGAAAATCCTGCGCCCGGAACGCTCGGAAAACGCGCGCTCCCGCGTGGAGCGCGAGGACGAAATGCGCTGGAACTCGACCCTGTCGCCAGACATCATTTCCGTGCTCATGGTCGCGCCAGAACGCATGTCGGTCCTTGGACTGTGGAACTACCGCAGCCACCTTTCCAACAATAAACAAAACACCAGCCGCTACGAGATCGCGCTCTGGAAAAAGTTCTTCTATCCGGCGACGGCATTGGTCATGATGGCGCTGGCGCTGCCCTTTGCCGCGCGTCACAGCCGCATGGGCGGCATCAGCCTGCAAATTTTCGCCGGCGTCATGGCAGGCGTGCTCTTCCACATGCTGAACGCCCTGTTTTCCAGCCTGGGCATTCTGCGCGACTGGCCGCCCCTCGCCAGCGCCATCGCCCCTCCCGCCCTCTTCCTCATCGCCGCCGCCAGCATGATCTGGTGGGTCGAACGACGATAATGTCCTGGCGAGCGAGGGCAGGCGCTGGCGGACGGCAATATGCGCCGCAGGCGCGACTTTTCGATGAACGCAATGGAAGACCCGGATGCAGGAAGAAATGAAGAAACTCCCCAGGCGACAGGCGCTCAAGGCGCTGGCGATGACGGGCGTTGCCGCCGCCCTGCCAGGACTGGCGGCGGGCGCGGGCATGGGCAAGAGAAAGCCCATCCGCGAGTTCGGGCGCACGTACGACTATCTCAAGGACGTTGACTTGCGCCTGAAGGAAATAGACAAAAAGCGCGTCACCATCGAGAACGCCGAGTTCAGTGGGGAAGAGTTCATTAACGGCTATTGGGGCTATTACGACTTCGTGAACTGCCATTTTCCGGCTTCGCACAATATCCAGTTGGTCC
>JAITRP010000098.1 GCA_031288305.1 Zoogloeaceae bacterium
GACTATGGGCCTTACGGGGAGAATCTGGAACAGGAAGGTCTGCTGCCGGACTTTGGCTACGCGGGAATGTACCGGCACGCGAGCGGCCTGTACCTGACGCATTACCGCTTCTACGACCCCGAAGCCGGAAGATGGCTGAACCGTGACCCCATCGGAGAACACGGCGGCATCAACCTATATGCTTATGTGGGCGGAAATCCGGTGAACTTCGTAGACCCGACTGGGGAGTTCGCTTGGGCTCCAGCAATTGGTATTGGTGTTCGCGCAATTGGTGGTCGCGCTGCTGCCGGTGCGATCGGAACGTGGGTTCGCACGAATCTTGGAGGGGGTGGTCTGGTCGCAGCATGCCTCTTGGCGGGCATTTGTAACTTTGATGAAAATGCCGAGGAAGCTAAACCTACTGACGAATGCCCACCGAGTACGCCGACCGGGCAGCGCCCGTCAAAAACACCCAATACAGGCATACCTGGAGATACAGTTGTAAATCCAGGCAGCGGGCAAACGCGCACATATGGCCCAGATGGTAAGCCTTTAGAGGATATCGATTGGGATCATGATCATGGACAAGGAGTGCCTAACAGGCACCCTTGGATTGATGGTGAAAGGCAGCCTGGTATTCCTATTCCTTCCGATGGGGCAAACAATGGGAAATAAAGTCATTTTGATCTTGGATACTGGTTTTGCAGAGAAAATAATACCTATCGCAAAACATTATCCTGTATGGGTTATTGATAGTCCTGAAAACCATGCTTTTGTTGATGAGTATCGTAAAAATATAGGAGGTGAAGTTACTGTATTTAGCGCCTTGAATAATGAACCTAGGCCAAAAACTTGTGAACGAATTGTATTTAGTTTGGACGATCACTATAATGAATATTCAGGAATGTTTAACTATGATGAGATTGATGTTATAGGAGTACAACTTAATGAAGTAAATTTAGACTTGTTCAGAGAGTTGGGTTTTGAACGATTTTTGCCTACCTATTCTGGTTTTTCTGCGCATAAAAATGTTAGACCCCAATCCGATAGCTCAGTTTGTGAATTTCTGGAGTGGAAAGAAATCAGATAAGAACAAGCGTTCCATGTCCAGCATGTTCAGGATGGTTTGGAGGAATATTTGATTCTGGAGAGATTTCAAAGCCGAGTCTGGTGCCGGTGCCGGCAGCGCCACCCGAAATAAGGAATCCATGGTGAAGAGATATATGAGCCTTTTGCAAAACTCTTCTTCCAGACGCCGTAAGCGAAACGATCATTTGTGTTGAGAGTGCGGTTTTTCATTTTTGGATATCGAAATGCGGGGATTTGACAGGATTTCATGCCATTTGCGTCTATTTCTTCCCGACAGGGTGGGTATCGCGCATCATGGCGCAGCAGGGACAGGGCAAACTTTTGCGGTGTCAAGAGATTTTGCGGTGCATAATTCTTGCGCGCGCGCCGCCCGGCATATTGTTTGTTGTTGCTTTTTTCATAGAATGCCCTTATAGTCTTCTGGCATTTGACAACATAATCTCTCTTTCTGAAGGTATGCGCCATGAATCATGTGTTTACGAGGCTTTCTTGTAAAGCGAGTCTGGTCATGGTGTTGCTGCTTGCAGTGGAGGTTGTGCCGTTACCGGTGATGGCGGCGGAGGGAGCGGCAAGCGGTTCTGCTGGTCTGGAATCTGGGGTGGTTCGTATTCCGAGTGTATATTTGCCGTTTGTGCTGTTGGCGGAGCGTGGAGGGGAGCTGGAGCGGGCGGAGTTGGTTTTGGCGCTGACGGCGTATGGGGAGTCGAGGGAGAGAGGGGAATTGGAAGGTTTTTTGGCGCGTCATCCTGGGAGTGCGTGGAAGGTGGGGTTGTTGGGCAATCTGGGGATGTTGGCGTTGGAAGAGGGGCGTCATGGTCAGGCGCTCAAGGATTGGCGCGCGGCGTGGGACGCGGGCAAGGCGGTTGGGCAGGTGGAAGTGAAGCGGTTTGTGGATCAAGTGGTTGGCGAGCTGGTGAAGCTGGAGACGCGACTGGGTCATGCGGAAGCGGCGGCGGCGCTGCTGGAGGAATTGGAGGGGCGTGAGTTGTCGGGTTCGGCGAGTGAAGCGCGGGCGTATGCGCGGGAGGGTTTGTGGCAGATGCGCAATCCGACGGCGGGCGCTTTTTTGTGTGGTCCGTTGGCGCTGTTCCAGATGCTGGCGCCAGATGGAGCGGAGATGGCGTCAAGGCGTCTTGAGCTTCCGGTGAAGACGGAGGGGTATAGTCTTGCCGAGCTGCAATCGCTGGCGCAAGGTCAGGGACGCGATGTGGCGGCGCTGTACCGGAATCCGGGCGGTTCCATACCGGCGCCGTCGGTGATTCACTGGAAGACGGGGCACTACGCGGCGATTGTCGAAGCCGACGCGGAGCGTTACCGGATACGTGACGCGGCGCTGGGCAAGGAGTATTGGGTAAGGCGCGCGGCGCTGGAAGAAGAGGAGAGCGGTTATTATCTTGTTGCGGGCGATGTTGCCGGGGAAGGGGAAGGCGAGGTTGCGTCCGGCGGCTGGCGCGTGGTTTCGGCGGAAGAGGGCGGGCAGGTCATTGGCGCGGGAAATACCGCGTCGGCGGACGATACCCGGACTCCGTCCTGTGAATCTGGCTGCGAGTGCGTAAGCGGCGACGCCGGGAGCGACAGCGGCGCGGGGGGCAACTTCTGCCCGAAGAGATTGAGGCGATGGCGGGCAAGGATTCAAGCTTGGAGCGCGCCTTCTTTTATGACCTGCCTTGGAGCACCCAATTGGGCGACAAGGATTTCGCCGGTTGGCTGGACGCGCTGGGGATGGTCCCGAGCGAAGGCGTCGAAGTGTTCGACTGGGTTGGCGACCCGGATAAAAATCCCGGCAGCAGCCAGTGGATCGACTATTTCGACGCGGGCAAGAAATGGTGGGGCATCTGGTGCCTGACCCTCCACAATCCGCAGCGGCGAACGCTCGGCGTATTGGTTGCCAGCACCACGGATTGAGATGCCGCATCGCCATGTCCCGTACTCGTGTCGTTTCGCTCGCATCGACAAAACTACCGCTTTTCAATCCTTCGTACTGGCATCATTTTTCCCATTCCCGGTCTCATACACCTCATCGGCCGCGAGCAGGATGTCTACGGGCGGGTCGAAGCCGATCTGGCGGGTGGTTTCCAGGTTCAGGGCGATCTTGGCGGGGTCGGCCCAGATCTGGTTCAGTTGCCGGGGTTTCGCGCCGTTGAAGACGCGGGCGATGACTTCGGCGTGGAAGAGTCCCAGGTAGGATTTCTTCGCTTCCGCCAGGCTCATCAACAGCCCTGCCTTCACTTCTTCCGACCCCAGCATGGAAAAACTGGGCGTCTGGGCGCGGCGCAGGATGGCGGCGATCTGGCGCAGCGAGGTCGCGGTGATGCCCCGGTGGGTCGTCACATAGACGGCATCGACCCGCGGCGCGATTTTCTGGTAGCAATCGAGCGCCTTTTGCGTCGCAATCGCGGCGTCCACGTCGGAAAAGGGCGCGTGGCAGGGCACGATGGCGAATTTTTCTTCCCTGGCGACTTCCTCGATGGCGGCAATGGCGGCATAGCTGCGTCCCTCGGGCGAATCCTCATAGACGATGCCCAGCTTCTTGAACGGAATGATGCTGTGGAAAAGCCGCGCCTGGCTCTTGTAGCGTCCCGGATAGATGCGCGCGTGCAGATTGTCCTGGCCGCTGTCCCCGGCGCTCTTGATGATGCCGGATTCGAGCGGGTCGCTCGTCGAGGCCACGACGGCGGGAATCGGCGTGCCCAGACGCGCCATGTCCTGTCCGGCCCAGGTGCCCATGGCGATGACGAGATCGAGGTCGCGCTTGTTCTTTACCCGCTCCGCAAACGATTGCATCGTCCGCGGACGCAGCTTTTCGTCGAAATTTCCGGGCTTCCAGTAGGCGTCATCCACGAATTCCAGGTTGCCGCTCTGCGCGTTCTTCGCCAGGAAATGCCAGAGCGACTCGCCGGACAAGCCTTCCGGAATGGGGGGAAGTTTCAGCCAGCCCAGTTTTTGCAAGCCTTCCGCGATGGCGCGCAGGGTCAGGGGATATTCCGCGTAATTGCCGCTTTCATAATAGCCAATCCGCCATTTGCCGCCATTGGGGCGAACCGTTGGCGTCGTCGGAAAAACCCGCGCCTGCGCGGAAGGTTTTGCGCGCAAGGGAGAATGCGCCGCCTCCTGCGCGTAAAGCGACAATGGCAGCAAGAAAAGGAAGAGCAGGAAAAGGTGGATCAAAGGGTTTCGTTTCATGATTTCAGCCCCGTTTTTTTGGCGAATGTCATCCGGCGTCCCGGGCGCGACATTGCCGCGTGTTTTGGCGATTCCCGTCATGGTGTTTTCCCGATGGATTGCAGATGCTCTTTGTATGCATCATAGGCGGATGGTCCGGTTCCCGGTTCCATATAAGCATATCCCTGAAAAAGGAATTCTCCCGTTTCCCCCTTGAGAAGATAGGCAATCAGAGGAGGAT
>JAITRP010000121.1 GCA_031288305.1 Zoogloeaceae bacterium
CCCTTGTCAGGGGGGAGGAAAACCGCGCGCCCCGGATACGTCCAGGCTATGCCAGCCTTGGGAAACCAGCAAAGGGAGGGGTAATATCACTTTGACATCCTCCACTTTTAATTGCACCCCATTCGGTCGAAAGACGGGATTCCGTCGTGCTGAAAATGCACAATCGCCGGTTCGGATGATCATGACCGCAAACCCTCTTTCTTCCCGGACGCAATCGTGCTGAAACGACGAATCCTCGCCGCCGTGGCGCTCCCTCGTCGTGTTCCTGGCCGCGCTTTTTTATCTGCCGCGCTACCGTTCGGTGGACTATGGGACAGGTTTGGTGGGTTGCTGGGCGGGATTGACGGCGCTGGCGGCGGGCGTCTTCGCCTGGGAGCGGGGAGGTTTTTGGGGATTGAAAGCGCGCGGGCGTCTTGTCCTTGCCGCCCTGCAACTCCTGCTTTGCCTGGGGATCTGCGCTTCCATGTTCATCGACACGATACGCAAGGATCTTGCGGATTCCATGCTGGTTTTCTCCCTCCACGCGGCGCCATTCTTCTGGTGCGGGATCGTTCCTTTTTGGCTCAAGGGACGCTGGCGTGTGAACCTGTCCGCCAATGCCATGCTGTCCGCCAGGAACCTTTTGCTTCTTCCGGGCGTCTTCCTCATCCTGGCGGCATGGTTTGCGCTGTTCATGGGCAAGTACCTTTTTTACTCGGAATGGGAATTCCTGGCGGTGTTGGGTCTGGCCTGGGTTGTGGATATTGGTTCCTGGCTTTCCCGGCGGGCGTCCCGTCCCGCCATTGCCCATCTCCCGGGACATGGAATTCCCGTCGTTTATGGCGTGTGCCTGGAAGCCGCCTTGACCCTGTGGCACGGCGTATACTCGCACTTCTCTTGGCAGCAAAGCTGCGCGGTCGTGTTGTCCGCCCTTCTGCTGCCCGCCTTGGGCGTCATGGGGCATCGCTTTGAATCCATGTCGCGGCGTCAGGCCGGCATGGCGGAGCGCCTGCCCTCCTGCCGGGATGCGGCAGCCTGCTGGCGATCCTGCCCGTTTCCTTTTGGTTCCACAACGCTATTCTCTATCCCATGACGGCCTGAACCCCATGTTTCATGTTCGGTAGGGTGCAATTGCACTCAAAAAGCCGAAAAATCGCGTTGGCGACAGCGTGGGAACCAACGCCTGATGTATGGACCACCGAAGACGCCGACGGCATCAGTGATATTCCGGCTTTGCAATCCGCTGCATAGCCGCTTTGCTATCGCGCCGGAGGGGATCAACCACAGCGGTTGCCACATTCAACCCTGATGTCATTTCCTGCGTACCGTGAAATGCTACATCGCGGGGAGAATGTGTGTCAAGTTCAGGGCAATCGCACAAATGCCTTCATCATGGCGAGCGAGCGTTTGCCATTGCGTTCCTCCCCTGACAAGGGGGGAAGCGGACAAGCAAGCGCCTTTACCCGCACCATACGGCAACTTCGCGCAATTGCCCTGTCAATCCAATGGCATTCATGCGATTGCCCTGCTGCCTCCTGTCCCCAAACCAGAGGATTACAATACGCGGATCGAAGAACATATGGCATGAGAATTCAACGGATTGATTTTGTGGTGATGACGCGACCTTCCCCGTCTCCGGCTTTGGCCGAATCCCGTCCTGAACAGCCGTTCTGGCCGACGCTGCTCAAACTCTTTCCCTATCTCTGGGCGTGGCGCGGGCGGGTTGTCGCGGCGCTCTTGTGCCTGGCAGGCGCGAAGCTGGCAACGGTGGGCGTGCCGTTGGCATTCAAGGTCATCATCGACGATCTGGCGCCGACGAATCAGGTCTTGCTGTTGCCGCTCGGCCTGTTGTTGCTTTATGGGCTGCTGCGGTTCGCGGCGGCGTTGTTTACCGAATTGCGGGAAATCCTCTTTGCCCGCGTCACCCAGCAGTCCATCCGCTGCCTGGCGCTGGAGGTTTTCCGGCATCTGCACGCCCTGTCGTTGCGCTTTCACCTGGAGCGACAGACCGGCGGCATTTCCCGCGACATCGAGCGCGGCACCCATTCCATTGGCACGCTGATCAATTACACCCTGTATTCCATCCTGCCGACGCTGGTGGAAATCGCCCTGGTGCTGGCGATTCTGATTGCCCGTTATCACCCGGCTTTCGCGCTGATCACCCTTGCCTCGCTCGCCGCGTATGTCGTCTTTACCCTCACGGTAAGCAACTGGCGCATCCTGATTCGTCGCCGGGTAAACGAAACGGATTCCGCCGCCAACGCGCACGCCATCGACAGCCTGATGAATTACGAGACGGTCAAGTATTTCAACAACGAAGACTACGAAGTTCGCCGCTACGACCAGAATCTGCGGGAATGGGCCGAGGCCGCCGCCAAGAGCCAGATTTCGCTCTCCTTCCTCAACCTGGGACAGCAGGCGATCATCGTCATCGGCATCACCCTGATCATGTGGCAGGCCGCGAAAGGCGTGACGGAAGGCGTCATGAGCGTGGGCGATCTGGTATTGGTCAATGCCTTCTTGATGCAGCTTTACATGCCGCTCAACTTCCTGGGCGTGGTGTATCGGGAAATTCGCCAGGCTTTGATCGATATTGAACGCATGTTTGCCTTGCTGCACGCCGGCAAGGAAGTCGCGGACGAACCCGGCGCAATGCCGCTGGAACACGCGCCACAGGACATACATTTCAACGGCGTGCATTTTTCCTATGACGCCAGGCGCCCCATTCTTCAGGGCATGGAATTCCGCATCCCCGCAGGACACACGATAGCCGTGGTAGGCGCGTCCGGAGCCGGGAAATCCACGCTGGCGCGGCTGTTGTTCCGTTTCTACGACGTAACGGCGGGCAGCATATGCTTCAATGGCCGGGATATTCGCGGCTTTACCCAATCCAGTCTCCGGGCTTCCATTGGCATCGTGCCGCAGGATACGGTGTTGTTCAACGACACCCTGTTCTACAACATCCAGTACGGCAATCCCGGCGCCGGACGCGAAGCGGTATTGGCCGCCGCCCGCGCCGCGCAACTGGACGCCCTTGTCGCGCGATTGCCCGAAGGCTATGAAACCCGCGTTGGCGAGCGCGGATTGAAACTTTCCGGCGGGGAAAAACAGCGGGTGGCGATCGCGCGCGCCTTGCTGAAAAACCCTTCCCTGCTGATTTTCGACGAAGCCACCTCCGCGCTGGATTCGCGTACCGAACAGGCAATCCAAGCCCAACTGGAAGCCGCCGCCCAGGGACGCACCACCCTCATCATCGCGCACCGGCTCTCCACCATCATGAACGCCGACGAAATCCTGGTCATGGAAGAAGGCTGCGTCGTGGAACGCGGCAAACACGGCGAACTGCTGGCGAAAAACGGCGCATACGCGCAGATGTGGGCGTTGCAGAAGACAGAAGACAGAAGACAGAAGACAGAAGACTGAGGACTGAGGACTGAGGACAGAACGCTCGCTTTGTAATCTGTTAGCCTGGTTCTTGGGCAACGCATGCGTCGCCCCCCGCAAAGGCCGCGCAGCGACCGCTCTTCAGTCCTCTGTCCTCTGATCGACAATCCGCATATCGATCAATTCGTAGCCCTGGCCGGTTCGCATGAAGATGAAGAAATCCTGATAGTCGTCGTCGTCGGCGGTGTGGTGGGCAATGACCACGCACATGACCGGGTAGCGCCACACCTTGCTTTCCCGGCAATTGTCGAAATACGCCTCCTCCAAGAGTTCCGGGATGGAACATTCCTTCGAGATGAAGTTTCCCTCCTCTTTTCGCAGCGCGAGTCTCGCGCGGATGCGCGCGTGCTGGGCATCCACGAACTGCGCTTTCGAGAATCCCTGCATGGCTTCCTCTCCGGTCAGTTCCGCGATTTTTTCGTGCGTGACGCGCAGCAGATCGGACTTGCCAAAGTCCTCCGGCAGGGCGGCATCCAACCAAGCGAGGAATTCGCGCTCGAAGCTGACAAAGGCGTAATTCTTCCCGTCCACGCCTAAAAAATTCTTGCGCAGCGGGCTGGCGCCAGGCTGATTGCTGATTTCAAGTGAATACAGATCCAGGTCACTATCGAAGAAGTCAAAGTTCTCGATGAGGATTTTATTGTTCGTCGTCAGCAGGACGCCCTCGCCGCCTTCCCAGGCGTAGTGTTCGCCATGATATTTCTTGCGGGCGTTCCTGAGTCCATGGACCATGCCATTCATGGCGCGGCTCAGGGCGTTGTATTCGGCGGGAATGGCGATATTGCCCGCGGCGTCGAACATTCCGGTCTTGCCGTCCTGGGTAAAACGGATGAAGCCCTCGCTTTCGCAATCGAAGCCGCTGTCAAAGACATACATGTCGCCATGCCCCACGCGGCGACCGCTCTTGGTCAGATAATAACTATTCCATTCGCCATTCTCTTTTTCTTCCGCCACGGCGATGATGTCGTCGAACTTTCTCGCGCTCGTCATGTAGGGACTGAATCGCGGCGCTATCCTGACCTGCCCGGCGGCATCCTTGTAACCCACCAGGGCGCTATCCTCTTCGCCTTCGGTAAAGGCAAACCATGCATCGGACGCCTGCCCGGTCAGGGCAAGGGGAGCAAACAGCAGGGTCGTCAACAGGAAAAGAAAAGCCTGCTTTTTGTTCATGGCGCCTCCTCCTTGCCCGGAATATCCGCGTCCTCGATCATGCGCCGCGTGTGATAGAAAAGCAAGTCGATGAAAAATTCATCATTGTTGACTTCCAGCCGGAATTGACGGCCAACGAAAGCGAAACCGCTGCCCAGTTCCAGCAAGAAATGGGTAATGTGC
>JAITRP010000127.1 GCA_031288305.1 Zoogloeaceae bacterium
CCCCGAAACCCGCGTCAGCCTGAAACTTCACGGCGTTACCGTGGAAGTCGTCCAAGCCCAGGACAAAAGCGTCAAAATCGCCCGCATCCACCGACCGGAAGACGGAAGACAGAAGACAGAGGACTGAGGACTGAGGACTGAGGACTGAGGACTGAGGACTGAGGACTGAGGACTGAGGACTGAGAACCTGTTCATGGTCTCTGGCATTCCTTCTGGCGCGGCTTCCGTTCCATCCCCTCGTCCTCGTCAAAAGCGAGGAGCTTTGGCGACATGGCAACCCAGGCGGCGGTTCGACTACCCGAAACGCCAGAGAACCTGAATTTTCGTTTACAGGGTTCAGGCAGACTGGGCTGGGAGGCCGTATGACTTTCCCCGCGTTCAACCGGGCGCTTCCGCTTTCTTTTCCGGCAGATGAATCGTGAATGCCGTCCCTTCGCCCGGCGCGCTGCTCACGGTAATGTTGCCGCCCAGGCTGCGGGTGACGATGTTGTAGACCAGGTGCAGCCCCAGGCCGCTGCCGCCTTGTCCGCGGCGGGTGGTGAAAAAGGGTTCGAAGATCTTGGGCAGATGCTCGCGGGCAATGCCCTTGCCATTGTCTTCGTAGATCAGGATGACGCCCTGCTTCTTCGGCTTGACCGTGATGGCGATCACGCCTTCCGCGTCCTTTTCGAAGGCGTGGGCGATGGAATTGCTGACGAAGTTGGTGACGATCTGGCTCAGGGCGCCCGGCATGGTGTTGAAAGACAGGGCTTCCGGGCAGCGGATATCGACCTGGATGCGGGTTTTCTTCAGCTTCGGGGTGAGGGAGGCGATGATGTCCTTGAGATAGGCGCCCAGCGTGATGACCTGCCAGTCCTCGCTCGACTGATCCACGGCGATTTTCTTGAAGCTCTGGATCAGGTTTGCCGCGCGCGTCAGGTTGCTCAGGATGATCCGCGCGGTTTCCTGGCAGGTGGCGAGAAAATTCGCGAGATCGGATTTTTTCATCGCGCCTTCGGCAAAGGACTTCGCAAGCGCGGCGGCGCTTTCTTCCAGATGGGAAGCCGCCGTGACGCCAATGCCCAGCGGCGTGTTGACCTCGTGCGCGATGCCCGCCACGAGCGACCCCAGGGCGGCGAGTTTTTCGCTCTGGATCATCTGGTCGGTCGCGCTTTGCAGGTCGCTCAGCGCCTTGTGCAATTGCTGGTTGCTTTCCTGCAATTCGCGCGTCTGTTCTTCCACGTGGCGTTGCAGGGTCAGGTTGTGCGTGAAGAGCGAATAGGAATCGCCGAAACTGCTTGTCGAGCGTTCCACCCGGTCCATCAGGGCGCGGTTGATCTTTTCCAGCCGGATGATCCTCTGTTCGAGCGCCGCGACCTGCCCGGCGTCGTTCGCTTCTTCGCTCATGTGCCGTCTCCCAGAACCAGCGCGGTCAGCGTGTGATTGACGTGGATGCCGCAAAACTGTTCGCCATAGGTGGAAAAGCCGATGAACGGATATTGGGAAAGCACGGCCCTGGCCTGCTCCAGTTCGCCGTGCTGCCGCATTTCCAGACGGCGCAGGATGCAGTCGCTGCCGAAGATCAGGGCCGGATGGGGAATCTGCTTGTGGATTTCGGCAAGTTTTTCTTCCAGGTGCGCGGTCAGGCTGGCGGAAGGCTTGGCGACGGTAAACACGAGTCCCGTGTCGATGGCGCAGAAAAAGGTGAGACTGCCGTCGGGGTTCACTTTCTGGATCGAGCGCACATAGTATTTGCCGCCGATGCGCAGCATCACCGGGTGCGCGGCGAAGACCTGCGGCGTCAGCTTTTCCAGGGTGAGGCCAACGGCCTCGGCGTATTCTCCGGCGGCGGGCAGCCCGTTGATTTCCATGACGGTGCGCGTGGCGGGGTCGGCCTCCGTGATGACGAGGCGCGTGTCCGTCGGCTCGAAATGCTGGGAATGGATGGGCAGGAAAGGCAGGTCGGTTTCGACGACGGCGAGCACGGCGATGTTTTCGTGAAAAGCGCCGTCGTGATAAACGCGCGTGTGCGCGAAATCGAGGCCGTCGCCAGCGGAAGCGCCGATCAGCGGAATGCTCTTCAACACGTTGTTGATGCGGCTTGCCACCAGTTCTTCCAGCATGGACAGCCCGTCGATGAGCAAAAGGGCAAAACTGCGCTGCCGGCTCAGATAGCTCAAGGGTTCGAGTTCCCTGGGGTTGGCGTCATTGACGAAGGCGCGCAGGTCGCGGATGAGCACGGGTTTCAGGGTGAGCCTGTCGGAAGCGATGGCGGCGCAGATGAGCGCGCCCTCGATATAACCTTCGCTGCCCAGAATCTCCCCGGCGGTCGTGCAGCCGATGGCCGGACAATTGAACGTGGATTGTATGGCGCGGCCCAGGGCGGCATGATCGTATTTCGGCGAACAGAAGAAAATGAGCGCGTTCGGCTCGATGTTGCCTACCTGCGCTTCCAGTTCCCGCACCGCTTCCTTCGCGCCGGGATGAAAACTCTTGCCGAATCGGACTTCAATGGGCATGTATCGCCTCCTCTTACACAGGTTTCAGGAATCACAAGGTTACCGAAGCGGTTGCCGCAATCGCCGCGCCGCGCTGGTCAGGGCCGTCGCTCATGCTTCGTCTCCAAGCGCCAGAATCGTCAGGGTATGGTTCATGTGCACTCCGAAGAATTGTTCGCCGTAAGTGGAAAAGCCGATGAAGGGATAGCGGGAAAGCGCGCGCCTTGCCTGCTCCAGTTCGCCGTGCTGCTGCATTTCCAGGCGGCGCAGGGCGCAGTCGCCGCCGAAGAGCAGGACGGGATTGGGAATGCGCTGCCAGATGTTGTTCAGGCTGTTTTCCAGATTTGTGATGATCCCCTCGGAGGAAGGTTTCGCCACGGTCAGCACGATGCCGGTGTCGATTGCGCAAAAGAACGTCAGGCTGCCGTCGGGATTTACCTTCTGTATCTCGCGCACGTAATATCCGCCCCCGATTTTCAGCATGAGCGGATGGATGGCGAAGACATGCGACGTCAGCCTGTCGATGTCCATTCCGACGACGCGGGCATATTCCTCGACAGCGGGCAATCCGTTGATTTCCGTGACGGTGCGCGTGGCGGGGTCGGCCTCCGTGATGACGAGGCGCGTGTCCGTCGGCTCGAAATGCTGGGTGTGAAAGGGCAGGAAAGGCAGGCTCGTTTCGACGGCGGCGAGCACGGCGATGTTTTCGTGGAAGGCGCCGTTGTGATAAACGCGCGTATGCGCGAAATCGAGGCCGTCGCCAGCGGAAGCGCCAACCAGCGGAATGCCCATGAGCGCGTTGTTGATCCGGCTGGCGACCAGTTCCTCCAGCATCGAAAGTCCGTCAATCAGGAGGAGCGCGAAGGAATTCCGCTGTTCCAGGCAGGCAAGCTCGGCGAGTTCCCTGGGGTTGGCGTCACTGACGAAGGCGCGCAGGTCGCCGATGAGGATGGGTTTCAGCGTCAACTGGTCGGAAGCGATGGCGGCGCAGACGATCGCGCCCTCGATATAACCTTCGCTGCCCAGAATCTCCCCGGCGGTCGTGCAGCCGATGGCCGGACAATCGAACGTGGATTGTATGGCGCGGCCCAGGGCGGCATGATCGTATTTCGGCGAACAGAAGAAAATGAGCGCGTTCGGCTCGATGTCGCCTACCTGCGCTTCCAGTTCCCGCACCGCTTCCTTCGCGCCGGGATGAAAACTCTTGCCGAATCGGACTTCAATGGACATGAATCGCCTCCTTTTTCACGCGGGTTTCAGGAATCACAAGGTCGCAGGATCATGGTTTTGCCGGATTTGTCTCGGATTTGTCTTTATCCGCTTGTGTCCGCGGCGCGCCTCAATCCTTGAAACTTTCCCGTATCCTCAGCATCTCTTCCTTGCGCGCGAACAGAAGGTCGATGAGTCCGGGGTCGAATTGCAGGCCGCGTTGTTCGCGCATGTAGTCAAACACTTCGTCGATCGGCCAGGCGTCCTTGTAGCAGCGCGGGTTGCCCAGGGCGTCGAAGACGTCGGCGATGGCGGTGATGCGGCCATAGACGTGGATTTCCTCGCCCTTCAGCCCGCGCGGATAGCCCTTGCCGTCGTAGCGTTCATGGTGTTCGTGGGCGACGATGGCGGAAAGGTCGAGCAGGCGGCTGTTGGAACCGGAAAGCAGTTCCTTGCCGATTTCCGCGTGTTTCTTCATGATCTCGAATTCCTCGGGCGTCAGTTTTCCGGGTTTGTTCAGGATGGAATCGGGGATGCCGACCTTGCCGATGTCGTGCATGGGCGCGGCTTCCTTCAGGGTCTGCGCTTCCGCTTCGCTCATGCCGGAGGCGCGCGCGAGCAGGTGGCAATATTCCGCCACCCGGCGCACATGGTTGCCGGTTTCCTCCGAACGGGTTTCGGCCACCGCGCCGATGCGCTCGACCACTTCCTTCTGGGTGCGCTCCAGTTCCTCCGCGAGATGGATGTTGTTGAAGGCGATGGCGACGTTGGCGCAGAAAATGTCGAGCAGATCGCGGTCGAAGACGCTCAGTTCGCGCTGGCCTTCCAGGTACATGAGGCTGTTCTGGTCGCCGTTGTAGGAGAAGAAAAGCACGATGTGGTCGGCCGCGAAGATGTTGCGCCGCTGCTCGATGGCCTCCAGGATGTAGCCTTGGGTGGTTTCCGACAGCGCCCTTTCGATGGGTTGCCCGGCCTGGCGGGAATATACGCCGGTTCCCGCGACAATGCACAGGCTGCCGCCGACGGCGCGGTCGTTGGCGATGAGACAGCGCGAACCGCAGCAAAAGGCGTCTTCGCCCAGTTGCAGCAGGGAAAGCAACTGGATCAGCACGCCCCGGACAAAGCGTTCCATCGACTGGATCTTGAAGATATTGGCCGAGGCGTTGATGATCTGCTCCAGCCCCTGCCGGTTCTGCTCGATGATTTCCAGGTAGGCGTAGGCGCGCAGCCCCGCGACGATGGAGGTGAAGAGCTTTTGCGCGGTCAGTTCGGTCTTGGTCTTGTAATCGTTGATGTCATATTCCAGGATCACCCGCCGCTCCGGCGCCTGGCCGGGCTGCCCGGTGCGCAGGATGATGCGGGTCATCCGGTTGCCCAGCGTATCGCGGATATGCCGCACCACGTCCAGCCCGGCGTTCTCGCTTTCCATCACCACGTCCAGGAGCACGATGGCGGTATCGGGATGTTCGGCGATCAGGGTCCGCGCTTCCGCGCCGCTGTAGGCGCTGAGGAATTCCAGTGGGCGTCCGTCGAAGACGAAGCCGGAAAGGGCAAGCCGGGTAATCGAATGAATGCCCGGCTCATCGTCGACGATCATCACGACCCAGGGGCGGCGGGACGCCTTCGCGGGCGCGCCTGAAGCCGTATCCGCGTCTTCATCCGCGAAAAGAAACTCTTCGTTGTCATCCGTCATGGTTCTGCTCTCATCTCGATTCTCCATTGCCGGCGCGCCTCACGAAAGATTGGGACTCCCCCGGCTTTCCCGAAACATCCTGAAACGGAACCGCGCAAGACCGCGCCGCGCCAAGCATCGCCGGCCTGCTTTCCTGAAGGCCAAGATTATCCATCAAATCGAGCATCCGCGCCGTGGAGATTTTCAGTCGGCAGGTCCGGGATGCGAATCTTGCCGTCCCGGGCGCGGGCTGCAATCCAGCGTTTCCGTTCAATCCGCGAGCCGGTCATGACGCGGTTCAGGGAATGGGAGATCATGGACAGGATGTACAGGATGACAGGATAAAACCAGGAACCCGCCAAGGTTTTTTTCCATCCTGCCCATCCTGTTCATCCTGTCAGAAAAAACAGGGGACGGGCGGGCGTCTTCCCCAACAAAAAACAAGCGCCGCGCGGGGTTTGCGCCGCTGAATTGTAACAATCCGTCCTGAAACGTGACAATCCTGTCATGAATCGCGGTAGAATCCCGCCCGGTTTTTTCCGCAATGT
>JAITRP010000065.1 GCA_031288305.1 Zoogloeaceae bacterium
AAAACCTCCAGTGCTTCCGCTACCGCTTCTTCCCCTTTGAATGGACGTGACATCGCTAGGCATCCACTTTGTCAAATGGAAAATATCATAGATTTATTGAAGTAGAATTGGAATTACACGGTTTGAAGCCAGGCTTTGCCTGGTTTCAAACCCCAAGATAACCCGGCACAAGACCGGAAGGCCGCAGGACAGCCGAAGGCTGGTCTGGCGAAGCCAGATGCGGCAAAGCCGCACAAAAGTAGGGGTTTTACTTTTTGACGCGCCTCTTGATGAGGTAGAGGGTCAGCAGGATCAGGAATGCCACGCCGCCGTCTCCCCAGAGAATATAGGGCGTCATGCCCGCATGACCGCGCACGGTGGCTGTCAGCACGCCGATGGTGAATTGCGGCAGCACGTCCTGCACCTCGCCGTCGGGCGTGATGACGGCGGTCATGCCGGTATTGGTGGCGCGCAGCATGGCGCGTCCGGTTTCCAGTGTGCGCATGCGGGCAATTTGCAGGTGTTGGCTTTGCGCCAGCGAACGCCCGAACCAGGCGGTATTGGACATATTGACCAGCAGGGTCGCCTCCGGCAACGGCGCGGAAAGGGTGTGCCCAAACAGATCCTCATAGCAGATATTGACGGCGATTTTCTGCCCCGACAGTTCGAGCGGCAATTGCCGCACCGGCCCGCTGCTGAAGCTGGCCATGGGAATATTCAGGAACCAGTCAAAACCAAAGGGCGCGTATTCTCCGAACGGCACCAGGTGCGCTTTTGAATAACCCTGGCTGGGCGCGACGCCCAAACTGACGGCGCTGTTCCAGTAGGTTTTCGCGTCCGCGCGAGTCAGCACGCCCATCACCAGATTGCCGTTCTCGCGCATCGCCAGCGATTTCAGTTCGCGCAGGTAGTCCTTGTCGATGTTGTCATAGAAGATGGGGATTGCGGTTTCTGGCAGCACGGTGAGCTGCGCGGGGTGTTGCGCGATCAGATCGCGGTACAGGTTCAGGGTGTAGATGAATTTTTCCGGCCGCCATTTCTGCCCCTGCGCGATGTTGCCCTGAATCAGCGCCACGCGAACCGGTTCGCCCACGGGTCTTGTCCAGGCGTAATGACGCAATCCCCAGCCTGACAGCAGGACGAGCAGCGCGGCAATCCACGGCCAGGGATGTTTGCGTGAACCGCAGACGAACCAGGCGGAAATCAGGGCGGTAAAAAAGGAAACGCCATAAACGCCCAGAATCGGCGCAAACCCGGACAGCGGACTGGGCGGAGTTTGCGAATAGCCCAGCGCCAGCCAGGGAAAACCGGTAAACAACCAGCCCCGGAGCAAATCGATGCTCGCCCAGAGCATGGCGAAAAAGAGCGCCCGGCGCCCTGGCGTCTCCGGCATGTAGTGACGAAAGATGCCGCCCAGCATCGGGTGCCCCATGGCAAGGATGAAGCAGAGCAACAGCGTGGGCAGCGCCGCCATGACCATGGAAAGCCCGCCATAGACATACATGCTCACATACACCCAGGAAACGCCCGAAAGAAAGAGACCCAGTCCAAACAGGGTCGCTCGCCACGCGGCCTGACGCCAATCGGGGGCGCAACACAACAGATGGAACAGCAAGGCGAGCAGAAAGGGCATGAGCCAGAAATGTTCCAGCGGCGCGAAACTCAACACGCCGAGCGCGCCCGCCAGCGCGCAAAGAAACAGTGCCGGACGCCCTTGTCGCAGGCGGGCGGAGAAGACGCATATCCAGGGACGCAACAGGGGAAAAGCATAAGGAGAGAAGTTTTTCAATGTCGTAGGCGCCGGGTTATGACGTAGAGGAGTCGGCGTCGGGTGTTTGCGCCGCGTCGCGCGTCGCCGCATCCGCGCTGGCGGCATCCGTCGGCAGGCGGTCGACCACCAGAGTATACAGGCGGCGGCTGTCGGCACGCAGGACGAGAAAGCGCAGGCCGCCGATATCCACCTGTTCATTGCGTCTGGGCACACGTCCCAGATAGCGCAGGACCAGGCCGCCAATGGTATCGCAATCCTCGTCGGAAAAGCGCGTGCCGAACGCGGCGTTGAAATCCTCGATTTCAGTCTGCGCCTTGACGCGGTAGCGTCCGGCGGTATCCTGGCGGATGTTGTCGTGCGCCTCGTCGAAATCATATTCATCCTCGATGTCGCCGACGATTTGTTCCAGCACGTCCTCAATCGTCACCAGTCCGGCGACGCCGCCGTATTCATCGACGACGATGGCCATGTGGTTGCGCGAGACTCGAAACTCCCGAAGCAGCACGTTCAGGCGCTTGGACTCAGGGATGAACACCGCTGGACGCAGCCAGTCGCGCAGGTTGAATTCCGGCTCCACCCGCATCCGCAGCAAATCCTTGGCAAGCAGTATGCCCTGCACGTTGTCACGGTCGCCATCGACCACGGGGAAACGCGAGTGCGCGGTTTCCAGCACAATGGGGAGGATTTCCGCAAGCGGCGCGTGAATGTCAATGACATCCATCTGGGCGCGCGGAATCAGCACGTCCGTCACCCGCGTTTCCGAAGCCGCCAGCGCGCCCTCGATGATGGAGAGCGCGTCCGCGTCCATGAGGTTTCTTTCGAAGGCGGAATGCAAGAGCAGCAGCACCTGTTCGCGATCTTCGGGTTCGCGCAACAAAAGTGAGGAAAGCCGCTCGAATAAGCCGGGTATGCCCATAATCTTTTCGCATCCAGTCAGAAATAGGGATCAGGATAGCCCAGAATGGCGAGAATGTTGCGTTCGCGTTGTTCCATTGCGACCGCCGCCTTTGCGCATTCGTGATCCTGACCTTGCAGGTGCAACATGCCATGCACAGTAAGGTGGGCGTAATGCGCCTCTGGCGTTTTGCCTTGTGCGGCGGCTTCAAGGGCAACAACGGCGGGGCAGATGACCAGATCGCCGCAAAGCCGCGGTCCTGCCTCGTAAGAAAAGGAGAGCACATTGGTGGCATAGTCCTTGCCGCGATAGTCGCGGTTCAATTTCCTGCCTTCTTCCGGCGTGACCAGACGGATGGTCAACGCGCCGCCGCCCGCATAAGCCGCCCGCGCCCAGGCGAAGAACCGCGAACGCGCCGGCAATCCGGCGCGTTCGCAGGCGTATTGCACACAGAGGTTCAGGCGGCGGCTCACGCTGGTTGCTCCCGTTGTTCGTAGGCAGCGACGATGCGCGCCACCAGGGGATGCCGCACCACATCCTCTTTCAAAAAACGGATGAAGGCAATGCCGCGCACTTCGCCAAGGATTTCCGCCGCCTCCGCCAGTCCGCTTTTTTGTCCCCGGGGCAAATCAACCTGCGAAGGATCGCCTGTGATGACAGCGCGCGCGCCGATGCCAATGCGCGTCAAGAACATTTTCATCTGTTCCGGCGTGGTGTTTTGCGCTTCATCGAGAATGACAAAGGCGTGATTTAGGGTGCGCCCGCGCATAAAGGCGAGCGGGGCAATTTCCAGTACGCCTTTTTCATAGAGACGAGTGACGCGCTCGAAACCCATCAAATCGTAGAGGGCGTCATAGAGCGGACGCAGGTAAGGATCAACCTTCTGCGCCAGATCGCCGGGCAAAAACCCCAGACGCTCGCCCGCCTCCACCGCCGGACGAGTAAGCACGATACGCTCGACCAGTTCGCGCTCGAAGGCGTCGACAGCACAAGCGACGGCAAGGTAGGTCTTGCCGGTACCCGCCGGTCCCATGCCGAAGATAATGTCATGCGTCTGAATGTGTTTCAGGTATTCGACCTGGCGCGGCGTGCGCCCGTGCAGTTCGGCCTTGCGGGTGAGAAGTTGCGGGCAGTCCAATGAGCCGGGAACGCCGCGCGCCGCTTTTGGCGTCGTCTCGCGGGCAAGGGAAGCGTTGCGCAATTCGACCAACCCCAACTGGATGGCATCGATACTCAACGGCTCGGTAGCTTGCCGGTAAAACATTTCCAGCGCCGCCGCCGCTTCCGCCGCCGCCTTGCCCTCGACGGCAAAGCATTCGCCGCGCCGGGAAATGCGCACATCCAACGCGGTTTCGATCTGGCGCAGGTTTTCGTCCAGCGGACCGCACAACCAGGCAAGACGCGCGTTATCCACCGGCGAGAATTTCACGCCTCCAGGGCGCAATGCCGGATTATTCACGAATCGACACCTCGCCGCGCAGGGAATGCGGCAGCGCCCCGGTAATCCTCACTTCGACGAAGTGATGGATCTGGCGCGGATTGCCGACGAAATTGACGACGCGATTGTTATCCGTGCGTCCGGCCAGTTCGCGCGGATTTTTCTTGGAAAAGCCTTCCACCAGCACCCGCTGGGTCGTCCCCAGCATCGCCCGCGAAATGGCCTGCGCCTGCTCGTCGATGCGCTTTTGCAGACGGGAAAGCCGCGCCGATTTCACCTCGGCGGGCGTGTCGTCCGCCATTTCCGCCGCTGGCGTGCCGGGACGCGGACTGAACAGGAAGGAGTAGGAAGCGTCAAACCCCACATCCTCGATCAGACACATGGTCTTCTCGAAATCGTCCTCCGTTTCGCCGGGAAAACCGACGATGAAATCGGAGGAAATGGCAATTTCGGGACGAACGGCGCGCAACTTGCGCACGATGGATTTGTATTCCAGCGCCGTATAGCCGCGTTTCATCGCCGCCAACACCCGGTCGGATCCTGCCTGCACCGGCAGGTGCAGGTGCGACACCAGCTTGGGTGTGCGGGTGTAGACCGCAAGGAGCCTTGCCGTCATCTCGCGCGGATGCGAAGTGGTGTAGCGAATGCGTTCGATGCCAGGAATTTCGGCAACCGCTTCAATCAGCATCGCCAGATCGGCTTCGACATCGTCTCCCGGCAACACGCCCCGATAGGCGTTGACGTTTTGCCCCAACAACGTCACCTCGCGTACGCCAGCCCCGGCAAACCGCCGGACTTCCGCCAGCACATCGGCAAAGGGGCGGGAAATCTCGTCGCCGCGCGTATAGGGAATGATGCAGAAGGCGCAGAACTTGGAACAGCCTTCCATGACGGAGACAAAGGCCGAGGCGCCCCGGATGTCGGCGGGCGGCAAGGCGTCGAATTTTTCGATTTCGGGAAAGGAAATATCCACGACCGGCGCGCCGCTCGCCCGATGCTGTGCCATGAGTTGCGGCAGACGGTGCAGCGTCTGCGGCCCAAACACCAGATCGACATAGGGCGCGCGCGCCACGATGGCCCTGCCCTCCTGACTGGCGACGCAGCCGCCCACGCCAATCACCAACGCCGGATTTTTCTTTTTCAGGCGCCGGATGCGCCCCAAGTCGTGAAACACCTTTTCCTGCGCCTTTTCGCGCACGGAACAGGTGTTGAACAGGATGATGTCCGCGTCTTCGGGCGTGGCGGCACGTACCACCGGCTCGCTGGCGGCGAGCACGTCAAACATCCTGTCGGAATCGTATTCGTTCATCTGGCACCCGAAAGTGCGGACGAACAGCTTTTTGGGCATGTAGATAAGTAGTGCGTCAAAAAGTAAAAAACCTACTTTTTGCCGGTTTGTCTTGGGTTTTAAGCCAGGCAAAGCCTGGCTTAAAACCGTGTGAACCCAACGAAAAACCAATCCGGCCATGGGATTTCGTTGCCCTTTCCCCAAAAAAAGGCGGGCATCGCCTGTCCTTTTTTGCTATCTGAACCACCGGCAAAAAGCGGGCTTCTACTTTTTAACGCCTTCAAACAATGCAGGGGCTTACTCGGTTGCGGGGGAATCCGCGTTCTGCGTTGAATCCGGCGTCGGCTCCGGTTCCACGGTCTGCTGCGCCACGACCTGAATCCCCGCCTTGATCGACGCGATTTCCGCTGGCGTCAAAATCCAGATGCGCCACACGTTGCTTTGTGTGGCGTCCATTTTGTAGAGCACCAGGAAATCGGAGCCAGTCATCATGGTGGGCAGGATAATCCGGTTGGCCTCGTTGCGTATCTGCAAGCCCGGCGCGGTAGGAAAAGCGTGGTCGTTGATGAACGCCTGCTCGTTGGCGGGCGGCGCCCGCAACACCCCAAGGTGTACGCCTGCGGGGAACGACCGACCGACCGACGGCACCACAATTTCTTGCGACGGTTCGACAAGCTCGACGGGCGCGTCAAACAGAACGCCAAGAATGGCGCTGAGCGCGGCAGAAGTAAGAAAAGACATAGGCATGGACACGATTATAGCAGCAAACGGAAAACAGGGATCGTCTGGCAACAAAAAATCTGCACAAGAAAACGTCAAAAAGCAAAATCCCACTTTTTGCGGCAAAGCCTGGCTTCAAACTGTGTAGCCCCAACACAAAACCCGTCCGGCCTTTGCGGTTGTCGTAGGGGCGCTGCACACGCCCGCAAATCGTCTCCCGCGTGACGGCCAACGGGCGCACGCAGTGGCCCCTACAGGATCGTGCAGATGGGTAGTTGGTTTCGTGGTCTTTTCCCAAAAAAAGAGCAAGCTTTGCTTGTCCTTTTTTGCAAACTGAACCGGCAAAAAATGGGGTCTTACTTTTTGACGCTTTCTTTATGAATGGTATAGTAGGCGCCTTCCTTTTTTCTGCCGATTTACCGTGAAAATAGTCGCTCCTCTTGCGCCGGAACGCGAACACAAGCCGCCGCGCGAAGAACGCCAGCGCACACACGAACATAAACTGGATCTGGATGAGGTGTTGAGCTGGCTGGAAGCGGACGGCATGGTCACTTCCAGGGATGTCGAGGAATTGCGCCATGCGCGCGGCGGCAGGACCAGCGCGCGGCATCCCTTGATCGTGATTGCCGAGCGTAAGTGGCGGCGCGCCCTGCCGCCGCACGGCGTCCTGCATCTGGAGGCGCTGACGGAATGGCTGGCGGAGCATGTCGGTTTGCCCTACCAGCATATCGACCCGCTCAAGGTTGATTTTTCCAGTGTTTCGGATGTAGTTTCCAGCACCTACGCGGCGCGCTTTTCCATCCTGCCGGTGGGCATGGACGCGCGAGAAATCACCTTCGCCACCGCCGAACCTTTCCTGCGCGAATGGGAAAAGGAGATTGAACACGCGTTGCAGCGGAAAGTCCGGCGGGTGGTGGCGAATCCGGTGGATGTGAGCCGTTATCTGGTGGAATTCTTCAATCTCGCCAAATCGGTCAAACGGGCGGTGCAATCGGGGGTTCAAGGCAGCGGGCTTTCCAGTTTCGAGCAACTGGTCGAACTGGGGCGCGCCAATCAGCAACTGGACGCCAATGACCAGCATATCGTGCGGATTGTCGATTTTCTCTGGCAATACGCCTTTGATCAGCGCGCCTCCGACATTCACATCGAACCCCGGCGCGATATTGGCCTCGTGCGCTTTCGCATCGATGGCGTACTGCATCAGGTATACCAGGTCCCGGCGGTAGTCATGGCCGCCATGACCAGCCGCATCAAGCTGCTGGGACGCATGGACGTGATCGAAAAACGCCGTCCGCAGGACGGCCGCATCAAGACCCGTCTGCCCAACGGCGACGAAGTGGAATTGCGGCTGTCTACGCTGCCGACTGCCTTTGGCGAAAAACTGGTAATGCGTATTTTCGATCCGGAAGTGCTGGTGCGCGATTTCGCGCAACTAGGTTTTTCTGCCGATGACTTGTCGCGCTGGCAGGGCATGACCGCCAAGCCGAACGGCATTATCCTGGTCACCGGGCCGACCGGATCCGGCAAGACCACCACGCTCTACTCCACGTTGCGGCAACTGGCGACGCCGGAAGTGAATGTGTGCACCATCGAGGACCCGATTGAAATGGTGGAACCAGCCTTCAACCAGATGCAGGTGCAGCAGGCGCTGGAAACCGGGTTTGCCGAAGGCGTGCGCGCCCTGATGCGGCAAGATCCGGACATCATCATGATCGGAGAAATCCGCGATCTGGAAACGGCGGAAATGGCGATTCAGGCAGCATTGACCGGGCACCTGGTGCTCTCCACGCTACACACCAACGACGCGGCGGCAGCGATCACGCGCTTGCAGGATCTGGGCGTGCCCGGTTATCTCATCAACGCTACCCTGCTGGGCGTCATGGCGCAACGCCTGGTGCGCACCCTGTGTCCGCATTGCAAAAAGTCCACGCCGATGAGTGAGGTGGACAGGGAAGTCTGGCGCAGTCTGCTCGCGCCCTGGAAATCGCAGGAACCGGCGCAGATTTTTCACCCAGTAGGTTGCCTGGAATGCCGCATGACCGGCTTTTCCGGGCGGCTGGGCATCTATGAGCTGCTGGTAATGAGTCCGAATCTGCGCAAATTGATCGGCAAGGAAACCAACGCCGACGCCGTGCGCGAACAGGCGTACCGCGAGGGAATGCTGGCGCTGCGGATTTCCGGCGCGCAGAAAGTGGCGGCGGGATCGACCTCGCTGGAAGAAGTGGCGCGCGTTGCGCCTTCCGCGGACGAAGGCGCTGCATAGCCTGTCGTCATTGATGTTGCCTTTGCGCGCAAAATGGGGATGGCGCGTCATTCGTAGGGGCGGTAGGTAATCTCGATTTTGCGCTGAAATGCCGCCGGATCCGCAGGTTTGGGCAGGGGTGAGGATTTCGCGATGGCGCGTTCGATGGCCTCGTCCAGAAAGGAATTGCCGCTGGAGCGCAGAATCCGCGCGTCGAGCACTTCGCCGGTCGGCAGGATATTCACGACAAAAACGGCCTCTGGGTTGCCCTGGATGTTGAGGGGCAAGACGATGTTGCCGCGTATCTTGCGGCCAATCTGGTTTACCCAGTCGTCCTTGGCGGCGCGCAATCCGGCGGCGCGCCGTTCGGTCTCCGCCTCCGCCCGCAGACGCGCTTCTTGGGCGGCGCGCTCCCTGTCCTTTATCTCCCGTTCTTCCTGCCGAAGCAGATCGCGAAAATCCGGCGCGACCGGTTTGGTCTGCGTTTTTTCCTTGTTTTTCTGGAGAGCAATATCCGGCGTTTTTACGGGCGCGGGTTCGGGATGACGGGGGGTCGGGGTCGGCGCTGGCGGCTCGTGGCGGCGCGGCGGCGCGCTCGCTGGTTGTGGCGTGGGCGACCAGAGTTCCACTTCCACGGCGGCACGCTCGGTTTTCCACTGCACGCCCAGGAAGAGCGCCAGCGCCAAGAGGCTGTGCATGGCGATGGTAAAGAGTAGCGCCAGCTTTCTTCCGGGTTCTGGCGGCGTTTCTGTCGGCTGCATGGCGTGAGGGCATGAGGGCATGAGGGCGTGACGGGCCGTCCTACTTGCGCGCCGTTTCCAAACCCACGCGCGTAAAACCTTTGGACTTGACGGTATCCAATACCAGAAGCACCGCTTCATAGCGTGCTGCCTTGTCGCCCGCCACCAATACGGCGGGCTGCGGGATTTGCGCCTGCGCCGCCGTCAGCAGGGCGGCAAGTTCCGCCTCGTCTACGGCGCGCGCGCCGCTCTTGTCGACGAATTTCAGCGCGCCGTCCGCGCCGACTTCCACGCGCAACGGATTTTCCGGTACGGCGCTGGCTTTTTCCACGCTGGGCAAATCGACGGAACCCGTCTGCATCATCGGCGCGGCAACCATGAAAATCACCAGCAGCACCAGCATGACGTCGATATAAGGGACGACATTGATCTCGTTTTTCAGGCGGCGTTGACGCATGGCAATCCTCAACGCATCTGGCGCTGGAGGATATTGGAAAATTCCTCCATGAAGGATTCGTAGCGTGTCGCCAGCCGATCGATTTCATGCGAAAAGCGGTTATAGGCGAGTACGGCGGGAATGGCGGCGAACAGGCCGATGGCGGTGGCGACCAGCGCCTCGGCGATGCCGGGGGCAACGGCGGCGAGCGTGGCCTGGCCGACGTTGCCCAAGGCGCGGAAGGCGTGCATGATGCCCCAGACCGTGCCGAACAGTCCGATGTAGGGCGAGACGGAGCCAACGGAAGCAAGAAAGGCCAGGTGCGCTTCCAGAGCGTCCATTTCGCGTTGGCAGGTGGCGCGCATGGCGCGGCGGGAACCATCGATCACGTCACTGGCTTCCAGTCCCTTTTGTCCCTTCAGCTTGGTGAATTCCCGGAAGCCCGCCTCGAAGATGTGTTCCATGCTGCCCGCGTGATGGTGTCCCGCGGCGGCGCTGTTGTAGAGGCGTTGCAGGTCGCCGCCCGACCAGAAGTCGCGCTCGAAGCGTTCGGTCTTGCGGCGCGCGTCGCGCGTGGCGAACCACTTCACGCAGATGTAGAACCAGGACATCAGGGAAACCACCGCCAGCAAAGCCATGACGGCCTGCACGACCCCGCTGGCGTTGAGCACCAGTTGCAGGATGGACATATCCTGAGTGAAATTCATGAACAAGACTCCAGCTTTTGCCGCAGACCGTCGGGAATGGGCGTGGCGCTGATGCGCGCGTTTTCTCCCTCCCCCGTCACGCGCGTCGTGACAATGGAAACGCGCCCCGTCACGATCGGCGTATCGCCTCTGGATGCCGACTGGAGGAGATCGATGCGGGCGCGGCCGATTTTTTCCACGGAAAGACCGACGGTGAGCAGATCATCCAGGCGCGCGGGCGCAAGGTAATCCACCATCACGCTGCGCACAACAAAAACGACGCCTTCCTCGCGCAACAGCGCCGCTTGGTCGCACCCCAGGACGCGCGCCCACTCCGTGCGGCAGCGCTCGAAAAATTTCAGGTAATTGGCATAATACACCACGCCGCCCGCGTCGGTGTCCTCGTAATAGACGCGAACAGGAATGGAAAACATGGGCGTTCAGGAGAAAGTTGGACAGGGCGAGCATTTTACCGCATGGGAGGAGGCGGCAAAAAGTGGGTTTTTACTTTTTGACGCTTCCCCTTATGTGAGGTTTTGCTTTTTGACGCACAGGCAGCGTATTGTTCCCTGATCCGTTCTTTCCAGTTTCGGTTAGAATCCGCATTGTTTCGTCCTTTGGGTCTGCGTCATGGTCGTTCGTCAGGTTTATCTTCCCCTTTTTTCGGTGTGCGCCGGAATGACGCTGGCAAGACCCGCCATAATCAGCGAGCGTCAGGTCACGGTCTTGATGCTGCCTGCCGGGCATGAACTCACGGAAAGCAATCTCGCGCAATTGCGCGCGCATCACGCGCACTACCTCTGCATTGCCGAAGAAGACACGCGCGGCGAGGTGCTGCGCGCCCAGCATATCGCCACGCAAGCCGCGCGGCTGGAGAAGATTTTCTGTAACGCCGATTTGGAGCATCCCGAAACCCGCGCCTTCTACGAGGCCGTGCGCGCCTATCGTCTTGTCTGAAAACATTTTTCCCGGGAACCAGCATGCCGCTCAACCTCAACCTCGCAGACCTGCCAGAAAGCATCGCCCGGCTTCCCGCCTTTCCCCGCATCATCAGCGAACTGCTCGCCGATCTCGACGACGAAAATTCCAGCATGCTCACCTTGGCCCGGCATGTGGAGCGCGATCCTGTCGTGACCGGACGCATCCTTTCCGCCGCCAATCGCATCCTGCACTACGAAGGCTGGCCGGAAGTGCGCGACATCTATACCGCGGTTTCCCTGATCGGCTTTACCCGCATCCGGGAAATCGTGCTGACCACCAGCATGGTGAGCTTTTCTGGACATTGCCGCACTCGCTTTTCCTGGGAACACAGTCTTGCCGTCGGCATCGGAGCGCAGGAATTGGCGCGGCTGGCGGACGTCAATCCGCATGTCGCGCTGGTCGCCGGTTTGTTGCACGACGTGGGACAACTGTGGATGAGTTGCATCCACCCGCTGGAATTCCAGCAGGCGCGGTTATCGGTGGAAGTACACGGCAAGGAAATCTGCGTCGCCGAAAAGGAACTGTTCGGCTTCGATCACTGCGCCATCGGCGCGATGATTGCCCGCCACTGGCGCCTGCCCGCGGATGTTGCCGCCGCCATCGAACATCATCACGCGCCCAGTGACGAGGCCGCCGCGCAAAAACTGGTGTCCATCGCCCATGTGGCCGAACTCATCGCCAACGCGCTGGATTTGCCCAACCGCAACGTCAATCGGGTGACGCGCCTCTCGCCCGCCGCGCACAAGCGGCTCGGCATAGACTGGAGCGAAGACTGCTCCGCCCTTTTCGGCGCCGTCGAAGCCCGTTACCAGTATGCCGTGGCTATTTTCAATTGATCGCGGCTGACAACCTGTAACACTTCCCGTGTCCGCGCTTCTGTCTTCTCTTTCCTGAACCCCGTATAATCGCCGTCCTTTCCCTTTCGCCAGATCGCCCATGGCCCACCACGACCCACGCACCGAACTTGCCGCCCTGTTGCGACGCGCCCTCGCAAGCGTGGCGCCGGAGGCCGCCGGCATGCCCATTTTGCTGGAACGTCCGCGCGAGGCGAGTCATGGCGATTTTGCCAGCAATGTGGCCATGCAACTGGCGCGCGCGTTGAAGAAGAATCCGCGTGAATTGGCGGCGCGTCTGCTGGCGGAACTGCCGGTATCTTCCCTGGTGGCAAAGGCGGAAATCGCGGGGGCGGGCTTTCTCAATTTCACGCTGGACGCCGCCGCCAAGACGGGCGTGATTGCCGTCGTGCTGGCGGAAGGCGCGGATTATGGGCGTTCGGCCTTGGGCGGCGGACAAAAGGTGTTGCTGGAATTCGTTTCCGCCAATCCGACCGGCCCCTTGCATGTCGGACACGGGCGCGGCGCGGCCTACGGCGCGTCCTTGTCCGGCCTGCTCGCCTTCGCCGGCTGGGATGTGACGCGGGAATATTACGTCAATGACGCTGGCCGGCAGATGGACATCCTGGCTGTTTCCACCTGGCTGCGCTATCTGGAATTGTCAGGCGTCTCCGGCATCGGCTTTCCGCCCAACGCCTATCAGGGCGATTACGTGCGGGTCATGGCGGGGCAGTTGCGCGCGATGCGCGGCGCGCGTTACGTGCGCGCCGCGGCGGATGTCCTGGCGAATACGCCGGGACTGCCCGATGCGGCGCGACAGGATGACGCGGCAAAAACACAGCGCGAACAACACCTGGATGCGCTCATCGCCAACGGCAAGAAGTTGTTGGGCGAGGATTGGAACGCCGTGCATCAGCATGTGCTGGCCGAGCAGCTCGCGGATGGGCGCGGCGATCTGGAAGAATTCGGCGTGCAGTTCGACGTCTGGTTTTCCGAAAAGGGACTGTTCGACACCGGGCTGGCGGCGCGCTGCGTAGACCGGCTGGAGAAGGCCGGACATCTCTATCTCCAGGATGGCGCGAAGTGGTTCAAATCCACTGCCTTCGGCGACGAAAAGGATCGGGTCGTGCAGCGCGAGAACGGTCTCTACACCTATTTCGCCTCCGACATCGCCTACCACGTCAACAAGTATGAGCGCGGCTTTGATCGGCTCATCAACATCTGGGGCGCCGATCATCACGGCTACATTCCCCGCGTCAAGAGCGCGATCAAGGCGCTGGGACTGGAGGCGAACCGGCTCGATGTGGCGCTGGTGCAGTTCGCGGTGCTCTATCGCGGCGGGCAGAAGGTTGCCATGACAACACGCGGCGGCAAGTATGTCACGTTGCGGGATTTGCGCAAGGATGTGGGAAATGACGCCTGCCGTTTCTTCTATATCCTGCGCAAGGCCGATCAGCATCTGGATTTCGATCTCGATCTCGCCAGGAGCCAGACGAATGAAAATCCGGTGTATTACGTCCAATACGCCCACGCCCGCGTTGCCTCGGTGCTGCGGGAATGGGGCGGCGAGGCGGCGGCGCTGGCGCGCGCGCCCACGGACAGGCTCGCCAGCGAACACGAACTGGCGCTTTCCGGAAAACTCGCGGCCTTCCCGGAGATCATCGAATCCGCCGCGCAAGATCTCGCGCCGCATCAGGTCGCCTTCTACCTGAAAGATCTGGCCGCCGAATTCCACGCCTGGTACAACGCCGAACGCATGCTGGTGCAGGACGAAGCCACGAAACTGGCGCGGCTGGCGCTGGCGGCGGCAACGCGGCAAGTGATTCGCAATGGCCTGAATCTATTGGGCGTATCCTGCCCAGACAGCATGTAACCGGGCGGCAAGAAGCAGGGGGTTGCTTTTTGCCGCTTCCCAACCAGGAGTTCTGATTTCATCATGAAAGCAACACAGCACACAGCAAGACATCCAGCGCAGGGCGGCACTCTGGTGGGCATGTTCATCGGCCTGGTCCTGGGCGTGGTGATCGCCGCCGCCGTGGTCTGGTACACGAAACGCATGGAAGCGCCCTTTGCTGGCGCCGCGCCGCCTGCGCAAACTATCCAGCCCGGGCAGGGGCAGCCGCCTGTGGCCCTGCCCGGAAAACCCGGAGACGCCGCGCCGGAAACCCGCTTCCAGTTCTACGACATCCTGCCGGGAAGAACGGATCCCGTGCCGCAATCGCCGTCCGCCGCCCCGCCCGCCGCGTCCTCCACACCCGCGGCGCCCATGCCCGTGAAACAGCATTACCTGCAAGCGGGCGCGTTCAGCGACCCGCAGGAGGCGGACAACCTCAAGGCGGCGCTGGCCATGAAAGGCATGGAAGCCCATGTGCAACAGGTCATGGTGCAGGGCAATACCTTTTTCCGCCTGCGCCTGGGACCATACGGCAAGACCGATGAAGCCAACGGCGTTCGCGCCAAACTGGCGCAACAAGGCGTGGAAACCATGCTGATCGATGTGGAGGAATAAAACGTGCAAACCGATCGTCGTCATTTTCTTTTTTCTTCCGTCGCGCTGGCGCTGGGCGCCGCCCTGCCGGGCGTCCTGTTCGCCCAATCCGCCGCTGCCGCGCCCTATGAGCGTCTGCCGCGTCCGTTGCCCAAGGAGGGCGCGGGCAAGATTGCAGTGCTGGAGTTTTTTTCCTACGGCTGCAACCATTGCAATGACTTTCATCCCATCATCGGCAAATGGGCTGCCCGCCAGCCCGCGCATGTCGTCTTCCGGCGCGTCCCCGTCGCCTGGAACGCAGCCTGGGCCAGCCTTGCCCGTCTCTATTACGCGCTGGAAATCAACGGCGAACTCGCCAAACTGGACAGCAAGGTCTTCGATACCTTGCACAAACAAAGACAAAAACTCTATACCGACAAGATCATTCTCGACTGGTACGCCAAACAGGGCGGCAACCGGGAGAAATTTGGCGAAATCATGAAATCCTTTTCCGTCATGAGCAAGGTCAACCAGGGCGAAAAACTGCGCCAGTCCGCGGAGGTGGATAGCGTCCCCGCCGTCGTGGTCGACGGCGCCTACAAAATGCAGGGCGCAACCTACGAAGAACTGCTGGACAATACCGATCGGCTGATTGCCCGGATCAAGGGGCAGGAAAAATCGTAAAGTCCGCAAAGTCGCTCGCTTTCGGATTGCTGCATGGCGCATATGCCTTCCCCCCCAAAGCGGCGCGCGGCGCTGGATACGAACGTGTCCTCCCGCCCCCATCCCCTGCTCGCCTTCATCCTCTACAAGTACTTTCCCTTCGGCGGACTGCAACGCGATTTTCTCGCCATCGCTCTGGAATGCCAGCGGCGCGGCGCGAGTATCCGCGTCTATACCCTGAACTGGCAGGGCGGGATTCCCGCGGGGTTCGACGTGCGGATCGCGCCGGTCAAGGCGTTTTTCAACCACAGACGCAACGAGAAATTCACGCAATGGGTGCGCGCCGACCTCAAGCGCGATCCGGTTGCCCGCGTAGTCGGATTCAACAAGATGCCGGGGCTGGACGTGTATTACGCCGCCGACCCCTGCTTTGCGGAAAAAGCGGCCACCCTGCGCCATCCCTTCTATCGCCTGACAGGACGCTGCCGCCACTTTGCCGCCTATGAACGGGCGGTGTTCGATGCACAGGCAAAAACCCGCATCCTGATGATTTCCGCTACGCAATGCCCGTTTTTTGTCCGCCACTACGCCACGCCGCCCGAACGCTTCTTTTTGCTGCCGCCGGGAATCGCGCCGGACAGGAAGCGGCCTGCCAATGCCGAAGACATCCGCGCCGGATTGCGGCGGGAATTCGCGCTGGAGGACGAGGCGTTGCTGCTCGTGCAAATCGGTTCCGGCTTCAAGACCAAGGGATTGGATCGCGCTCTGAAGGCAATGGCGGCGCTGCCGGCAAATATTCGCGAACGCGCCCGCCTCATCGCCATCGGCCAGGATGAGGGCGCGCCCTTCCTCGCGCAGGCCAGGGCGCTGGGCTTGGGCGCGCAGTTTACGATACTCAAGGGGCGTGACGATATCCCGCGTTTTCTGCTGGGCGCGGATCTGCTCATCCATCCCGCCTACAACGAAAACACGGGCGCCGTGCTGCTGGAATCGCTGGTTTCCGGCCTGCCCGTGCTGACCACGGACGTTTGCGGCTATGCTCATTACATTCTCGAGGCGGGCGCGGGCAAGGTGCTGGCAAGCCCCTTCGCGCAGGAAGCCTTGAACGCCGCGCTGGCGGAATTGCTCGCCGAAGCCGGAACGCGCCGCGCCTTTAGCCGCAACGCCCTGGCCTATGCTGAAACAGCGGATATTTATGCCTTGCCCGAACGCGCGGCGGATAGAATCCTCGATCCCGGCTTGCTGTCACGCACTGAGCCGGATTTCCTCGTCCCATGACTCTTTTGCTTTTCCCTCCCTTCGCCCAGCGCTGGGCAGACAAGGACGCTTTCGCCGAAGCGGAGCGCCTTGAAGGCAAAATCTATCGCGCCATGCCCGGGCGGCGCACCTTGCGCACCGAGATCGATGGACGCGGCTACTTCGTCAAGATTCATCACGGCGTTGGCTGGCGAGAAATCGGCAAGAACCTGCTGGCCGGCAAGTTGCCGGTGCTCGGCGCGGCGCAGGAATGGCGGGCGCTGCAGCGCCTTGCCGCCGCGCAAGTGCCAAGCATGCAGGCGGCGGCCTTTGGCGAACGCGGCCGCAATCCGGCGCGGCGGCAGTCTTTCCTGATTACCGAAGAAATTGCCCCGGCGATCGATCTGGAAACCCTGACGCAAGACTGGCGAACGGCCCCGCCCGCCTGCGCGCTGAAATACGCCCTGATGCGCGCGCTGGCGGAATTGCTGCGCAACATGCACCGCGCGGGAGTCAACCATCGGGACTGCTATCTCTGCCATTTTTTGTTGCGAACGAACGACGCCGGGACGTTTCCCGCGCTTGTCGTCATCGACCTGCACCGCGCCCAGACGCGCGCCGCCGTGCCCAGACGCTGGCGCGACAAGGATCTGGCGGCGCTGTATTTTTCCGCCCTCCACATCGGGCTTACACGGCGCGACAAACTGCGTTTCCTGCGTCTTTATTTTGCTCGCCCCTTGCGTCAAGTGCTGCGCGAGGAAGCCGCCCTGCTGCCTTGGCTGGAAAAGAAATCCACCCGTCTGCTGGCGCGCTTTGAACAGCACAAGGACCGGCTCTGATGACGCGGGATTTCATCGCCGCCGCGGACCTTCCCCTGCTGGAAGCCGCCGGACTGGCTGACTTCGACGCCCTGTGGCGGATGGAACTCGATGCGGTGGAACATCCCAATACCGAGCGAGGCGGCTGGAGTTCCGTCTGCCGATTCGAACTGCCGGAACAAGGTTATTTTCTCAAGCGCCAGTCCAGCCATCTGACCCGCTCGCTTGCGCATCCCTTTGGCGAACCGACTTTTGCCCGCGAATTCCGCAATATTCGCCGCTACGCCGAACGCCAGGTTCCCGCACTCTCCGCCGCCTTTTTCGGCATGCGCAAAGTCGCGGACGAACAGCGCGCCATCCTGCTCACCCGCGCCCTTTCCGGCTGGCGCGACCTGGCAAGCTGGCTTGCCGGCTGGCCGCGATGCCCGCCGGAACAGCGCGCGCAACTCATCGACGCCGCGGCCTTGCTCGCTCGCCGCTTGCACGCCGCCCGCCTGACGCATTGCTGCCTTTATCCACGCCACATTTTTGTCCGCGCACAGGAAAAAGACTTCGCGGCCTGTCTGATCGACCTGGAAAAAAGCCGTCCCCTCCATTTTCGCCGCGAACGCATCCGGGATCTGGAACAATTCCTGCGCTACGCGCCACAGTTGTCCGATGCGGAAATCGACCGCTTTCTCGCGCGCTACCTTGCGGCGTCCGCAGGTTCCCCGGTCATCGCTTGCTGGCGGCAATGGCTGGCAAAACGCCAGCAAAAAAAGGGGGCGACGCCCAGGATTCCGTCATTTGTCGATGCAGGCCACCAGGACGGCGATGATCAGCACCATTACCCAGGCCAGATAGAGCCAGAGCAGAAAAATGGGTAAGGCCGACAAAACGCCATACAGCGTGGAATAGAAGCTGGCGCGGCTCACATACCAGAGAAATCCCTGCTGCACGAGCGCCAGCGACAGACTCGCCAGAATGCCGCCGCACAATGCCGCCCAGCGGCTGACGCGCATATTGGGCATGGCGTAATACACCAGCGCGAAAAACGCGCCCAGCAAGATGAAATTCAGCCAGTTCATGAGTTGCGCCTGATACGCGGCAAGTTCGCTGTTCCAGCCCAGTGCCAGTTTGAGCAAGAAATTGCCCAGACTGGTCAGCATTCCCATGAAAAGTGGCGCGCCCACCATGCCAATAAGATAAAGCGGCAAGCGTCTGGGCCAGGAACGGCCTTCGCGGACGCCCCAAATCTGGTTCAACGCGCCTTCCAGCGTATGCAAAAGGAAAAAGACCATTCCGGCCAGCCACAACACCCAGGGCCAAGCCAGCAAACGCGCGTTGCTCGCCATGCTGTAGACATACCGGGCTACCGTGCCGCCGGAATGCCCCGGCATCAGGGTATGCATGATGAAGGCGTCAAGTTGGCGCGCCAGCGCGCCGAATCCCGGCAAGGTGGTCGCCATCACCAGCACCAGCGTCGCCAGGGGCACCAGCGTCAACAGGGTGGAAAAAGACAGCGCCGCCGCCATCTGCGCCAGGTGTTCCTGGCGAAAAACCCGAACCAGATGCGTCGGCAGCGCAAAAAAACGATGAAAGGAAGATTGCGGCATGAAAAAAGACAAGGCCATGGACGGCGGCAAGAATCGGCGGTTGTCACTTTACGCTGTCTTTTGTATTTTGTCCTTGGGATGTCAGATAATTTACACGGCAAAAACAAAATCCTTTACACTTACGTCCATCCCGGCGCAATGGGCATGCGCCGCTCCTGATTATTCTCGAAAATCAACATGTTGCAAAATAACAGCGGCGAATCTGGGGTTTATGCGGCAGAACCCCGTTTGCCGCTTCGTTCGGAAAATGCGCGGGGCGCGCGCAGGATGGCGCCGCGCGCGCTGTTGCCTTACTGGCCATTGCTGCTTGAGTTTTCCCGTTATGCTCTGGTGGGCGGCGGCGCGTTCCTTGTCGATGTCAGCGTGCTGGAACTGACCTTGCGGTACATCTTTTCCGATCTGGCGATCAATACAGGCATCCTGCTGGCAACCGCTTCCGGCTTCATTGCCGGCCTGATTTGCAACTATATTTTTTCCTGTATCTTCGTGTTTCAGAAAATCGACGCAAAAGCAAAACAACACAAGACGCGTTCCTTTATCCTGTTTGCCATTATCGGCGTCATCGGGCTGGGTCTCACGGAGCTTCTGATGTATATCGGCATTCATCATCTCATCGGCCCGGATTGGTATCTCGCCATAAAAATCTTCACGGCGGGCGTGGTCTTGTTATGGAATTATCTTGCCCGGAAAATCCTGATCTTCAAAGGCGCGGAATGGAAAACAGACATCGACACGCCGTGATCATCGGCGCGGGTCCTGCGGGGCTGACGGCGGCATGGCAACTCCTCAAGACCATGCCGGATATGCGCGTTACGGTTCTCGAGGCGACAGATCGCGTCGGCGGCATTTCCGCCACCATCGAATATCATGGCAACCGCATCGATATTGGCGGACATCGCTTCTTCTCGAAGAACAGGCAGGTCAATGAATTGTGGCGGGAACTCATGCCCGTGCAGGGAGCGCCCGCTTGGGATGATCGCGTTCTGGGGGTAAAGAAGGAATTCGCTCCTCATGGCCCCGATCCGGAAGCAACGGATCGCGTAATGCTCATTCGCAACCGGGTTTCCAGGATTTTCTACCGCAAGAAATTCTTTGACTATCCCATTGCCCTGAAGCCCGCAACCCTGATCAATATGGGTTTCTTGAACACGCTGAAGTCCGGTTGCAGCTATGTAGCTTCCATGTTGAAGAAACGGCCGGAGCATTCGCTGGAAGATTTTTATATCAACCGGTTCGGAAAGCAGCTTTATCGCATGTTTTTCGAGGATTACACCGAAAAAGTCTGGGGTATTCATCCGGCAAAGCTATCCGCTTCATGGGGGGCGCAGCGGGTCAAGGAGCTTTCGATTGTCGGCATCCTCAAGGAAGCTTTCCTCAAGGCCGTCAATCCGCGGCACAAAACCCGCCAAACTTCCCTGATTGACCGTTTTTTCTACCCGAAGCTCGGTCCCGGGCAGCTTTGGTCGATCATGGCAAAGCGTGTGCAGGAGATGGGCGGAACCGTGCGCATGCGCGCAGAAGTGGTCGGCATACAAAGCAAGGACGGCTTTATCACGCAGGTACGGATCGCCCATGAGGCAGGAACGGAAACCCTGCCCGTGGATTACCTGCTTTCCAGCATGCCCATCAAGGATCTGGTGGCGGCGATGGACGAAAAATCCGTTCCGGGAGAAACGCGACGCATTGCGCTTGATCTGCCCTACCGTGATTTCATTACCGTGGGTCTGTTGGTCAAGAAACTCAGCATCCGGAATAAAACCAGGATACGCGCCATCAACGATATTGTGCCGGATTGCTGGATTTATATTCAGGAGCGCGAAGTGAAACTGGGACGTCTGCAAATCTTCAACAACTGGTCGCCCTACATGATCCAGGACAGGGAGAGGATATGGATTGGCCTGGAGTATTTCTGCAATGAGGGCGATACGCTATGGAACATGCCGGAAAAGGATTTCATCGCCTTTGCCATTGAGGAACTGGCAAAAATAAGGATAATCGAAAAAGACGACGTGCTCGACGCCAATCAGGTCAAGATCAAGAAAGCCTATCCCGCCTATTTTGGCGCGTACGAAGAAATCGAAAAAGTACGCGGCTGGCTCGATGGTTTCCAGAACCTGTTTTGTATCGGGCGCAATGGACAGCATAAATACAACAATATGGACCACTCCATGTTGAGCGCGCTGGAAGCGGTCGCCATCCTGCAATCTGGAAAACTGGACAAGACTTCGCTTTGGGAGGTGAATACGGAAAAGGAATATCACGAAGGAGAAAGGAAATGATAGCGTCTTTCCTTGCCGTCATGGGAACGGGAGTGGCGTTCATTTATGGCATGGCTGCCATGTTTGCGCTTTACTGCCTGGGCAAGCTCGTTTTTCTCCGAACCAGGCGCGCAACCGGACGGGAAATGAGTCCGCGCGTCACCGGCGCCTATATATTTTTATCCAGCATGCTGATAGCCTTTGTGGCGGAAATCACCTGGTTCAATTATCCGCATTATCTGAGATTATGGGCGGGCGAATCCACGACCTTCATCGTGAAGGAGGCGACGGAGGCGGAGAGAGCGAATAGATTGAAGGCTGAATTACTCAACCTGAATCGTGATATTACCGCGCTGCATATCGAGGTTTTGTTTGAAAATGCGGATGAACATGCCTTGCGGATTGTCTACAAGGACGAGGAATCCACGCGGGTGCGGGATGTGAAGATTTTCAAATTTTCACCGCATAGCGGCTATATTCCCATGGTGACGCATGGTCCGGTTTCCGAACTTTATTTCATGAGCGAAGAAGACATCCGCATTCAATCCATTACCGTAAACCCAGTAATTCCCATGAAGATCTTGTCCTTGCGCATGGTGTTGCTCAGTCTTCTGTTGGGATTGTTCGGCCTTGCGTTGCACAGGAGCACCCGGCCTGCCCTGAGTGCTTTCTTGTTTGATACGCCATTGGAGGAACACGGTAGAAAACAGGGAATAGTCTATTGGGGCATGGTGTTTTTCGTCATTCTGTTTTGTCTATTCACGGCATATACCACCCATCTTTTTCATCAGGAGAACGAAGAAAGGCTGGATCACAAGATCTACCATTCCCTGACGGATGCCTTCCTGGAGGGACGTCTCTCGCTGGACAAGGAAGCAACGCCGGAATTATTGAACAATTCGAGGCCATATGATCCGGCGGAAAGAATGCAGCGTGATACTTTCTATGCCTGGGACGCCGCCTATTACGACGGGAAATATTACTGTTACTTTGGCGTCGTGCCGGTATTGCTCATGTTCTTGCCGTTCAAGTGGATGACGGGACAACATTTGCCGACATTCATGGGCGTATTTGTTTTTTCCGCGCTCTCCTGTGTTCTGCTGGCCTTGCTCTGGCGGGAAATTGTTCAGCGGTTCATGCGACGAATGCCTTTCTTTCTTTATCTATTGGGCGCATTGACGCTTGTTCTGTGCGCGGGCGTGGCATTGTTGTGCCGTCGCGCCCTGACCTATGAGGTCGTCGTTGCCGCAACCATGATGTTTTCGACGCTTGGATTTTTATTGCTGCTCAAGTCATGCCGTGATTCGAGTATATCTTATGGGAAGATTTTTTGGGGTGCGCTTGCCCTTGCCCTTGCTGTGGGATGCCGGCCTACGGCGGTATTTCTGTCTCTATTGGTTCCGGTTTTCCTCTGGCGCATAATCAAGGTTTTGCCGGACGGGAGAACGGAGAAGATGAAAGGTTTGGGGAAGGTTGCGCTGTGCGTCTTCATTCCCTATGCCGCCGTTGCGCTGCCCTTGATGTGGTATAATGCGGCGCGCTTTGGATCGGTTGTGGATTTTGGCGCGGATTATCAATTGACGATGGCCAATATCGGCGCGCTGTCGCTTATCGATCCGATGGGGAAATTACTGAAGGTACTGACAGCCTTTCATGCCTATTTTTTCAATCCGCTCGATTTTTCGGCGCATTTCCCGTTTGTTTCGCTGAACATCGACTATATGCCCCCGCACGAGTATGGCTACGATCTTGGCCTTCCGTTCTACATGCACAATACGGCTGTGTTCGGCATGGTCAATTTTCCTGTCTTGTGGTGCCTGCTCAACATCCGGCGCGGCTATTGCGCCATTCGTGGAAACAACAGCGTTTTGCGACATCTGTTGATGACGCTCCTGGGCGTGGGCTTGCTGCAAATCCTGGTGCTTGCGCTGTATGCTGGAGTCAGCGTACGCTACGCGCTCGACTTCATGTGGATGTTCACTTTGGCCGCGCTGGTATGCGCCTATTTTACCTATGAAGCGAATTTCGATAACAATGCGCATCGGCGTTTTATTCTGAAAACAATTTACCTGCTTTGTTTGGCGAGCATCGCAATCGAATTTTTCCTGAGCCTGACCGGGCAATCCCATTTCATTTACCGGCCGTTGTTTCATTACCTGCAAACTGTTTTCAGCATCTGGTAATCCTCCCTATGCGCGCAAGAGGCAAACAATGAGCGGATTGTTGCTTGACGTGGGCGGCGCGATTTTCATTGGCGCGTGGCTGGCGCTGCTGTGGCGGATGTTCTGCCGCGGTCGGCAAGGCGATCCCGCTCTGCGCG
>JAITRP010000074.1 GCA_031288305.1 Zoogloeaceae bacterium
AAAACCTCCAGTGCTTCCGCTACCGCTTCTTCCCCTTTGAATGGACGTGACATCGCTAGGCATCCACTTTGTCAAATGGAAAATATCATAGATTTATTGAAGTAGAATTGGAATTACACCAAAAAAGGGCGGGCTTTGCCTGTCCTTTTTTGCTGACTGAAACGGCAAAAAGCGGGTTTTTACCTTTTGCCGGTTTCAAAACGCGAACCATTTGAAACCGATGGAGAGTTGCGTATCGATGAGCGAACCGTATTCCGTTCTTCGGCCGCCGAAATTCTTTGTGAGCGCGAAAAAACCCGATACCTTCGGGGTCAGAGATTTTTCGCTGTAGAGGAACGTCGATCCGCTGCCGTCGTCGGCGTTCAAGGTCAGTTCGGCGCGCCAGATGAGGTCGGATTCCTGCGGGTTGCTTTGCCAGCCAAGCCAGAGGTAATTCCGTCCGAGAAGGCGCGGCGGGCGGGTGAACAGCGCTCCGAGCAGTTTGCGGGCGCTGGCCGGATCGCTTGCCGCGAGCTGGCCAGCTTTTGTGGCGGCATGGAAATAGGCGCGGCGTTCCGGGGCGGAAAAGCCATCTTCATGGCGCAGGTATTCGGCAAAGAGCACACGCCCGCTTTCCTGGGTGTAATTCACGCCGACGAGCCAGTCTGTCCGCCGTTTGCCGGGCGCGTCGATGCCGAAGCCATTGGCGCCAGGGCGCAGGCGGTAGGCCGGACGGCGGCTGCCGGCTTCGCCGTAGAGCAGCCATGCGTCATCCAGAGTGTATTGCGCGAACGCGCCGGCAAAAAGCGCGGTATCTTCCCTCTCCCCCTTTTCGATGGGCTGCGTCAGGATGACGGAAAACAGATGATCCGCTCCCTGGCGGTCGAACTTGAAGAAGACCGATTGCCGATCCGGCCCCGCCGTGTCGGTGGCGCGCGTGGAAGCGACATAACCGGCGGTAAGGCGATTGCGGCCGGCGCCGTGGGTGTAGCGCACGAGGTCGATGCCGGGAACAAGCGTCAGCGGATCGGTGCGGCCGGGATCGAAGTAATAGGGATTGCTTGGCGAGCGAAAGCTGGCCGGTCCCCAGGTCAGGCGCTCGCGGCCAATGAGCAAGGTGTCGCTGCCTGACTTGCGGCGCATAAAACCTTGGGAAAGGCGCAGACTGCCCTGGGTGGAGAGATCGCCGCCGTCTTCGCGACGGGCGGCTTCCGTAAACAGACGGGGGGCGATGAATGCCTCGAAATCGCCCAGATCCTTGCGCAGTTCCAGCCGCAAATCGGCGCTAAGACGCCGATCGGGCAGCGCCGCGACACGATTGTCGGGATTGAGGAGGCTGCGCGGGACGCGCTCGAGCGTGCTGGCGTAGCCCCAGGCTTCGAACGCGGCGCGCAGCGGAGCGCCGTCGTTGCCGCCATCCGCGCCATGCGCTTTCGCCGCCAGGAACAGGGCGGAGAGCGTCAGCGCGGCAAGCGCAACGCCGGATCTCATTGCAGGTTTGCCACGTCGAATTCGGCAGCGGCAATCTCCTGGACGCGGATGTTGCTGTAGGTCAGTGTCGTGTGGGCGTCGCTCAAGGCGTCGGTGATGATCATCCGGCTCATGAAGGCGATTTTCTTGCCCTTGATGGTAATGCTGTTATCGTATTCAAAGCGCGCCGATTTCAAAAGCTTGCCCGAAGGGGTGAGGAATTCCGCCTGTACCGCAAGACCGCGCGATTTGGATATCCAGTAGGTGACGCGATCATAGGTCGAGCGTTTGGTATTCGCCGTCAGTTCCAGGACATGGCATGCCTCGTCGCCGCAGGCTTCCTCGCGCACGAGCCGGGCAGTGTAGTCCTGGGTGTAGTTGGTGGCGGCAATGTCGCCGATTGCAGCCTGCCCGGTGAGGCGCATGCGGGGTGAAATCGCCACCGGTTTTTTCAGGTTGGGCTTGGTCATCCACATGTTGCGGTCGATTTGCAACATCTTGCCCCCCTTGTTGTTGGCGGGTTCGAGTATCTCCGCCAGGCTGGCCATCATGGTGGCCTTCACCCGGAGACGATAGTCCGGGATGGGGTCATCGCCCGGCGCGCCCACGCTCACGGCGTGGACATCCCAGATGAGACCGGGAAAGCCGCCGCCGCGCGCCTGGTCGGCGTTTTCCACCAGCGCGGCGACATCCGCCGCCCGTGTTGTCTCCGGCATGAAAACCGCCAGCATGGCGGCAAGGAGGAAGATGCGGGTGATGAGGTTTTTCATACATGCCCCAGGGAAACGATGATGGGATTCTTCGCCGCGCGCCGCGCGGGCACGAAGGCGGCGAACGTCGCCAGCGCGGAGAGCGCCAGCGCCGCCAGCGCGGTACGCAACGGATCGAAGCCGACGTAGAGCTGGACATCCTCGGAAAGGCTTGGCGGAGTATAACGAATATCGAGGGCATTGACGCCCGCGCGGGTCAGGAGCGTCAGGACGAAGCCCGCGGCGACGCCGATGCAGACGAGCAATACGGCTTCGCTGACGAACAACCGCACCACGCCGCCGCGACGCATGCCCATCGCGCGCAGAGCGCCGATTTCCCGGGTGCGCTCGACCACGGTCATTCCCATGGCGTTGGCAATCGAAAGGACGACGATGGCCAGCACCACGCCGAGGAACAGACCGAACATCATGTTCCACATGCTGCGCACCTGGGTGTAGAACGGCGACATTTCCTGCCAGGTGAGCATGTCCATTTGCAGCCCCGCCTCGGAAAACGCGGCCTCCAGGCGATGACGCAGGGCATCCATGACGGCGTCGTCCGGAGGGGAAAGATCGTACATCGCCGTCTCAGCCTCCTTGCCGGAGAGTGTCCGCGTTTTCGCGCGCGCGGGCAGGAGCAGGGTCAATGCTTCGGCGCGTCCCTCGGCATCCATCTGTTCGCGCGCGAGTTCGAGCGGCATCACCATCCATTTGTCGTTGGTGGCGAAATTGCCGGTATTCACGATGGCGTCGATGTCGATGTCGGCCGCGTTCGCCTGTCCATGCACGGTGCTGACCAGGATGGAGGCGGCGTCGCCGGTCTTCAGCCCCAGGATCGCGGCAAGCCCGGAAGCGATGGTAACGCCCTGCGGGTTGTCGTCGCGCAGGATGCCCTCCAGTCCGCCAAATGGTCCGCGCAACATGCGCATGTCTCCCGGCGAGACGCCTCCGGCAATGAAGATGGTGCTCTGATGTCCGTTGGAAGCCAACCCCATCACGCTCAAGCGCGCGGCAATCCGGGCTTCCGGCGCGGCGTCGGCGACAATAGCGCGGATGCGGGCGATTTCCTGCCCGGTGAGCAGGTAACGCGCCGGACGCAGCTTGCCCTCGGTCTGCCAGCCCTTCTTGTAGATCGTCAGGTGCCCGGTGAGATCGGAATGTACCGCGATGTTGCCCAGACCATTATTGACCGCCCGCATGTAGCCGGAAAAGGTGGAAACGGCGGCCAGCCCGAAAGCGATGCTGGCAATGCTGGCCAGACTGCGACGGCGATTGCGCCACAGATTGCGCCATGCCATATGGAAAATACCGTTCATCGGGAATCCTTGGTGCAATGTCTTAGAGCCTGTTCATCGTAAAACTAACTCCGGTTTGAAACCCCGCCCTACAGGGCGGCGCGAAGGTCGAAACCCCGGCCTGAAGGCCGGGGGATCAATCCGTAGCCATTGGGAAGGGAGAGAAACCCCTTCCCAATGACGTCAGACCGGCAGCCCTGAAGGGCTGCCGCTAATTTCTTGCTGGGGTCCATTTCGCGTGAAACATGCGCCAGGGTTTCGTTGTCCCTATGCGGACGGATAATTGCCGACGGCAATCTGTCCATCGATCAGGCGCAACTGGCGCGGCACGCGTCCAAGCAGGCGCGGGTCGTGAGTGGTGAACACGCAGGTCACGCCTGTCTCCTTGTTGAGTTTTTCCATCAGGTCGATGACCTCGTGACCAGTCTGCGAATCAAGATTCGCGGTAGGCTCGTCGGCAATTACCAGGCGGGGATGGGCGACCAGGGCGCGGGCAATCGCCACCCGTTGCCGCTGTCCGCCGCTCAGATGGTCGGGACGGAAATCGCGCAGGCCGGCGATGCCAACCTTGTCCAGCCATTCCAGCGCGCGCGCGGCGGCTTCGTCTTTTGCCCTCCCCTGCAACTGCAAGGGCAGCATCACGTTCTCCAGCGCGCTCAGCACCGGCACGAGATTGAAGTTCTGGAAGACGAAGCCGATCTTGCGGCTGCGCCGGTCGGATTTCGCGTCATCGGAAAGCGCCGCGGCATCCTCGCCGTCGAACACGATCCTGCCCGCGTCGGGCGCATCGATCAGGCCGAGCATGTTCATCAGCGTCGACTTGCCGCTGCCGGAAGGACCCCAGACGGCAAGGAATTCCCCCGGCATGATTTCGAGATCGATGCCGCGTAACGCGTGAATGCGGGTTTGCCCGAGCAGGAAGGTGCGCTTGACGCCCGCAAGAACGAAAAGAGATTGGGACAGCGGAGGGAATGGATCCATGGGAACGCAAGACAGATTGAACGCTTCGGATGATAACAGGGATTCCGGCAAAAGACAGGCGCAGAGGAACGCCAATTCGGAGCGTTATCCAGAATCGACGAATACATTGGCATTTTATATAAGCGCAAACAGAGGCGGAAAAACATGAAGAACCTACAATCTTGTATCGTCATGAAAAGAAGAAAGCAGACTTGAGGGTTTCAAGGAGAGCATGGCATATATCCATCGTGTGTAGCGGAGCCATTGGAAATCATGGGGCATTGGGATTCGATGCCATCAACCTCTTTTGCTTCTTCAGCGGAATCTTCCGTATCCACCCGCTGACCGTCGCCCGGGAGCGTGGGTTGTGCAGACAAAGACTTCCCGCAAACCCGATGAGACAGCCCACGACAGTATCGAAAAAGCGCGCCTCGATCAGCGGAGAGACGGCGTTGGGGTCAAGCGTGGCGGCGTCGGCGTGACGAAAATCGCCGCGAAACCGTAATATGACGCACCACGGTGGTTTCGACGATAAGCGACAGTACCATCATGGTGAAGAAGATGCTCCAATTGTTAAACGGGAGCGACAGCAAACCCCATGCCGCCAAAATGCCGATGCCCGTGCCGAGCAGGCGGTGAAGTTGTTTGACCCAGATGGCGCGCAAGCAGTGCCCTAGATGATGACGAGGCAACTGACCGCCCAATACGCTTTTTCAAACTGAAAAAGGCAGGCGGAGAAAAGGGCGATGCCGACGCAACAGCCGCTGATGATCGGATCGAACACCACGAAGTCGAACGTGGGCGGCGGCAGCGGTTCGATAGGTTTGGCGGGGCGGCGGCGCAGCATGACGAGGCTGTAGGTGAAGGCGATCATGCACACCAGCAGGCAGCTCAGGGTCATCAGGCCGACTTTCAGGGGAATTTCCAGGATTTCGCTGGGGGAGTACGCCCCGATGGCCGCCGCCATGATGAAGAAGACGCTGCCCGGCGAGGCCAGCCGGTAAAACCGGCAAAGCATCGTTGCCACGATGGCGATGAAGATAAGGGAAAAATGACCGTGACCGGCAAGAAATGGCTGATCACGCCCAGCACGTAACATGATGTCATCGCAAAGGCGCTGGCAATAAGCGAGATCATGCGATGGTGCAGCGGCGTCTCCGGCGTGTAGAGGAAGATCAGTCCGTCCAAGGAAGAAACCTGGCCGTAATCCACGTGCCCGAAATACGCCCCGACAAAAAGCGGCAAGCCCACCGACAAGGCGGCGGCAACCGGCATTTGCAAGGGCGTTCGCTGGGCGTGATGGTGACGAGGTGTTGCCATTCGCGGCGCAGCAGGGTGGAAAGATACGGTTCTGACATCGTTGTTTTGCAGGGGATGCGGTTCTTTCTCGATTCAACGGATGAATGCGTCGAGGCGCGAAAAAGGGGAGGAAGATAGCAGATTGCGGCGCTCTTCGAAACAAGGATGCGTTACGCTTGCATCCGGAATTCCCGGATGCAGTTACTCAGCAAGCTTGTCAATGTTTACCTCGGAGGTAATCACCATTATCATTGCCACCCTTTCTTCTTTTTGACGCAAAAGCTCACCATGCGAACAACGTACTGAACGATTCTGGCCGTTGTGACAACCCTTCTTCCCGGCGGGAAAGGGGTGTTTCTGGCCTGAAATTCTCAACTTAAAGGAGAAAAATCGTGACGCTCATGCGCCATCCACCCCCTGACCACTGTAACCAGCGAGCAGATCGACGCCTACCGGAAGCTATATGCGGAAGACCGCAAAGACCGGGAAGGACGCCAGACGGGGCAAGGCAAGAAACTCGGGGAGAAACCCAACGGCAAGGAACACGCCCTCACGACCGAGGATGAAACCATCTTGGCCTTGGCGCGTGCCGTGGGCGATCCACGGGTGAAAAAAAGAAGGCGTCAGCGAACCCCAGCGCCGACTCTGACCGCCGCTCCGCGCGCCCCGGTTTTACACGGGGCGCGCGTTTTTCCTAGCCAAGAACCATCGGATCGAAACGCCAGATCACTCTCTGGCCAAATTCTTTCTGAAAACGCCCGAAAGGTTGATCGGATTCTTCCAGGCAACCCCATTTTCAAGCCAATACAAAAACCATAGCGCATAAAATGTGGAAATATAGGCTGCGTGGTTCGTGGAGATAACAGTTCGCCGGAATTGGTTTTCATCTCTGTTTTATTGTTTTGTGATGCGGTGTCCCATTCCTGTTCATAGAGCAGTACAAGTGCGATTGCCCTGTTTCCAGACCTGTCAATAAAATTCCCTGCCGTTGTTGTCCTCCCCGTCGTCACAAGGAAGGGAAGCGTCCGGTTGGCCGCTTCCTCTTTTTGGCCTTCCGAGCCTGACATTCAGCCGCCAAACTGCTATAGTTTCCCTGCCGCATGGGAGAGCGCAGGTGAAAGCAGAGCCTGCCGCCGAAGGCGCAACGCACCCGCAAACGCTCAGGCAAAAGGACCATGGGGTCGGCAGCTCCGCGCGCGGAGTTGCCGCGACTCTGGAGAGCAGGCGACCGGTTTTCGGACGCTCACCGATGGGGCAAACGGTTATTCCAAGTTCAGGAATGGCCGCAATCTCTCAGGTATCGAGGACAGGGGGGTGAAGCGAATGCGTTTTCCGCATGCCTTCGCGCCTTTCGTCTTTCAGGGATTGATGATGCTCAAAACTACGGTTCTAAATGCCGCGCATCGCGCGCTCCATGCCCGCATGGTGGATTTCGGCGGCTGGGACATGCCGCTCCATTACGGCTCCCAAATCGGGGAACACCATGCCGTCCGCCGCGACGCCGGCATGTTCGACGTCTCCCACATGTGCGCTGTGGACGCGACCGGCTCTGACGCCAGGACCTTCTTGCGACGTCTGCTTGCCAATAATGTCGATAAGCTCAAGTTGCCGGGAAAGGCGCTGTACAGCGCCATGCTGAACGAATCCGGCGGCGTGGTGGATGACCTGATAGTTTATTGTCTCGATGATGCCAGTTACCGCATCGTCATCAACGCGGGCACGACGGACAAGGACTTGCAATGGATGTCGGCGCGATTGCGGGATTGGCGGCTGGATGTGACCCTGGCGCCCCTGAAGGGCGCGCGGGAAGCGGGAATGATTGCCGTGCAGGGGCCGAACGCCCGCGCGAAAGTCTGGACGTCGCTGCCGGAAATCAAAAGCGTCACGGAAAATCTGCCGCCTTTTTTTGGCGCGCGGATTTTGTCGTCCGCATACGGCGAACTGTTCGTCGCCACTACCGGCTATACCGGCGAGGACGGCCTTGAGATTACGCTATCCGCCGCGCAAACGGAAAAGCTGTGGAATGCCCTGCTGGAGACGGGTGTAAAGCCCTGCGGGCTGGGCGCGCGTGATACCTTGCGCCTGGAAGCGGGCATGAATCTTTATGGCCAGGACATGGATGAACAGGTTTCGCCGCTGGACGCGGGACTGGCCTGGTGCGCCGATCTGGCTTCCGGCCGGGACTTTGTCGGCAGGAGCGCCTTGCTTGCCCAGGGGCAGAGCCACGCTTTTCTTGGCCTGAAACTGCTGGAAAAGGGCGTGCTGCGCGCGCATCAAAAAGTCCGCACCGCGCAAGGCGAGGGAGAAATTACCAGCGGCAGCTTTTCGCCGACGCTGGAAGTCGCCATCGCGCTGGCGCGCCTGCCTCTGGGCGTGACCGCGGGCGAGCGGGCGGAAGTGGAAATTCGCGGAAAATGGCTGCCAGTGGAAGTCGTCAAGCCGCCGTTTGTTCGAGGAGGCGTCAAAAAGTAAAACTGCTTTTTGTGCGGCAAAGCCGCATCTGGCTTCGTCAGACCCGTCTTCGGCTGTCCTGCGGCCTTCGGCCTTGGCCGGTTCAGTTGGCAAAAAAGGGCAAGCGAAGCCCGCCCTTTTTTGGCGTAAAGGCAACGCAACCCCAAGGCCGCGCTGATTTTGCGTGGGGTTTCACTTTTTGACGTACACTAAAACGCGACAAAACATCGTATGCCAAGGGAGGATGTTTCGTTGCGTTCATGGGTTCGCGCGCGGGCTTTTTTCCCCGATTGCGAACCGTGGATTTCCCTTGGTCAGACCTTCTGGACGATTGCAGATGATCATACCGAACGAACTGAAATACACGCGCACGCACGAATGGGCGCGTATCGAGGCCGATGGCGCGCTCACCGTGGGCATTACCGACCACGCGCAGGAACTGCTGGGCGATCTGGTTTTCGTGGAGTTGCCGGAAGTCGGCAGGACGCTGGCGGCGGAAGAAGCCTGCGTGGTGCTGGAATCCGTCAAGGCCGCCGCGGACGCCTACGCGCCCGTGGCGGGAAGCGTGATTGCCGTCAATGAGGACGTGACATCCGCGCCGGAGCGCGTCAATCAGGACGCCTATGCCGCCTGGCTGTTCCGGCTCCAACCCGCCAATGCCGCCGATGTGGACAAATTGCTGGATGCCGCCGCCTACAAGTCCGCCATCGACGCGGAATAAGGGAAAGCGTCAAAAAGTAAAAACCCGCTTTTTGCCGGGTTGGTTTTACATTGGGTTTGCCTCTTCCTTTCCATTGATTTTCGACCATGACTGCCTCTCCCTCCCTTGCCGGCCTGTTGCGACAGGATGATTTCATCGCGCGCCACCTTGGCCCCGGCCCCGCCGAACAAATGGAAATGCTGGCCGCCGTTGGCGCGGGCAGTCTGGACGAACTGACGGCGCAGACCCTGCCCGGCGCCATTCGCCTGCCCGCCGACCTGGATTTGCCGCCGCCGCGCGCCGAGCATCAGGCGTTGAGCGACTTGAAGCGCATCGCGCAAAAAAACGTACTGAAGAAAAACCTGATTGGCCTAGGTTATCATGACACACTGCTGCCCAATGTCATCTTGCGCAATGTGCTGGAAAATCCCGGCTGGTATACCGCCTACACGCCCTATCAGGCGGAAATCGCGCAAGGACGGCTGGAAGCCCTGCTCAATTTCCAGCGGATGGTCATGGACTTGACCGGATTGGAACTGGCGAACGCTTCCCTGCTCGATGAGGCAACCGCCGCCGCCGAAGCCATGAGCATGGCGCGGCGGCTGGGCAAGCCGAAATCCAACCGCTTCTTTGTCGATAGCGCCGCCTTCCCGCAAACGGCGGATGTGCTGCAAACCCGCGCCGCTGGTTTTGGCTTTGAACTGGTGTTCGGCAAGGCGGAAGAAGCGCCGCGGCATGAGGTATTCGGGGCCTTGCTGCAATACCCGGACGAAAAAGGGGAAGTCCGGGATCTGAGCGAATCCGTCGCCGCCCTGAAGGAGACAGGCGCGATCGCCATCGTCGCCGCCGACCTGCTGGCGCTGGCCTTGCTGAAATCGCCGGGCGAAATGGGCGCGGACATCGCCCTGGGTTCCAGTCAGCGTTTTGGCGTTCCCTGCGGCTTCGGCGGCCCGCACGCCGCCTTTTTCGCCGCCCGCGCCGCGTATGCCCGTTCCATGCCGGGACGCATCATCGGCGTTTCGCGCGACGCCCGCGGCAAACCCGCGTTGCGCATGGCGCTGCAAACCCGCGAACAACACATCCGGCGCGAGAAGGCCAATTCCAACATCTGTACCGCGCAGGCGCTCCTGGCCATCATGGCGGGATTTTATGCCGTCTATCACGGGCCAGAGGGCATAGGGCGCATTGCGCGGCGCATTCACCGTCTTGCCTCGATTCTCGACGCGGGCCTGCAAGAAGCGGGCATTCGTCAGTTGAACGCGGCGTATTTCGATGTCGTGCGCTTTGACGCGGGCGAGCGGGCAAGCGACCTTTGCCGGGCCGCGCAAGCGGCGGGCTACAACCTGCGCCTGCGGGATGCGCAAATCGGCATTGCCGTCAATGAAAGAACCTCGCCGGAAGATGTCGCGGCGCTCCTGTCCCTCCTCACCGGCAAGACGCCGGACATTGCCGCGCTGGACGCCCGCGCCGCCGCGCAAGAGCCGCTGCCGGAAAACCTGCTGCGCCGGGACGCCATCCTGACGCATCCCGTGTTCAACCGGCATCACACCGAACACGCCATGACGCGCTACCTGAAAAAGCTGCAAAGCCGCGATCTGGCGCTTGATTACGCCATGATTCCGCTGGGTTCCTGCACCATGAAGCTGAACGCCGCCAGCGCCATGCTGCCGATTTCATGGCCGGAATTCGCCGACATCCATCCCTTCGCGCCCGGCGAGCAAACCCAGGGGTATCGGGAAATGATCGCCCAGCTTGCCGGATGGCTGAAGGCCATCACCGGCTTTGACGCCATCTGCATGCAGCCCAATTCCGGCGCGCAGGGCGAATATGCCGGTCTGGCGGCGATTCGCCGCTACCACGCCAGCCGCGGCGAGGCGGGGCGCAACGTCTGCCTGATTCCCCAATCGGCGCACGGCACCAATCCGGCTTCCGCGCGGATGGCGGGCATGACGGTGGTGGAAGTCGCCTGCGACGCGGCGGGCAACGTAGACATGGCCGACCTCGCCGCCAAGGCCGAAACCCATGCCGCCGCGCTGGCGGCGCTGATGCTCACCTATCCTTCCACGCACGGCCTGTTCGAGGAGAATCCGCGGGAAATCTGCGACCTCATCCACGCGCGCGGCGGACAGGTCTACATGGACGGCGCCAACCTGAACGCCCAGGTGGGGCTGACCGCCCCCGGCTTCATCGGCGCGGACGTGTCGCACATGAACCTGCACAAAACCTTCGCCATCCCGCACGGCGGCGGCGGGCCGGGCGCGGGGCCGATTGGCCTGAAGGCGCATCTCGTCCCCTTCATGCCCGGACACGTATTGGCGCACACCGCGCAACCCGGCAAGCCGCAGGGCGCGGTCGCCGCCGCGCCTTTCGGCTCCGCCTCCATCCTGCCGATTTCCTGGATGTACATCGCCATGATGGGCGGCAAGGGACTGAAACAGGCCGCCCAAATCGCCATCCTCAACGCCAACTACCTCGCCCGCCGCCTGGACGCGCATTATCCGGTGCTGCACGCCGGCAAGAACGGGCGCGTGGCGCACGAGTGCATCCTGGATATCCGTCCGGTCAAGGCCGCGGCGGGCGTTACGGAAATCGACATCGCCAAGCGCCTGATGGATTACGGCTTTCACGCGCCCACCGTGAGTTTTCCCGTCCCCGGCGCGCTGATGGTGGAGCCGACGGAATCCGAAAACAAGGACGAACTGGATCGCTTCATCGCGGCCATGATCGCCATCCGCAGTGAAATCCGCCAGATCGAAAACGGCGCATGGCCCCAGGACGACAACCCCTTGAAAAACGCCCCGCACACCCAGGAAACGCTCGCCGCCGCCGATTGGCCGCGCCCCTACAGCCGGGAAGTCGCCGCCTTTCCCCTGCCCTGGATAAAGGAAAACAAGTTCTGGCCTGCCGTGGGGCGCATCGACGACGTGTATGGCGACCGGAACCTGACGATGGCCTGACGATGGCATATGGCGCAAAGTAAAACCTGCTTTGCGCCAGTTCAGTCAGCCAAAAAGGCCAGGCGAGGCCTGGCCTTTTTGGGGGGAAAGGCAACGAAAACCAACGCGTTGTCATTTTCCGGAGCGGATGGAATGTCGCGCGCGCCCGCCAGCAAAAAAAACGGAGACCGAAGTCTCCGTTTTTGCCTGTTTGGACGCGAGATCAGAAGGTGTGTTTCAGGCCGATGTTGAAGCCGTTCTGGTAGCCGTCGCCACCGTTGGAAGAGTCGCCCGCGGAGGCAGTGCGCCGAACCTTGTTGGCCTTGTTGCCCTTTTCGTTGTCATTGTTGATGTCCGAATAGGCGGCATAGAAGTTGGTGCGTTTGGAGAGCGCGTAGGTGTAGCCCAGCGCCCATTGCTTGGACTTGCCCGCGCTGTTCGACGTTTGATCATCCAGCTTGGATTGCGTGTAGGAGAACTGAATCGCGTTTTTGCCGAACGGCACCGTCGCGCCAAGAAGCCAGGATTTCAGGGTGATGTCATCCCATCCAGGATTTTGCGTCGTCAATTTGTTCTTGTCATAGAAGGCGTGCAGTTTGACGACCTTGAAATCATAGGTTCCCGCGACCGCCCAGTTGGTGATTTTGGGTTTGATCGTGCCCAAGACGCCTGCGCCCTTATCATCATCCTTGATGCGATGGTAAGAGAAGCCGACATCCAGCGGACCATTCGTGTAACGCGGCAGCAGGGCGATCACGGTATTGTCGTGATCATTCCCAGCGGCTTCCTGACCAATGGCGTTGGTCGAATAGGCCGCCGTCACGTTGAAGCCGCCCCAGCTTGGGGTGACATAGGCAACGGTGTTATCCACGCGGGTCGGGTCGAAGAGGTTTTCGCCGCCCGTGTTCAGCCCAGACGCAAAAACGTTGCGGTATTGCCCGACCGTGCCGCTCCGGAAGGGGTCGACGCTGGAAAGCAGGCTGTAGTGCGGCGCGTAGAGGCGGCCAGCGATGAAGGTGCCAAAATTTCCGGTCAGTCCCAGGTAAGCCTGACGCCCGAACAAGCGACCGCCCTGTGCCAGATTGCCGTTGTCCGCCGCAAAGCCGCTTTCCAGCACGAACAAGGCGGTCACGCCGTTGCCCAGGTCTTCCGTGCCCTTGAAGCCCAGGCGGTTGCCGGAAGAAATGCCGGAGTCTATGGAGTTCTTGCCGCCTGTGTTGTCAGCGATGTTATCGCCGCGATGCGAAAGGCCCACATCGACGGAACCATAGATCTGCACATTGGATTGCGCCAGCGCCGCGCCGGAAACGGCGGCGGCAACGGCGAGAACCATCAGTTTTTTCTGCATGAATATCTCCTTCATCTGCATGGAAAAAGAATTGAAACGGTGGGGAATCTTGTTGCTGCCCGAAACTTAGCAATTGGCGCTCCCCATCGTCAACGATTTATTGCTGCTTTGTTTATAAAACGCCGGCACGAATACAACCTGTTGTTTTTATATAAGCAAACCGCCAGGCGCGCGTCTCTCGATCAATGCAAGCCAGGGGGAATGCAACAATCCGCGCGCGCGGTCCCTTCGCGTTTTTCGCAAGGATTCGCGCGATACGCGCCCTGGCATCGGCGTGAAACACTAAAATGGCAGCAAGAAATTAGCGGCAGCCCTTCAGGGCTGCCGGTCCAACGTCATTGGGAAGAGGTTTCTCTCCCCTCCCCAATGGCTACGGATTGATCCCCCGGCCTTCAGGCCGGGTCTCAACCTTCGCGCCGATTCTTCCGGGCGGGGTTTCAAACCGGAGTTGGTTTTACGATGAAGTGGGTGAAAGCGCCTGTTTGTCCGCCTCCCCCCTGCGGAGGCCGAAGGCCGGAGGACAGCCACAGGCTGGTCGGCGAAGCCAGATGCGGCAAAGCCGCGCACAAGGGGGGATTGAGGGGGGTTTGGGGCGAGGGGGGTTGGGGCGGCAAATCATGTAAAAACCAATTTTGCCGCTGCAAACCCCTCCCAGTCTGTACGGTTTCCGGGCGAACGGCGTTCGCCCGGAAATCATCCGCCGCGTGACGTCCAGCGGGCGCAAAGAGTGCGCCCCGAACGCGCAGACGTGTAGTGGTGTAGTGGTTTCCTTGCCTTTCCCCAAAAAAGGCGAGCTTCGCTTGCCCTTTTTTGCTGGCTGAACCGGCAAAAAGTGGTTTTTTACTTTTTGACGCTTCCCGGCTCCTGATCCCGGATGCTGGATTCCGCAAGGGCGCGGGGGAGATGAAAGAACAGGTGTTCGTCCGCGCCCCGGATTTCCTCGATTTGGCTTTTCCGGCGATGTTGGCGGGACCATTGTTGCAGGCGTTCGACGACTTGCGCAACCAGGACTTCCGGCGCGGAAGCGCCCGCGGTGACGCCGATATGGCGTTTGCCGGCAATCCAGGCGGGATCGATTTCGCCGGCGGAATTCACCAGATGCGCGGCAATGCCCAGGCTGGCGGAGACTTCGCGCAGGCGGCGGGAATTGGAACTCTTGGGACTGCCCACCACCAGCACCAGATCGCAGCGCGTCGCCAGCAGCTTCACCGCGTCCTGGCGGTTCTGGGTGGCGTAGCAGATGTCGTCCTTGCGCGGCCCCTGGATATCCGGAAAACGCCGCTTCAAGGTGGCGATGACCTGTCCGGCCTCTTCCACGGAAAGCGTGGTCTGGGTCACGAAGGACAGGGCGTCGGGTTTGGCGACGACAAGACTTGCCGCGCCTTCCGTATTTTCCACCAGATACATGCCGGTCTCGCTCTGTCCCATGGTGCCTTCGACTTCCGGGTGCCCCTTGTGGCCGATCATCACCACTTCGCGTCCCTGGGCGCGCATCTTGTCGACCTCGAGATGCACCTTGGTCACCAAGGGACAGGTGGCGTCCAGGACGTTCAGGCCGCGTCGCGCCGCCGCCGCGCGCACCGCCCTGGAAACGCCGTGGGCGCTGAAAATCAGGGTGCTGCCGGGCGGCGCTTCCCCCACTTCCTCGATGAAGACCGCGCCCTTCGCCCGCAGGCTGTCGCAGACGAAAGGGTTGTGCACGACTTCATGGCGCACATAGACGGGCGCGCCGAATTTTTCCAGGGCGCGCTCGACGATGCCGATGGCGCGGGTCACGCCCGCGCAGAAACCGCGCGGATTGGCAAGCAGGATGCGCATGGGTTCAGAGGACGGCAATGATCTTCACTTCAAAGCGGATGTGTTTGCCCGCCAGCGGATGATTGAAATCGAAGGTGGCGCGCGTGTCGGAAAGCGCGCGCAAGAAACCAGAAAATGGCTTGCCCTCCGGCGTGGAGAATTCCACGATGGCGTTTTCCCGCAAGACGACATCCGTTGGCAAGGCGGAGCGGGCAATGCGTTCGACGAGACGCGGATTCACCGCGCCAAAGGCTTCTTCCGGCAGAAGATCGAAAACCCGATGCTCGCCTTCCTGTAAACCGATGAGCCGAGCCTCCAGTTGCGGCGCCAGTTGCCCGCCGCCCATTTGCAGGGTGGCGGGCGAAAGATCGAAGGTGGAGACAAAGGTCTCGCCCTCCGGCGAGGCGAGGCGATAATGCAGGGTGAGATAACTGTCGGCTTGAATCGGCATGTGGGCGCGGGAAGAACCTAAAGCGTCGCAGTGTTGAGGAAACTTTCCTTGCCGTCAACCTGCGTCCGCGCCCCTCGTTGCGCCAGACTGGCGATTTCCCGCTCACCATCTTGGTGCATGAATGACGGCCAACCTCCAAATTTTTTCGCTAACACATTGAAAAACAACGGAAAATGAATATGGCACAAAATATGCGAAGGCTGGCGCGTCCGGTTTTTGGCGGGAGCGTATCGCATGTTTCAGACCTCGCAGCAGGAGCACCTGTATCATCGCGCGCAGGAAAACGCGCGTCTGGCGGCGCTTGGCGCGCAGGTGGCGGAGGAAGAACATGCCGCCGTCCTGCGCGAGAGCCTTTCCGCCATGCTGTTCCGCCTGGAAGCGCCATTGAACGTCATGGCCTCCGTCATTGTACGTCTGCGAACGCGCGAGCCGGACATGGCAAAGGCGCTGCAATCGGCCTTGCGGGAAGGCCGCGCGCATCTCGAAGAACTGCGTCAGTTGCTGGCGAAAAATCAGCAGGAGGCCATTTCCCCGGTCAATCTCAACGAGGTGTTGCGCGACGTGCTGAACGTGTGTACGCCACGCCTGCTGGCCTGTGGCATACGCATCGACTGGCGGCCTGCCGCCGTCTTGCCGAGCGTCCTGGGACGCCCCATCGAATTGCGCGCGTTGTTCAAGGCGCTGATGGACAACGCCATCGACGCCCTGTCCGCGCGCGGCTGGAAGACGCGCGAAATCCGCCTGACGACGCGCGCCAAAACGGGCGTGCAGGCGTGCATCGACGATAGCGGCCCCGGCATTCCCGCCGGACTGGAACTCAAAATCTTTGAACCCTTTTTCACGACCCATGCGCGACGCACGGGACATCTGGGCACGGGACTGTCGCGCGCCCAGCAGGTTGTGACCGATCACGGCGGCCTGCTGGATATCCTGCCCGCGCCGGGCGGAGGTTGCCGCGTCCTCGTGGAACTGCCGACGGGGAGCGGCGCATGAACACGGCGGGCATGAAAAGAGAAGTCGAAACGCGCGACGGCGCAATCCATGCGCAACGGCATGACCTGCATCTGGTGCATCTCGACGCGCTCTATGGCGTGAGCCAGATGCTTTCCCATTCGCTGGACTACCGGGAAACCATACAGGAAGTGCTGCGTATTCTCGACGAATCCGCCGCGCTGGGACGAGGCTTGATCAGTGTGCTGGAGCCGGACGGCAGCCTGTTGGTGCAATGCGTGCATGGCGTGCATCCCGCCCATCTGGAGCCGCCGGTGCGCTACCAGTCCGGCGAGGGCGTATTGGGATTCGTCATGGAAAAGAACCGCACGGTCATCTTGCGGCGCGTACAGGAAGAACGGCGTTTTTCCAACAAGACGGGCATCTACGATCCGCTCCTTCCCTTCATCGCCACACCGATAAAGGTCGCGGGCAGCTTGCAGGGCGTACTGGCCGTGCAGCCGCAGAGCGGGGAAGACGAATTTCTGGAGGACCGCGCGCACTTTCTGGAAATGATCGCCAACCTGATTGGCCAGAGTCTGCGTCTTTCCCTGCAGGTGGAACTGGAAAAACGCTCCCTGCTCGAAGAGCGCGATCTGCTGCGGCGCGCGGTGCGCCATCAACACGGCTTCGACAGCGTGGCGGGACGCTCCGGCGCGATGCGGCGGGTGTTCGAGCAAGTGCGGCTGGTCGCCAAATGGAACACCACCGTCTTGATTCGCGGCGAGACCGGCACGGGCAAGGAGTTGATCGCCAATGCCATTCACTACAACTCGCCGCGCGCGCGCGGCGCGCTGGTCAAGTTGAACTGCGCCGCGTTGCCGGAAAACCTGCTCGAATCCGAACTCTTCGGGCATGAACGCGGCGCTTTTACCGGCGCGGTCTGTAGCCGCAAGGGGCGCTTCGAGCAGGCCGACGGCGGCACGCTGTTTCTCGACGAAATCGGCGAAATTTCCCCGGCTTTCCAGGCCAAGATGTTGCGGGTATTGCAGGAAGGCGAATTCGAGCGCGTTGGCGGCAGCCGCAGCATCAAAGTAGATGCGCGCATCATCGCCGCCACGCATCGCGATCTGGAAGCTGCGGTGGATAGCGGCGATTTCCGCGAAGACTTGTTCTATCGTCTGAATGTCATGCCGCTCAACCTGCCGCCGTTGCGGGAACGTCTGGAGGATATTCCCGATATTTGCCATCACCTGCTGCTGAAAATCGGCGACGCGCAAAAACGCAAGTTGCGCATCGCCGACGCGGCGTTGTGCCGCCTTGCCCACTACGACTGGCCAGGCAATGTGCGCGAACTGGAAAACTGCCTGGAACGCGCCGCCGTACTCTCCGAAGACGGCCAGATCGACGAGGAATTGATTCGCTTTCCCGGACGAGAGCGACCTGCCCCGGCGCGTTCCCGCCCGGACGCCGCGCCCGAGGACATGGACGCGGCGTCCTCCGAACGCGAGCGCGTCATCGCGGCGCTGAAACAGGCCGGCTGGGTCCAGGCCAAGGCCGCCCGCCTCCTCAACATGACTTCCCGCCAGATCGCCTACCGCATCCAGACACTGAAAATCGAACGGCAACGGCTATGAGTTTCGGAGGACAGAGGACGGAAGACAGAAGACTGAGCGGCGCTTCGCGCCTTTGTAATCCGTAGCCTGTAATCTGTTGAAGCTTACGGAGCACACTGCCCAACATGCGACCACAGACGACTGAACACAGACCACAAAGCGAGCACCGCGAGCGCTCTGTCCTCTGTCCTCAGCCCCCCGCCAAGGGGACACGGCGTCCCTGACTTTTGGTATAGTGCGCGTCATGGAACAACAACTTGATCTTCTCGCGGAAAAAGTGGAGCGAGTAAGCGCCTTGGTAGCGGCTTTGCGCGCCGAAAAATCGGCGCTTGCGGAACGGCTTCTGGCGGCGGAAGCCGGGCAGGCGGCGTTGCAGCGAAGCATGGAGGCCGCGCGGGAGCGCGTCGAAGCGCTGATACGGCGATTGCCAGAGGGGAAAGCGTAAGACATGAGCGATGCCATGAGTTTTCTGGATGTGCATATTCTCGGGCGCGAATACCGGATCGTCTGTCCGCCGGGAGAAGAAGACGCCTTGCAGGCGGCGGTGAGGATGGTAGACGAACGGATGCGGGAAATCGCGGACAAGACCAAGTCCAGTCAGCCAGATCGGGTAGCGGTGATGGCGGCGTTGAACATCGCCAACGAATACCTGTCCGCATTGGCCGCAAATCGCGCGGACAGCCAGGCGGAGGAGATCGCCGCGTCCGCGGCAACAAGTTTTGACAGTCTTGTTTTGAAGCGTAAAATTGACGACATGGACACACGTTTGGCGACGCTCCTGGAAACATCCTCCTGACCTTTCCTGCGTTTTGCCGGTTGTGTCCGCCAGGTGTCCCCTGCGGCGTTGGTCGAGGCCATATATTCCTTGAACCAATGCTTGATGGCATTGGCTGCGGACTTTCAGGCCGATGTTGTGGGCGGCTCTCGTCAGCCGCCCCTGATTCGGTTGGAATGCGGCCACCTTGAACCTCGGTTCAGGATGCCGGTCTTGACTGCGTTTGCGGGGGGCCAGATACGCCAGGGGCGGTCTTTATTGACCGCCCCTTCATTTTTTGAACATCGCGGGCGCTTTGCGCCAGGTCGATGCGCGCATCTTTCGGGCATGGGGTTGAACGCACGATGAGCATCTGGTGGTTGCTGTATCCACTGCTTGGCGCGGTGTCGGGCTTTTTCGCCGGGCTTTTGGGGATTGGCGGCGGCGCGGTCATGGTGCCGCTGCTGGTCGTACTGTTTGCGGCACAGGGAGTGGGCGGCGGCGAAGTCATGCGCATGGCGCTGGGCACTTCCATGGCCGCCATCCTGTTTACCGCCATCGCCAGCGTGCGCGCCCACCACCGGCACCAGGCGGTGAAGTGGCGCATCGTCGCCGCCATTACGCCGGGGATACTGTTGGGAACCTTGCTGGGCGCGCGTCTGGCAAGTCAGGTGTCCTCCACCGCGTTGGCGTTTCTGTTCGTGGCCTTCACCCTCTATGCTTCCACGCAGATGATCGCGGGCTTTCACCCCAAAGCCAGTCGGAGCATGCCGGGCGCGTGGGGAACGGCGTTGGCGGGCGTGGGCATTGGCGCGTTTTCCTGCCTGGTGGCAATCGGCGGCGGCGCGCTGTCCGTTCCCTTCATGCTCTGGTGCAATGTGCGCGCGCAACACGCCATCGGCACCTCGGCGGCCATCGGCTTTCCCATCGCGGCGGGCGGCGCGGCGGGTTACATGGTCAACGGCTGGCAAAACCCCGCCTTGCCGCCCTACAGCATCGGCTTCGTCTATTTGCCCGCCGTGGCGGGCATGGTTGCCGCCAGCATGCTGACCGCCCCCTTGGGCGCAGCCCTGACCCACAGGCTGCCCGTAAAACGCCTGCGCCAGATTTTCGCCGTCGTTCTTCTGCTGTTGGCGCTCTCCATGCTCAGAAAACTGGTTTGAAAGCGGCAAAAAGTTAAAAACCTACTTTTTGTGCGGCAAAGCCGCATTTTTGTTGTGCAAAAAGTGGATTTTTACTTTTTGACGTACACGGGCATAAAGCAAGACCGATGCAATGCTTGATGAACGCGTTTACTGCCTACCGTCTGGCTTCCTTGAGCATCTCACTTCGACAGTGGAACACATTGTGCCCCCATTGGCTTTTATCCGTCACTACCTCGATGGAAATGATTTCTTTCTTGCTGAAGGGTAAAAAAAGTTCCTGTCGAGTTTATGGGAAAGCGTTCCGCGTTGAATTCATACAGGACATGATCCCCTTCCTTGACATCCTTAAGCATATCCATGTTAAATACCTTGCTAACGCCAAGAAGTGGGTAACATTCCGGAATATTGTCTGAATATCGAATATCAGTTTTCCCGGAGGAAGTACCAATTTTCACTATTTCTCCTTCGGCAGACAAAATAATGGTTTCTGCTGTAAACCCATGGAAACGAAACAGGTAAATCATCCAGAATGCAGAAATGACCACGCCAATGAAAATCAAAATCTTTCGAAAGCTGATTCCTCGTTATGAGAAAACGGATTTGTCTTACTGCGCTCTGCTGCATCTCGCCGCTGCCATGATTACCCTCAACGAGGTCATGATTATTTACGGATAAGTACTAAACAAATCACCGCCCAGGCTTGCGCCTGGGGATTTCGAGGTTCCATCAACAAGCGCCCCAGCGCGCAAAAGAGGATGACGGCGGACAAGATGCCCTCTTCTTGCCCGATACGGTTCAAGCGGGCAATCGTCAAGGCCAGGAGGGTTGGCAAAGGAACGAGATAAAGCGCATGGGGAAAATCCCGGTAGCGGGGATCGGCAAAAAGGAGCAAGGCCGCCAGAGCGGCCGCAAAGTAAATGGCCAGACGCAAGGCGGGCATCCGCCACGGTCTCCCATATCGATGTCGCTGCCAAGCCGTCAGAAACGGCATTCTGGCGCGTTGCCCGAACGCATGGCACAAGGTCAGCGTCGCGCCCAAAAGCGCCACAAATCCCAATAATCCCCATTCCCCAACATCGCGGTATGCCACGACGCCATGTTCCCAGGCCATGAACAAAATGCCGCCCAGCCATGCTCCGGCAACGGCAGCGCACAGGCTGGCCTTGCGGCGGATCATCAGGCTGAAAAGAAGGCCAAACGCCATGCCAGCCGCCGAAGACAGCAAAACCGGCGCGATGGAGGCGCGTTGGACAACCGGTCCATGAAGCGCGAACTTGGGCGTCAGTTGCGCATCCAGTATGCCCCAATGACCGCCTGCCGTGCCTTCCAGACGGCGCTTCCAGGGCTGGTCGATGGCTTCTATCAGGTTATAGCGCCAGCCCTGGGCGTGAGCGGCCTGTACAAAACCGCGGAGATAACGCGCCTGTTCCACCTTGCCGGGTCTTGCCGCTTCCCGCTGGCGTCCCGCGCTGGGCCAGCCAGTCTCGCCGATCAACACGGGCTTGCCGTAACGCGCCAACACGCGCTGGCGCGTCTGGGCTACATGCGCCACAGCCTGATCCACGGCGACGGGATGATCTTCCCAATAAGGCAGGACATGAATCGTCAAGAAGTCCACGCTTTCTGCCAGATTGGGATACCGCAGCCAGAATTCCCACACATCCGCATAGGTCACAGGCGCCCGCGTCCGGCGGCGAGCCTCATCCAGCAGGCTCTTCAAGGCAGCCTCCGGCTGTTCCTGGCGCAACAACACTTCATTTCCCACGATCAGGCCGCGCACCGTTCCGGGATAACGGTTGGCCAACTGGATGGCCGTCTCCAGCTCCTTGCGGTTTGCCGCCGGGTCATGGCCTATCCAGGCGCCAAGCCACACCTGCATCCCCAGGGAACGCGCCAGTTCCGGCACTGCTTCCAACCCCTGATTGACCGCATAGGTGCGCACACAGCGGGTCAAGGGCGACAAGGCCGCCAGATCGGCGGCAATCTGTTCCCTGGAGATGCGCGTCCCCAGATCCAGGGGCGTTTGTCCCGGCAGATGATATGGCGCGTAAGAGACGCAATCCAGCTTCTCCCCCTCCGCCAGAGATAAATCCGGCAACGCCGCCGGACGCGTTTCCAGCGCCGCCGCCCCCCAAAGCGCCAAAAGCGCCAGAAGGTGCAGACCAATAAAAATCCGGTAAAATCGGCGAAAACGCGGCGATATATGAGAAAAATCTGTTTTCATACCTGAATTCTGAGGAGAGTCTCCGCAGCCACGATCTTTTTCCGGTCTTGCATAGTCCACATAAAAGACCTGTCCGTCCTTGAGCATTGGGCATTTGCCCAGGCCCTTGGCGCCATATTCTTTTGCAAGTTCCTCGTCAAAATGCTATTTCAGCACCGTGATCTTGCATGGGTTTTAGCCTCTCGCATGGATAGCATTGGCCTTCAATTTCGAGGATGCACACCGGTCTCGATGCGATGTAAGCTTTGAACCTTGCTGTTTCTCTCCTAGCATTTGGAGTACAAAATCCGTCGGTGGCATCGAAATGATCGTAACATCCCACTTCCAGCCAGATGCGTGTTTTTCCGTCCTGCAAAGGTTCCCTGTAGGCGCGGCAGGTTAACTGGAACGCCCGGTCGCGTTCTCCTTTCCGGCTTGAGGAGTAGGTATGCGTTTCCATGACTAGGTCATTAACGGTGCGAATTCTGTAATTTGAGTTCGTGGTGATGTAGAGAACTGCCCGTTGCCAATAGGCATCGCATTGCGCCTTGCCTTCGCAGATCGAAGACTTCTGTTCCACGGGAACGCTGACTTCCGCCTGTATGCGCTCTGAATCGATCCGGGCGCATAATTGCCCATATTCCGTCCAGGTGAATTTCCCTGCATACAGCGCAAGCGCTGCCTGCAATTGCGCATCCATCTGAACCTTGTTTCTTTGCAGGAAGGCATGTTCGGATTCGGTTCTCGCGTGAAACAGGTTCTCTCGCATGAGCGTGTCGTAGTACTCCGCCATGAGATCTCCGAACTTTCCGATCACCACGCGCTCCTCTTCTGACGGATAACGGTTGTCAGCGGCATCCAGCGGGCAGCCTTCAAAACTGACGCCGGTTTTGCCGCGAGTGATGGCCAACTCCGGATCGGCTGCCAGTCTCGCCATGTATTCCCTATTGGCCGCGTTGCTGGCGGTCAGCATTCCCAGGGACGAACATCCCGCAAGCATCAAGCAAGGCAACGAAGAGGAACGGCAGAAAACCGCGCTTATGCCTCCCCGACATTGTTGTTTCGTTCATGCGACATGCTATTTCCTTCCTTTTCCATTGCGGCCTAGTCTCGAACAGTGGAATTTCAGGCCATATTCTACGATAACAGCGCCCCATGCAACCCCTGCACCGAATACACTTCCAGTTCTCCGCCGGAGGTAATGCCTTCCGCCGCCGCTTCCGCGCCCCAGAGGGTTGTGTACATCGTCACCCGCGCCTGCAGGCCAGAG
>JAITRP010000103.1 GCA_031288305.1 Zoogloeaceae bacterium
CGAAGTTTTTCTATGGGGAGAAATTGATCCTCTGCGTTCTTTCTTTTTACAATATTTCCCCTTTCATCAAAATGAATTATTTCCCTGACATAATTACGACAAAAATCTGCCCCCATGACGCTAAGTAATCCACTTGGGGTATACATGGTCGAGTAACGATAATGAGAATCCGGGCGGGTAAATTCTTCTTTATAGGCATTGCCCAAATCCATTTGCCGAACATGTACACCGTCCTCGCGTATGAACTTATATTCAGCATACCGGGCAGGCGCGTTTTTCCTGAAAGTTGCGATATCGAAGTTCTTCCGCGTCAAAAAAAAGTTGTCTGGATCATTGAATTTTTCCAGGGTATTCATCGCTGTAAGATTGTCTGTATGCCTCATGACGGATATTCCTTCCGGTTGCGCGTCGTTTTCGGACGTGGAACGAGTGACCACGCATGCGCCCAGAAAAATCGCGGCGGCAAGAACGGCAAGAAAAATCGCCTTGTTCATCGCATGATTCCTGTCGCGTTTTGCCGCATGATTTTCCATTGCAACCTCCTTGTGGAATGATATGTTGCGTCAGGATGGGAACGAGAACAGCCGCCGGCAGTCATCCGTTCCCTCGCTGTTTCTTCCGGGTTCCTGGGGCATCATTATAATTCATCGGGGATTCATGGAGGCGGAAATCGCTTGTCTTTTGCTCAGGGAAAGGAGCGGGGGATTTTTCGGGGAGGCGTAGTTGCGCCGCAATCAGGGTAATGTCATCGAAAGGCTCCATTCCCGCCGTAAATGCCTCGATGTCGGCCAAGAGTCCGTTTACCGTTTCCTCGGCGCTTTTCGCCGGTTGTCCCAGGGTCTTGAGGAGCCGCGCCTCGCCATATTGCGCGCCTTTCCCGTCAATGGCCTCGGTGACGCCGTCCGTGTAGCCGATGAGCGTGTCGCCGGGTTCCAGATGGGCGAGGAGGGGGCGATAGCGGATCTGTTCCTGCACGCCGCAGGCCGGGCCGCTGCGTCCTTCCAGCCGAAACGTCCGGCCCTCTCGCGTGATGCGGATCGCGGGCGGGTGTCCGGCGTTGACGTAGCGGAGTTCGCGGCGCTCGATATTCAGGATGCCGAGAAAGAGGGTGACGAACATGAGGTTGGGATTGTTTTCGGCAAGGCGGTCGTTTACGCTCTCCATCATTTTTCCGGGGTCGGTTTCGTCCCGCGCCGCCGAGCGGATGAGCGTCCGGGTGATGGCCATGAAGAGCGCCGCGGGCACGCCCTTTCCGGAAACATCGCCGATGACGAGGCACATCTCCTTTGCGGAAATCATGAAATAATCATAAATATCGCCGCCCACCTCCCGCGCGGGCAGCATGTGCGCCTTCAGGTTCAGGAAGGGGGAAAGGGAATCCGGCAGCGGCAGCGGCAAGAGGCCGAGCTGGATGGAGCGGGCAATGTCGAGTTCGCTTTCGATGCGTTCGCGCGCGGAAGTCTCGAACACCAGCCGCTGGATGTTCTCACGCAGCCGCCGCGCCATGAACAGGAAGGCCGCGGCAAGATGCCCGATTTCGTCGCGGCTCTTTTCGGGCAGGGCGGCGATGTGCGCGGGGATGCCGTGATCATCGGAAAGAAAGTCCTGTTCGGGCAGCGCCCGCGCGAATTGGGTCAGTTGCGCGAGGGGACGCGCGATGCGCGCCGCGAAAAGGAAGGCGCAAAGAAGCGACAGACAGAGGATGACGACGGAGAGGACGGCCTGCCGATCCATCAGTTGCCGCGCGGGCAGGGTCAGGTCCGTTTCCGGCACCATCGCCACCAGCGTCCAGGCGAGCGGCCGGAAATAGGCGGCTTCGACCTGCCAGATTTCCTTGCCAGTGGAAACGCGGAAAGCGCGGGGAGAGACAGCTTCGTCCCCCCCGTTTTTCTGGCGAGCCTGCGCGCTCAGGAAATCCGGGCCAAGCGCCTCGATCTGCTTTCGCTGCGTTTCCGGCGGCGGAACGATGAACCGGCCCTCGTCCGTGACGATGAACACGAAACCTGATTGCGCCAGCACCAAGGGCGAGAGGGTTTGCTGTATTTCCGCTTCCAGCGCGGCCTTTTTTGATTCCACCTGTTCGGTGATGGCCTGGGCGCTGTCGCTGACCGCCACCACCCAGTTCCACGGTGCAAAGTACCCGAAATGGGCGAAACGGGTTTCCTTTCCCCGCGCCGTTTCGGCGTCGTGGATGGTGAAGCCGTGGCCAAACTCCCGGCTTTCCTCGCGCATGGCCTCGGCCAGGGGTCTGCCCTTGATGTCCAGAAGGCCGGAAATATCCTGGCCGATCAGGGCGGCGTCCGTGCTGGAGATGATGCGGTTGTCCTGATCGTAAATCCATATCTGGCGCTGGTTTTCAAGGGAGAGACGATCAACCCAGTCGCGCGCGACGGCCTGCCTTTCTTTCAGCAGAGCGTTTTGCGCTTCCCGCGCGTGGCTTTCCAGCGTAGCGCGCACCAGGGCGCCGGCTTCCATCAATTGCGCGCGCTCGCTCCTGACCATGCGAATCTTGTCGTCGAGCAGGGCGCTCCAGCGCGTGGCGATGTTGAGCGAGATGAGTTCCACCGTATTGCGAACCGCATGTGTTTCCCGTTCGGAGACGGTCTGCGTGATGTCGCGCTCGCTCAAGGCCGCGACGAAAACCGCGATCATGAGCACGGTGCCCACCAAAAGGAGCAGGATTTTTCCGCGCAGCGAGAGGGTCATCGTCATGATGCCCGACTGCTAGCAGGAACGGTGCCAGTTGGCTTCATCACCCTGTCAAAGCAGGCAAGGAAAGCCGCATTTCCACGTTCGGCTGGAATCCAGATCGCCAGGAAACCCGCCAATTTTGTTGGCGTTCTTTCGAGACTCGTCGTTGTCATTGCGTCCGGTCAGCATGAGCAGACGGAACGGATGCGTGCGTCTGCGGGAGTATTCGGCGTTGTGCATGCGCGAGCAGATCGTCGCGTAGCGGCGTGGCAATTTATGCAGCAGTTCAACTTTTGCCGGCTGAACCAGCAAAAAGTGGTTTTTTACTTTTGCCGTACAACCCTAAATGAGGTACTCGATTTCCGGCGGTTTTGCGGCGGCGTTGTCGTGCAGCGCGGCGAAGATTTCGCCTTTGAGCGCGCAGAATTCCGCCGACGAGCGTTCGCGCGGGAGCGGCAGGTCTATGGCGACGCTTGCTGTCACCTGTCCCGGATGCGAGTCCATGACGACGATCTTCTGGCTCAAAAAGACGGCTTCTTCCACATCGTGCGTGACCAGGATCATGCTGACGCCCTCGTGCCGCCAGATGCGCAGCAACTCTTCCTGCAGACGCATGCGGGTAATGGCGTCGAGCGCGCCGAGCGGTTCGTCGAGCAGCAGGATCGAAGGGTGGCCGACCAGCGCGCGGGCAATCGCGGCGCGCTGCGCCATGCCGCCGCTCAAGGCGGCGGGATAGGACTTCTCGAAGCCGGTGAGGCCGACAAGCGCGATTTGCGCGGTGATGGCGTTTTTTTTGGCGCTGGCGGAAAGCGGCGCGTTGTCGAGCGCGATGGCGATGTTGTCCCACAGGGTCAGCCAGGGCAACAGCCGGGGTTCCTGGAAGACGATGCCGCGCTCCAGGCTGGTGCCCTCGATGCGCGCCCCGCGCAGGGTGATTTCGCCCGCGTAGTCCTGATCGAGTCCGGCGATGAGGCGCAGGAGCGTCGTCTTGCCGCAACCGCTCGCGCCGACGATGGCGACGAACTCGCCTTGTGCGACAGAAAGCGTCGCGTTCTGCAAGGCGATGAATTCGCCAAAGCGCCGGGTGACGCCGCGCACTTCAAGCATAGCTGCCGCCAAATCCGCGCTGCCAGCGCAAAAGCCGACGTTGCGCCAGGTAGAGCAGGCGGTCGAGGATATAGCCGATCAGTCCGATCAACGCCATGCAGACCAGGAGCTGGTCGGTCATCAGGAGATTCTGGGCGCGAAAGATCAGAAAACCCAATCCCTCCAGCCCGCTGATGCCTTCGGCGATCACCACCAGCGCCCAGGCAAGCCCCGCGGAATAGCGCAGCGTGACCATGACCACGGGCACGATGGCCGGCAGGATCACGCGGCGGATCAACTGCCGTTTGTTCAGTTTCAATGCCTGCGCCAGTTCGATGAAATTCTGGTCGATGCCGCGAATGGCTTGCAGCGTATTGAGGAACACCGGAATGAAGATCGACTTGGCGAGCACCACGATCTTGGCGGGCGCGCCCAAGCCGAGCCAGACGACGATGAGCGGAATCCACGCGACGCTGGGGATATGGCGCAGGGTGTTGATCGTGCCGCCGAAAAAAAGCTCGACGGGACGCGACAGTCCCGCCGCAAACCCCAGCCCCACCCCAAGCAGCGTGCCGTAGATGAAGGCTTGCCCGATGATGAACAGGCTCGCCCAGACGTCCCTGGGCAAATCCTGCTTGGTCAGCATGTACCAGAAAGCCTCGGCGACCTTGATCGGCGCGGGTAGAAAGACCGGCTCAATCCAGCCGAAACTCGCGGAAGCCTGCCACAGTCCAAGAATGGACAAGGGCAGGATTGCGCCGATGTAACGCCGTTCGCGGAAAAACGCTTTGATGTTGCCGCGCATTTCAGTAGGTCGAAAAGCGATCGCTGTAAATCGAATGTGACCCGCCCGCGAAGAACTTGCCGTCGATGAAGCCATCGATCTGCTTGTCGGTCAGTTGCTTGTCGACGAGGATGTCGTCGCCGTGCGCCACATACCACTTCTGGAATTCCTTGATCGCGTGCCGCGCCTTGTTGGCGTCCGGCTCACCGGCCATGAAATCCCATTGTCCCAGATGCGTGATCTGGAACTTCGCCACATCTTCGGGAATGCGCAGTGCCTTGGAAACGATTTGCGCCGCCTCGTCGACGTGGTCGTAGGTCCAGTCGCGCGCGCGTTCGCGGCTGCGCAAAAAAGCCCTGACCACGCTCGGATACTTTGCCGCGAAATCCTGGTGCGCGAAATAGCTCACCCGTCCGCCGTAATTCGCGTACACCCCCGTGTCGGCGGGGCCTGCGATTTTCTTGAACTTGCCTTGCAGGTAGGGCGCGGTAAATTGATTGGCCGCCAGGTGCCCCGCCGTCGCGTCCTTTTCGCCGGAAAGCAGCGCCTGTATCGCTACCGCCGGGCTTTCGATGTTCTCGTAGCGCACCCGTCCCTTTTTCAGGCGGCTGTCGAGCGGAAGGCCCGCGTTGTTCAGGATTTCAAACGGCGCCGACCAGTAGCAGGAAACCCGCGACGAGCCGAATTTCTTGCCGTCCAGGTCGGCGACCGTGTTGATGTTCTTGTTCGCCGCCGAAACGAAAATCGGGGTGCGATAACGGTTGGACGGCTCGGAAAGCCACACGATCACCGCCGGAATGCCATTGGCTTTCTGCACGAAAGCCGGATAAATCATGCGCTGGGCGAAGGCGAGCGTGCCGCCGCCGACCGCCGCGCTTTCCGCGCCCAGAAGCTCACCCGACGACTGCGCGATCAGATTGACCTTTTTTACGCCGACCTTGCCGAATTCTTCCCGCAGGATTCCCTTGGCTTCCGCAATGGCCGTCCAGGTCTGCAATTGCAGGTTGATGTTCTCGGGCGGCGCGTTTTCCGCGTTCGCCACGCAGGCGAACGTCAACCCGGAGACCCAGATGGCCCCGGAAAAAAAGGCTGGAATAAACCATGCGGTTTGTCGTTCATTGGTTTTCATCGTGTTGCTCCTGTAAAGAATTGAAACATCGGATTGAAAATCTGGATTCTGCACGCCATGCTCCAGTGAAAGCGTCACCGCGCACTGCGCATAAAGTTACGCAGGAAGCCTTGTTACAGGAACGAAGATTTTATGAATAACTTATCCTTTAAAGGATTATTTTTTATGCGCCATTTTCTTATAAGTACTTGTCGAATTCATATAGTGAATTCCGTATAACCATCACGCAAAATATTATTTACGCCAATTCAAATAGCAAAAAGGGGCAAGCGAAACCTCGCCCTATTTTCAAAAAAACTATATGGATATAGAAAAGAATTCGTTCCCGATTCTCCTGCCGCTCTTTACTCTGGCGTTCCCCATCGTAACGGCAACGCCAGAAGGATACGAGACATGTACAGAACAGATGCCACTCCAAGCGTGCAACGCAAATCCGCAAGTAAAAGCGGTCGCGTGGGCTTCCTCGACGACTTGGGCAGGATACTGCCGGAAATCCAGCGCGAGCGTTGCGACGCCGCCGCAAAAAGAGCCAAGGAATTCCTGCTCAACGCGCCGCAGAAAATCGACACCGAGCGCCTCACCTATCTGCTCGAAGCCTACCGCGAATTCGATTACGAGCCGCCCATCGTTTTACGCGCAAGGCTCTTTGACAGGCTTTTGCAGTCCAAGCGGCTTTATATCGACGATAACCCCATTGTCGGCACCGTTACCGGGCATCCCGCAGGCGTCTATGTCTATCCAGAATGGGATTCCGAATGGATCCTCAAGGAAATGAACCAGGCGATGATGAGCCATCTGGGGAAAATCGACATTTCCAAGGAAGAAAAACAACTCATGCTCGAAGCGGCGCGCTTTTTCAAGGAAAGAAGCGCGCTGGCAAAGGCGCGCAGGCTCTCCAGGCAACTGCACGACTGGGATCCCCGTCCCCTGCTCGAAGCCGGACTCTTCACCGAAGGCGCGAACTTCACCAAGGGCGCGGGTAACGTCGATTACGAAACCTTCCTCAACAAGGGACTTGCCGCCATCATCGAGGAAACCGAGGCGCGCCTGCACGCCCTCAAGGTGACAAGCGAAAACGTCGGAAAAATCGATTTCTATCGCGCCGTGCTCATCACCCTGCGCGCCGTCATCGCCCTCGCGCATCGTTACGCCGATCTGGCCGAGGAGACCGCCGCGGCGACCAGTGACCCGATCCGCAAGGCCGAACTCCTGGAGATCGCAAAAGTCTGCCGCCATGTTCCCGAACATCCGCCGCGCAATTTCCGCGAGGCGGTGCAGGCGTGGTGGTTCCTCCATCTCGGCATCCAGATCGAGCAAGGCGGCTGCGGCTCGTCTCCGGGGCGCATCGGCCAGTACCTGAGCCGCTATCACCTGATCGACAAGGCCGAGGGCAAATCGTCCGAGGACGCGCTCGGCTGGCTCAAGTGCCTCTTCGTCAAGATTCTCGAATTCGGCTATTACCAGGGCATCACCTATTCCAAGCTGCTTTCCGGCCACACCGGGCACACGATCAACGTCGGCGGCCTTGACGCGCGCGGGGAAGACGCCACGACCGAACTCGATTACCTGATTCTCGATACCCAGATCGAATTGCGCAACATCCAGCCGACGATCACCGTGCTCTACCACGACAAGTTGAAGGAAGATTTCCTCCTGAAGGCCATCGACCTCGAGCGCACCGGGCTGGGACAGCCGCAGTGGATGAACAACAACGTCATCATCGAGCGCCTGCTGGCGCGGCACGCGAAGAACGGCATCACGCTCGAAGACGCGCGCAACTGCATCAACATGAGTTGCGTCGGCACCGGCGTCGCCGGGAAAACCGCTTTCGTTTCCGAGAACATGACCTTCAATCTCGCCAAGTGTTTTGAACTGGCCTTGAACGACGGCATCGACCCGCTGACGAAGAAAGTGGTCGGCGCGCGCACCGGAAACCCGGAGGAATTCGCGGATTTCGACGCGCTGTACGCCGCCTATGACGCGCAGGTGCGGCATCTTTTCGAGAAGATCCGTCCCTATGGCTCGATCGCCAGCAAGGCGCTCGGCGACACCGTTCCCGGCGCGTTCCGTTCCGCCCTGTACGGCGGCTGCCTGGAACGCGGGAAAACCGAATCGTCCGGCGGCGCGGATTATTATCTGTATTTCGTCATCAGTACCGCCGGGGTCGATGCCGCGAATTCGCTCATGGCGGTCAAGCATCTGGTCTTCGACACCAAGCGTTTGAGCATGCGCCAACTGCTCGACGCGCTCGCCGCCAACTTCGAGGGACAGGAAGAAATCCGCCTGCTTTGTCTTGCCGCGCCCAAGCACGGCAACGGCATCCCGGAAGTGGATGCGCTGGTGCGCCGCGTCTATGACGACGCGCTGACGATTTTCCATTCCATCGACGAAGGGTTCTACGGCGAGCACAAGGCGAACATCGAAGCCTATTCGCTGACCATCCACAATTATTTCGGCCTCTTGACCGGCACGTTGCCGACCGGACGCAAGAAGGAAAGGCCGCTGACCGACGCCAGCGTTTCGGCGCAGCCGGGCACCGACACCCAAGGCCCGCTGGCGCTGATCGCTTCCGCCGCGCAGGCGCTCGATACCGTCAAATACGGCTCGAACCACTTCAACATGAAATTCCATCCGAGCGCGATCCAGGGCATCGGCGGGGCGCGCAAGCTGCTCGCGCTGATCAAGGAATACATGGATCTCGGCGGTTCGCACATCCAGTTCAACATCGTCAGTTCCGAGACGCTGCGCGAGGCGAAGGAAACCCCGGAGGAATACCGCGACCTGACGGTGCGCGTCGCCGGATTCAGCGCCTACTTCACACGCCTGCACGAAGGGGTGCAGGACGAGTTGATCGCGCGCACGGAACTGGCGTTTTCCCGATGAAAAAAGGCCAACCATGAAAATCACTCCGGAAGCGCGCGAAAAGTTGCGAGAATTCCTGGAAGACTATGGTGAAGGCGGTTTCGTGCGCGTCGCCCGGCTCGTCACCGGCGGCGGGTGTTGCGCGAAATTGTCGCTGGGCGTCAGCCTCGACGAAGACCGCCACGAGGAGGAAGACCTCCTCTTTACCATCGACGGTCTGCCGGTCGTCATCGAAAAGAGCCTGCACGCCGCCATTCCCGAGGTGGAAATCGCGTTCGACGAAGAGCGCGGGATCGTTGTTGCCTAGGCGTCAAAAAGTAAAAACCTGCTTTTTGCCGGTTTAGTTAGCAAAAAAGGGCAAGCGGAGCTTGCCCTTTTTTGGAGTAAAGGCAAGGAAAACCTACTACCCGTCTGCATGGTGGTCATGTAGGGGCGCGCTGCGTGCGCCCATCAGCCGTTATGTAGCGGTGATGGTTGCGGGCGCACGCAGCGCGCCCCTACAAGACCGCGTGACCGCTCCCGTTCCTTGCAGCCTCTTTATCCAAAAAATGTTGACGAGAAAGACGGTATCTACAATCCACTCAATTGATGACTCATGAATAAAAAGGGACAGGAAGCGCCGTCGGGCGTCGTTTTCGACATCCAGCATTTCAGCCTGCACGACGGCCCCGGAATCCGCTCGACGGTGTTTTTCAAGGGTTGTCCACTCGCCTGCCGCTGGTGCGGCAATCCCGAATCGCAGAATCCGCGCCCACAATTGATGTATTTCACGCACCTTTGCGCCGCCTGCGGAAGCTGTGTGCAAGCCTGTCCGAAGCAAGCCATGTTTTTCCCGCCCGAGGGCGGAGTGCGTTTCGATCCGTCGCTGTGCGTCGCGTGCGGCGCTTGCGTGCCGGGTTGCCTGCGCGGCGCGCGCAGCATATCGGGAAGGCGGCAGGAAGTGCGCGAAATCGTGGGCGAAGTGCGCCAGCACTGGCGCGTTTTCCAGCAAAGCGGCGGCGGCGTGACGATAAGCGGCGGCGAACCGCTCGCGCAAAAGGATTTCTTGCTTGCGCTCCTGACTGAGTTGCATGACGAAGCGGGCTTGCATACCTGCCTCGATACCTGCGCCAAAGCGCCCTGGCCGGTACTTGAGCGGATGCTGCCGCATCTCGATCTCGTGCTGCTCGACATCAAGCATACCGACGCCCAAAAGCACCGGGAGTGGACGGGAAGCGGCAACGCCGGCATTCTCAAAAACGCGCAAAAGCTGGCCGAAAGCGCGCTTGATGTCCTCGTCCGCGTGCCATTGATTCCCGGATTCAACGATGACGACGCCGAACTGTATGAGATTGCGCGTTTTCTCGCCCAAACCGGCTTGAAAAACGTCGAGATCATGCCCTACCATACGCTCGGCCTCGGCAAATGCCGGGCGCTCGGCCAAAACCATCCCTTTGCAAGCAACGCCAAACCCCGCGTCCCGGAAGCCGTCGATATACTGAAAGACGCTGGCATAGAGGTCGAGGTACACCGGCGCTGAGGGACGTTTGGGATGTATCAGAATCTACGGAAAGAATTCAACAGCAAGAAATTAGCGGCAGCCCTTCAGGGCTGCCGGTCTAACGTCATTGGGAAGGGGTTTCTCTCCCCTCCCCAATGGCTACGGATTGATCCCCCGGCCTTCAGGCCGGGGTCTCA
>JAITRP010000153.1 GCA_031288305.1 Zoogloeaceae bacterium
GGTCGAGGACAAGAACCAGTCGCTTGCCGACGCGGCGATTGCCTATGCGCGCCTGGGCGCGCTGATTTTGCTCAAGGTGCGTCCCTACCGGGAAAAGGAGGATCGCTATCTCGTCTTCATGGGTATTGCCCGCGCCTTGCGCTCGGATCTTGTTTTCTTGCACAGTTTAGCTAGAATTGGCTAACACGCTGACGAATTCCAGGAGATTTTCCATGCTTGCCGTCAATATGCACGAAGCCAAGACTTCCCTTTCCAGCCTGGTTGCCGCCATAGAGGATGGAAAGGAAAGCGAGATCATCATCGCCCGAGGCGGACGTCCTGTTGCCCGCTTGTTGCCCATGACGTCCGCGCCCCAAAAACGCATCGGCGTCGCGGAAGGGAAATTCACGGTTCCCGACGACATCGACCAGCAAAATGCGGACATCGCGCGCCGTTTCCACGGCGAGGATTGAAGCGCGATGCATCTTCTTCTGGATACCCACATCGCGCTTTGGGCGTTCGCGAACAGTCCCCGCCTGCAAAATGACACCCGCGCCCTGATCGAAGAAAAAGACAACAGCATTTATGTGAGCGCCGCCACGATCTGGGAGATTGCAATCAAGCACGCGGCCAGGCGCGGCGACATGCCGATTTCCGGGGAAGAGGCTTGGGCCTATTGCAGGGAATCCGGCTTTCGCGTCCTGGAAATAACAGCCCGGCATGCCAGCGCCGTTGGCGCGCTTCCCATGCTCCATCAAGACCCCTTCGATCGGATGCTGATCGCCCAGGCCCTGACCGAGCCGCTCGTCCTCGTCACGCATGACCGGCAGATTCTGCGGTACAGTAGTGACCGTTTTCTTCAGGCGTAAACACGATTTCATGCCTTCCCGGATTGCTCCGGCGCTGTAGCCAGCAATGCGCTCAACCGGCCCAGGGCCTGCGCCACGATGCGGCCTTGTTCTTCGATGCAGGTAATGATCCGCTCCGGGGAACGTTCATCGATTGTTTCCATGGCATTTGGATTGACCGCTTTTAGGTCGAACACCGCCGCGTCGATGACGGCGGCTTTCGCTTCCAGATCACGTGCGGATTTCTCCCGTTCGCGGATGGCCGCCTCCAGCGCCTTGATCTTCTTTTCGTCCGCCTTGTCCTTTTTCTGTTGCTTCAGGTCTTCCTTCAGATCAACCGTTGCCGCCTTGATGCTTGCGGCCTCATCCAGCAGGGGCCGCATTTCTTCACGCGCCTTGGCCCGGCGCGCGGCGAAGTCTACCGTCCATGAATAACGGCTGTCGCCGCGCGAGGCCAGCAGCCGGGCATAGCTGGGGAAGGGCTGGCGCGCGTTGGCTTCATCAGCTTGCCATTCGGCCAGCAGGGCGGCAGGCAAAGCGTCGTTGTCGAGCGCCGTGCCGTCCTTGTCGAGACCGAAGTGTGCCAGCGTCAGCGGCGTTTTCTTGCCGACCTTCACCCACGACAGGTCGTAATACCAGATGCGCCCGGTTTTCTTGCCTTTTGTAAAAAACAGCAGGTTGGTTTTGACGCCCGCGCCCGCCGTGGAAAACACGCCGCCCGGCAGGCTGACGATGGCCCACAGATTGCACTCGTCCAACAGCTTGCGTTTGGTTTCGACGAAGGCGCTTTCGTTGGCGCGAAACAACAGTCCTTCGTCGAGCACGACGGCGCAGGTTCCATTCGGCGCAAGTTCGGAAAGGATGTCCTGTACGAACAGCACTTGTGTGGCGCTGGTCTCGAAGGCGAAATTCTTTTGCGCATCCTTGCCTTCCTTGCCGCCGAAGGGCGGGTTGGTCAGGATCACGTCGAACTGCGCCGGCGCGTGCTGGAACAGCGCGCCGTAGGCGGCGCGGCGCGTCAGCGCGTTGCCGTGCCACAGGTTGGGCTGGTCGATGCCGTGCAGCACCAGGTTCGCCAGAGCGATGGGAAACACGAGATTTTCTTTTTCCCGCCCGAAGAAAGTGTCGTACTTGAGCTTTTCGATGCCCGCGGCGACAGGGGCGTTGCCCAGCTTGCGCGCGATGTGCTCGTAGGCCACGGCGAGAAAGCCGCCCGTGCCGCAACACGGGTCATAGACCGTCTGGCCCAGCGTGGGGTTTACGGTATGCACCATCGCGCGGATCACCTCGCGTGGCGTGAAGAACTGGCCGCCATCGGAATTCTTCTCGCCCATTTTCAGCAGCAGGTCTTCGTACACTTGCGACAGCGTGAAGAAATGGGTGTCGTCGATGTGATCGATGCTGATTTCGTGCACGCGGTCGAGAATGCCGCGCAGATTCGCTTCATCATCCACACGCGCGCGCTCCACCGCCGTCATGATGCGGCCGATGATGCGCTGCTTGGGTGAGGCCAACGGGTTTGGGAGATTGGCGCGTGGATCGACATCCAGCGCGTGCAGGTACGGCAACAGTTCCTTGTTGACGAAGTCGAACAGCCTGCCGTCACCGGCGGCGAACAGTTCCTGGCGCTTCCAGCCCTGCGGTTTGCCGTCCGATGTTTTTGGATGAGCGGCAAAGTCCCGCCACGGCGCGGCCCAGTCCTGCCAGCGGTAAGGGCTGGAGAGCGCGGGCGAGAAATCCGTGCCCAGGGCTTTGGCCTGTTCCGCCTCGCGCGCTTCCTGCGCGTCGAGGATGCGCAGGAACAGTATCCACGTCAGTTCCGGAACGTATTGCAAGGCGCTGGCGCAGTTGGAGCGCCGCATCACGTCACAGATGCTCTTGACGAAGGCTGACAGCGATTGGGTGGAGGCGATGGCCTTGGGCGTGGTTTTCCGGGGCGGGACATTCGTTTCCTTTCATGCCGTAGTCGAACGATCCGCCGCGCTCAACGCGGATCGCGCGCGCGGTCTTTGTCCTGATCGGCAGGCATCGCGGCCAATGCGTCAGCCGGAGATTTGCCTTGGCGGCGCAATCGCGCGGCGGAAATGCGCAGCAATTTTCCGTCTTTTACCACCACCAAGGCAGTGTTGGTCTGCAACGCGGTCTGGCGCGCCAGTTCCGCCGCCCGCCGCATGGCCGCGAGCGATGCGCGCAGATCAGGATTGCGGGCTTTGGACAGATCTTGTTGTGTCATGGATTTTCTCCCCATTCCAGCATCGCGGGAATTTCCCCCGCATTATCGTACAGCGCCCAGTCGTCCACCGTCGCCCGGTAGCGCCGCAGGAAGTTATCCCAACCCGCGGCGAAACGTCGGCGGATGACGGATTCGGGGATGTCGTGCCCGCCTTGACGCACACGCCCGGCGACGCGGGCAATGGCGGCTTCGGCATCGGGCAACGACAGGAAAAACAGGCTGACCCTATACCCTTTCGCGCGCCACCGCGCGATATGGCGCAGATACCCCAGCCCCGCCAGCGTGGTCTCAAAGGCGAAACTTTCGCCGCGCCGCGCATACGACTCGATTTCCTTCAGCATCAGCCGTCCCGCCTTGACGGCAGCCGCTTCTGGCGCGAAGGGAGACAGTCCGGCGGCGATCAGGTCCGCGTTGATGAACCGCGGCAAGCGCGCCTCGACCGGCAGGAAAGAGCGCGCGAACGTCGTTTTGCCCGCTCCGTTGGGACCGGCGATGATGATGATCTTCTTGCCTGTCATGATGTCGCCGCTTTGGATTCAAAGACTTGGGCGAGCAGACGAGACGGCAGGCGCTCGATTTCATCGCGTTGCGCGATGAGCGCGGCGCGCAGGGCGCCGGTTTCGGCGAGTTGGGATTTCAGACGAGCGGCGATGCGACGCTGTTCATTGATGTCCGGCGCGGGAATTTTCAAGTCGTTTAACAGCCCGGCATTCAGGTTGGCTTGATTACCGCCGCGTCCATCCGACAAACCACGCAGATGTTCATACGAAGCCATCAACCAGTAATGCAGAAAATCAGCGTCCCAAGTGTCGTTCGGCAAAATGGCAAAACACGCCTGATTGGTGGTTGCCTCGATTTCAAGAATGGCCGATTGTCCGCGTGTCTTGCCTTGGCCGTACATGGCGATCAGTACGGTTCGCGGCGGCAGCAGCGTCAGCGAGCACTCGGCCAGCGCCTGACGCGAGATGGATTCTTCAGTTTTGGCAATGGGCACGAAGGCGACTTCGCCGGTTTTCACCCACGGGATTTCAGCAGGCGACCAATAGCGTTTGTCGCCACGCGGCGGCGTAGAACCACTGGTCGTTGTGGCGCACTCGCCCAGCCGCTTGCGCGGGACATCGCGCAAGGCATCGAAAGTTTTCCGTAGCAGGCGAGTACGCAGCAAATCGGCATCCCGCAACTGCGCCTGCGCCGCCTGCCGCGCGGTTTCCACTTCGGCCAGTTGTGCTTTCAGGCGGGCGGCGATTTGGCGTTGTTCGTTCTCTGTTTCAGGTAACCATAGTTGTTGTTTGTAAGCGTCATCACGGTTCAAGCCCGGTACTCCGCTGGCCTTATTCAATTCATCCAGTCGGAGATGTTGTAAGTAGAAAGCAAGCCATTCAAGATTGCAGTCTGTACAGCTTTTATCGATGAAATAAGTCGTGTCTATGGGCCAGCATGAATTGGCAGAAACATGCACAGCGCCAATCGATCCTTTGCGACCGATGATGATCGTAGGGCCATCGGTAAAACTTTTGGAATGCCTGCCAACAGGGCCGTTTGAACCATAAACAACGACATCGCCGGGTTGCCGATATTTTTCTGAAAGGCTTTTGCCATATTCAAAGCGGCAAATGTCCCCAACATTAACCAGCTTCATACCCCAAACAACCTCATCTTCGCATCCCGCATCACATCGGCTGGATTACCCAACAAACGCAACGCGTCGATGCCGTCCGCCCGCGCGATCTCCGGCACATTCCACAGCGCGTTGCTTTCCAGCGCCTCGGTGCCGCCCTGCGCGAACTGCGTTCCCAGACTTTTCAGCACGATGGCGGATTTGACGTCCATCTCCGCGAACCACGCGGCGTTGGCATTCATGTATTCCGCGCCGCGTTCGGGCCTCTTCAACGCGCGGGCATGGTAGGCGTGCTTGCCGAAGAAATCGTACAGGTCGAAATCGCCCATTTGATCGGCTTCGCGGATCACGTCCGGAATGAAGTTGTCGCCCAGCAGGCGCTCGATCAACTGGCGGCGTTTCCTCGCCTCAATCCACAACGCGCGAAAATCGGCGAGGTTTTGCGCTTCGGAAAGCACGCGGGCGATGACTTCGCGCCGGTACTCGTCTATCGGGATCGGCGTGGGCCTGCCGTTGACGATGAAACGGCCTTGCGCGTTGACGATGACGCTATAACCGCCCATCACAGGTACGACGGTGGCGCCTTTGTCATTCCCATGTTCACCTTTGTCTTCACCCTTATCGCCGCTTCCGCCGCCGGAACGCGGCGGATTGGCGATGAACTCCGCGCCGAACAGGTCGGTGACGCCGGTGTAGTCGTAGAGCCAGAATTTGTACTTCTGCGTTTCCTCGTGGATGCGCGCGCCGCGCCCGAGCATCTGGTAGAACTTGATGGCCGATTGCAGGTAGCGGAAGAACGCCACGGCGTTCAGGCGCTCGATGTCCACACCCGCTTCCAGCAAATCCACCGTGCAGGCGATGAAGGCGCGTTCATTGCTGCCGCGCATGCTCTCGATCTTGTCCGCGCCGCCGCTGGCGGTGCACTTGAAGGCGTAGTCGTCCTTGCGTTCCCTGCCGTTTTGCCTGCACCACTCGGCGTAGAGGTTGTTCATCTGCATCGCCACGCGGTCGGCGTGCAGGTCGCGGGTGCAGAAAATGATGACCTTCTGTTCCGGCCCGCCGTTTTCGCAAAGCTGGCGGAACAGGTCTTCGCACATCGTGGGCGCGCGCAAGTCGATGAACAGTTCGTCGTCGAAGTCCTTGCCGGTGTATTCGGATTTCGTCAGGTCTTCTCCGGTGAGCGGCTTGCCGGTCTTGATGTCCTTGACGCCCGCTTCCAGGATTTCCTCGCGGGTGAAGCGGCGCGCATCGATGTCGGCCTTGCGCCTAACGATTTCGCAGGCGGCCAAATAACCGTCTTCCTGCGCCCGCGTCAGCGGATATTCGTATACAGGCTCGCCGAAATACCGGACGTTGTGCGCGGTGATGGCTTCATCCTCGGCGATGGCGGCCTCGATGTCCTTCGATTTCCCCTCGTTCCCCGGCGGCTTCAGCTTGCGCGGCGTGGCGGTCAGGCCGATGTGGATGGCGCCGGGGTTGCGCGTGAGCGCCTGCGACCACTTGCCCCACGCCGATCGGTGGCATTCGTCGATGATGATGACGGAGAAAGCGTCTTCGCCGTAATGATCGGTGAGGAAACTGCCGTCGCCATTTTCGTCGATGCCCAGCGTCTGGTAGGTGGCGATGTGGATGCGCGCATTGGCGGCGGCGTTCTGGCCGCGTTCGGTCTCAACGATGCGCGCGTTGCCGCCGAAGGCGGCCTTGAGCTTGGCGTAAGCCTGTTCGCGCAGTTCGTCGCGGTCGCACAGGAACAAGGCGGGCTTGGGCAACATGCCCGCCTGCGCCATGCGCCACAGCAGGTTGGCGGCGATGATGGTCTTGCCCGCGCCGGTGGCGAGCGTGAGCAGCACGCGCGGGGCGCGGTCGACCTGCCGTTCGAGGAGGATTTTCTCGAAGGCGGCGCGAATGGCGGCGTCTTGGTAATAGCGGGTGGCCGGCCATGCCGGACTGTCCGCCTGAAACAGCAGCCTGGCGTTGGGCGACGCCAGATCGATACCCTTGTCCTTCGCGTAGCGAGCGCAGAGGTCGGAGTGCGACGGGAAATCTTCCAGCGGACGCGGGCCGGTCTGGGCGCCGCTGGGCTTGTCGTAGTCGACGTAGAGGCGACCGTTGCTGGCGAAAACGTACTGTACGCCGAAGCGCGTACAGTCGGCATAACCCTTGGCTTGCTCCATGCCCTTGAGCGGGTCTTCGTTTTCCCGTTTGGCTTCCAGCACGGCGACCGGCAACGGCCTGGGGCTATCGCCCACCTGTACGCACAGCAGGTAATCGGCGCGGCCCGCGCCCCTGCGGCGGCGGCCTTTCGGCCCGGTCGGCTCCACCGGCGCAGGCGTTTCCAGCCGGATGCGCTGTGGGTCGCCGTACCCCTTGCGGCGCAAGACCGGGTCGATGAGGTGAAAGCGGGTTTCTTCCTCGTTCATGCTCATCAGATATTTTCTGCGTTCTCCGCCTGCGTTCGTAAGCCGCATATAATACCCCACGAATCAATCCACTTTGAAATGTCGCGCCATGACTGAATCCGCCACCTCCGACCAAACCCCCGACATCGCCGAATCCCTCGTTGCCGAGAGCGGCAGTTACGAGCTTTTGAAAAAGCGTCTTGCCGATCAGGGCGCTGGGTTGCGGCAAAAAACGCAGGCGTTGAACGCGGCGCGG
>JAITRP010000002.1 GCA_031288305.1 Zoogloeaceae bacterium
AATTTCCTGGGTCAGATCGCAGCCGAAGAGCCACGGCACGGTCAATTTCCCAAGCTGCCGGGATGTCATCCTGCGCTACAGCAAATCGGACAAGGCGAAATTTTTCAAGGTATATGGCACATACGACCCGGAATATCTGAAAAATTTCTATCGCTATGCAGATGACGATGGCCGTAAATTCCAGTTGGATAACCTGACCAACCCGAACAAGAACCGCCCCAACCTGACCTATGAATTTCTAGGAGTAACACGGGTTTGGCGCTGGACAAAAGAACGAATGCAAAGAGCCTATGATGACGGCTTGAATTATGTTCTGCTGCTATTCCACTTCTGCAAAAAGCCGGTCAATGACCGGATCCATTTTTTCCGCTGTGCCTGCCCATTTGCCAAAATCAAGACCGCCATGATGGTCGTATCTGGCGGAGGCAATCGTATTGCCTTCCTTGTCTTTGATGTACAGTTGCGCGTAGGCAAGGAAAGGAGCCATGTCCCATTTTCTGGTTGCCGTGTAGGTCAAAATGTAGGCGCAATTTTCCGGCGCTTCCTTTCCAGAAAACAGTTCCGTGGTTACGTCATGACGGGCAAGCCCATCTTCCAGAACGTCCACAAAATCATGGATAATGACCTTGGTGTTTTTCTTTATGCAGACATGCCCAAGTTTTATACTGGAATCCACAGGGGAAACCTGTATGCTAGTACAAGCGCACAGCAGTATGGACAGCAGAACAGGAACTACGCGTTTCTTCATTTAGATCACCTCGCTTTGTTTGTCGTTTTCTTTGCCTTGATTTCCATCAAGGCGATTTCGTAGAAACTGTCTTTGTTCATTATCGTATCAGTCCAAAATTGTTAATGAATTGATCTATGCTCATGTTTTTCATTGAGAACGTTTTGAATCTTTCATCGGGTGTAACCGGGATGCTGATACTTTTGTCGCCTCCGATAATTCCTGACGCTACATAAATTGCGATCTGAGAAGATGGCAATATGGCAAATATATTGCCTTTGTTCACTCGCATAACAAGTATGTAGTATGTCTCGCCTCCATTATTTGCTTCAAAAGCAGTGTTTTTTATATTGAATGTATATTTTCCATTTGTTCCTGAAAGCGCCGTTTTTACTTGTATATGGAAATATTTATTATTTTTTGTCGCGACAATATCAACGCCTTCATCGACGGCCATAAGTGACGCATTGAAACCACGATATAGCAATTCAGCCATCACAGCATGTTCTCCGGCTTTTCCTGTGAAATTGCTGCCGACTGGTTCAATAGGCGGCTCTGGTGGCATAATTATTGCGGTCCTGCTTTGGCGTACTCTGTATATTCCCTTTCTGTATCCACCTGATTTATTTCGCACTTTTGCAAAGGAAGGCGTTTTTGTTTTGACATTCGCAGATAAAGCCGCAGATAATTTTTTGGCAAAATCATCATGCGATAATCCAGCATTATTGTTCATTTGAATCGCTTTTTCTGCAATGTCATTGATGTGCATCTCTTTCTTTGTCTCTGAAAGAATTTCTCTCGCTATTTGCAAAATAGGCGAAAGCGCGTGAAATGTTTGCTTGGATGCCATTTTTTCACTCCAGAATGAAAGTTGTTTCATTTATAGTCCGCCAGTCCCCTGAACATGTATCACACGCCCAATGATCTTGACATGTTCCATCTGTTCGGCGGGAACCTCCAGCTTCGGATAATTCCTCTCGTTGTCGCTCACAATCATCAGTCCGCCATCAACGCGCTTGTAGAGCCGCTTCACGCGCACTTCATCCGCATACACGAGCGCGAACACCTTGCCATCGATGACCGTGGTCTGCGAGGTATCCACCAGCAGGCTGTCGCCGTCGGCAATCCTTGGCTCCATCGAATCCCCATCGGCATACATGGACGCCAGCTTGCCCGGTTTCACGCCCAGGGCACGTATCCACTCCGCGCGAAAGACCTGCGGCCTGTCCTTTACCAGATCGACCTCCGCCACCGCCCGCCCATGACCGGCGGAAAGCCGCACGTCCAGACGCGGCACCTTGACGAAATCTCCGGGCGGAAGCTCGTCCTCATGCTCCCACACCGCGATGGGAGATAAAGCATGGGCATACATATCTCCTGGAAGCACCGATGCAAGCGCCTTTCCAAACTTCTCGATCCCCAGAACATCAACAAGTCTTGACAGGGTTTTCGTCTCCGGTATGGATTCTCCCTTTAATGTCCTGCTGATTGTGGGCTGGGGAACGCCAGAGGCGCGCGACAACTCGGCCTGGGTCATGCCCTTGCCGTTGTTCATCCCTTTCATGGCCACGTCAAGTGCATCACCAATTCTTTGAGCTTTGTCCATCATGACCTGATTATTCTCCTGCGAATAGGCAGATGCAAAATATTTTCCGTTCGCGTATTGACAAATACTTTCATTTACGTATAGAATGCTTGCATGGATATGCCTATCGACATTCTCAAAGACCTGAACAGGTACGGCATGACGGACAGCGCCATCGCAAGGAACGCTGGCGTCTCGCAGCCAACCATCTGGCGCATTCGCAACGCTGGCGCGAACTGTTCGTTCAAGGTGTACCGCGCGCTCGTTGTACTGCGCGATAAGCACATGACAAGCGCAGCCAGCGCCAGCTCGCAGCGCCGCAAAGCGTGAGGAGGCGGGATGAGCAACCATCCAGCCTCCTCGAACGCGCCGATTGCCGATGAAATCATGAAGGGCGCAGGCATCAAACCTCTGACGCTGGAGGAGCGGGTTGATATGGCCTTTCGGCTTCTGCGAGCCTGTGAAGCCCGACTACAAGCTGTCGAAGCAAATCTGCATCCTCCGCGCTTTCCTGATTCTCCAGCCTCTTTGCGAGCACGTCTTCGTACTGCATGGCGAGTCCTGAAAGGGAAAGCGTCCCTGTTCTGTGAAGTGCCACGAACAGAGGGGAAAGCGCCATGACAACATCCTTCAACGTGCATGGATCGTCTGGCTGTCTCATTGGGAGTCCCTTTCATGAACAATGATGTGTGGAAACTGAATTGTCGCATGTCGGAGACTCCCTTCCCCTTCCGAGTGCTGTCGTGAGCCTCGACAAACCTTCTGTCCATGTCCGGCTTGCGCCGGAACAGCACGCGCAGCTCGCGGCGCTGGCGGAAGCGGAGGACAGGGACATGGCGGGGCTTGCCGCGTCGCTTCTGGAGGCGGCGATTGTCGGGCGTTTTCATACCTTCAGGGTAGCCGCGGATCGCCTCAGCCGCATGGGATTTTCCGGGAACAACCGGGAGCGGGAGGGATCGTGAATCTTGACCGCCTCAATCCCTTTGGAATCAGGGGAAAGTCCCCGTCAGATTCGTCCGGTAATTCCTGCCTGTTTCAGGATGGCGTTGGCTGTTCCGGTTTTATTCACCGTGACAGGGACGGTGACGTTGCGGTTTGTGATGTGGCTATGCCAGATTTCATGGCTGCCCTTCCCCTGGCGAACGAAGCAGCAGCCGTTTTCGCGCAGCAGCGCTCGAACGGCGGCGTAGAGGCTGGAAACCATGAGGATTTATACGGGCTGTCTTTGGGTTTGGCAAAAGACCAGGGAAAACGCGCCGGTGATGCCGTTCAGTTCGGCGATTTCCGGCGCAATCTCCCATGCGCGTTCGAGAAGCTCCTCGTAGGTATCGGCTTCGGTGACAAGTCCTATGGCCTCGCATTCGGCGATGTATCCACCGTCCTCGAAGCTCACGTCGACCTGGAAAGAATCGGGTTGGGTTTGCATGGCGGGTATCTGAAACACTCGCAGGAAGGGCATGAGGAAGCTCGAAAAATACCAGCGCAACCATCCTTCCACAGGATCGGGCGTGGATGTTTTCCCGGATTTCACGCTCAGGCGAACCCCTCCGGCGGGTTGCGCGAAGGCCGGAACGACGACAGCAGGTTTGTGCCCTGCGAAGGTTTGTCTCACAGGTTGCGCCATATCCGCATTATGGGCGCGGCGCGGGCGGGTTGCAATTCATTTCGACGACGGCCAGGGTCATTCCCGAAGAGCGGAATTTCCCACCGCCTGCCTTCGTCCCTTCTTCCGGGAAGTCATGAGGGTAAATCATGAGCGTTGAATTGATGGCGAAAGCCTTGAGAACGAAGCTTCCGACGGCGCAGAAATTTCTGCTGCTCATCCTCGGCGACAACACGGACGACGAGGGCATGTTCGGACCGTCGTGCGAACCCGGCGCGTATTTCCCATCGCTGGAGTACCTCGAAGAAAGATGCTCGCTGACCAGAAAAGAAGTCATCGACTGTCTGGAGGCTCTGGAAAAAGCCGGATGCCTGGAACGCGACAGCATGAATGACGAGTTGGTATTTTCCCGCGCCTTTGTGGAGTGGAAAATATCATGAGCGTCCATCTGATGTCGCAGGTTTTCCATACCTCGCTTCCGGCAACACACAAGCTTGTGTTGCTGGCGTTGTGCGACAACGCCGACGAGAAGGGCGAAAAGTGTTTTCCGTCTGTCGACACGCTTGCGAAAAAATGCTCGCTCTCCCGGCGCGCCGTCTTCAATTCCCTGAAATTCCTGGAAGCGGAGGGCTACATACAACGGGATACGCAAATACGGCACAGCACGAATTATCACGTTGGAAAACCGACTGAACCATGTCCGGTTGAGGGTGCACCTGATGCACAGAAGGGTGCACGTGGTGCACAGAAGGGTGCACCAGGTGCACTCGATAGTGCATGTGGTGCACTCGATAGTGCATGTGGTGCACCCGTAAACGTCAACATAACCGTCAGTGAACAGTGTACACCCCCCCTACCCCCCCCTTCGCAGGGGGGGGATGCGCCGCCGCGAAAAACGCGGGCGGCTGTTGCTTTGCCCGCCTGGCTGCCCAAGGATTCCTGGGATGCCCTGCTTGCCCATCGCAGGGCGATGCGCTCGCCAATGACGGAGCAAGCGCAACGGCTGGCGCTCAAACGTCTGGAGGCGTTGCGCGAACAGGGCGACGATCCCCGACAGGTCATCGACGCCACCATCCTGAACGGCTGGCGCGGCGTCTTTCCCCTCAAGCCGCCGCCAGAGGCGCGGCAACGAACCCGCGACGAAGAGCGACGCCGCGTCTATGAGGCCATCAGGAGCAACAACGAAGAACCGGAGGAGATGAGCGATGAAGACGCCGCAATCTTCAGAATCTTTGGCTGAAACCCTGCCGATCGGTTCCATCGGGCGGCTTTTCGAGCGCATGAACTGCTTTTACGGCGCTCGCTTTGCCGACATGTGGGTTCTGCTCACGGAATTTTCGCGGCAACTGGAGTGGCTGGTAAACGGCAGGCTGGAAAGGCTCGCGCCGGAGGAATGGAAGGACATCCTGACAGCCGCCTTCCGGCGGGAAGTCCCGCGCGTGGCGATGGGTCTGGACGGCGGCATGGTGCTCTTGGGCGCGAGAACATCCAGGTTCACCAAGCGGGAAATGTCGGATTTTCTGGAATTCCTGCACTCCGCAGTGGCGGAGCGGGGCGTCGTCATCGCGCCGCCCGTTCCGGAGGTCGCATGAGCGCGCTTGACATTCACGCCGATCGCGCTTCCAGCCACTCGCGCATGGCGTCGTTTACCCTGGTTCGCCAACCCTTGCCGGTAGCGCGCAAACCGGCCAGCACATCCGGGTCGAAGCGCAGAGAGACCAGTTCCTTCCTGATTTCGGAGAATGGGCGTCCACGCTTTTTCTCGATCACGGCTTCCCACTCCTCGTCGGTAAGCGGGCGGGCGTCCGGATCGGCCATCGCCGCGGCGGTGATGGCGGCATCCTCTTCCGGCGTGTTCAGGCGGAGAATCCGTCCGCTACGGGTTTTAACGGTATTCGGCAGCATAAGTCATTTTCTCCCGGTTGTTGGCGTCTCTCAGGCTGATAACGCGCCGGATTTCGCCCCTGTCCACGTAGGAAACGTAAAAGAGGCGGTCTCCGAACGGAACCAGCGCCGACATGCACCATTCCTCGTTCTCGAAACGATCATCCGGCCAGGCATAGAGGCTTCTTCCCAGACCAACCCGGCGGCAATCTGGAGCGAAACACCGTGCTTCCTGGTGTTTTCGGCGTCCTTGGCGGGATCGAATTCGATTTCCATGCAATTTATTGTAGCTTCAATAAACAGGAAAAGCAAGAAATATTTGACGCCGCCGAAATTCCGGGTAACATTTCCGCCTCCCCGCCCATGAGCTTCACGCCTTCCTCGAAGTCAGAAAAGACTTTTCGGACTGGATCAAGGATCAACTGGAAGTCTTCACGCAAGGCGTTGATTTTGCAATATCTCCCCCTAAAAGGGGAGCGGGGGCTAACCACATCGAATACGCCTTGACCCTTGACTGCGCCAAGCACATCGCCATGATGAACCGGACGGAGAAGGGTCGACAGGCGCGGGATTACTTCATCGAGTGCGAGCGCTGGGCAAAGAACCCCGCCCCCGCCCTGCCGGGAAACTACCTTGAAGGCACTCACGGTGGAAGTGGGGGCGCGGCAGGCGCTGGCCGCCAAAGTGTGGAGGAACAAGCCCCGAAGATCGCCGCCTTGGAACGCATTAAGGCGAGCAAGAAGTCGCTGACCATCACCGATGCGGCGAAGGTGCTGGGCGTGAAGCGTGACGAACTCACCAAGCCTGCACAAGGAGGGCTGGATTTACCGGCGGAGCAAGTCATGGGTGGCGCACAGCGCCCAGATTCACGCCGGGCGCATGGAATAAAGGAAGCGCATTACACGGACGACGACGGCGACGAAACCGCTCGCTCGTATTGCCACCTGACGTCTAGGGGACTTGCCAGATTCGCGCGGATTCTCGGCATGGATCAGGACGGCCAGTTCCACCTGTCCGCCTGATGAACCAAGGCGCTTGCCGTCATGGGCCGCAAACCCACCGTCAATTTGAACCTGCCGCCCGGAATGCGCATCAAGCGCGGGGCGAAGGGATCTATGTCGTCATGCGCCGGGTAATCATCGGGCAAGAAAGGCGCTACATCGAGCGCATGGAAGATCGGATGTTCATCGACCAGAAGGACGCCTTCTTCGTCGACTCTGAAGCAACCTATCGTGGCGCGCCAGCAGACGACATCAGCGGACTGGATTGGTTGGAAGGGAAGACGGTTTCCATCCTCGCGGACGGGGCAGTGCATTCGCAACGGGTAGTGACGAACGGCGCGATTCATCTAGACGTCGAGGCATCCATCGTGCACGTCAGCCTGTCCTATGAATCCGATCTCTGCACCTTGCCCATGATTATCGCCACGAAAGACGGCAGCACCGGGCAAGGCCGGTACAAGAATGTGAACCAGGCATGGACGGACGCGGGTTTTCCGCTCCTCTGGAATCTTTATCAGCCCGGACGCGGATCACCTGGTGGAAGTGAAACAACGGATAACCAAATCTCCCGGCACCGCGCCCGCATTGAAAAGCGGGGAGACATACACGATACCCCATCCAACTTGGGCAGACAGCGGCCTGATATTCATGCGACAATCCGATCCGCTGCCGCTTACCGTCGTCAGCATAACAGGCAAGAAATTATTCTGTTTATGCGCGTGCTTGATTCCCTTGTATGCCGGAGAATTCGATTTGAGGGAGCCAGATCGATACCCCCAAGTTCTGTCTGCAAGACAAGTTCGCGGGAGAGCGAGGATCGGCCCCTCATTTTCTGGCGGCGGGTTGTCTGAAACCCGAACGGTTGTACGGGAA
>JAITRP010000024.1 GCA_031288305.1 Zoogloeaceae bacterium
CCGCGCCAGAACGGCCTGGCGGTCGCTCTGCGCGAGCTGGGCCGCATTGAGCGCACGCTGTTCATCCTCGATTGGCTGCAAAGCGTCGAGCTGCGCCGCCGCGTGCATGCCGGGTTGAAATATGCAATCAAACTAACGTACGATTTTTTTCCGTTTTCTGAATCAACCCCGTGTAAGGAGGCGTCAAGAAATACCCCCATTTCTTGTGCGCGGCAAAGCCGCATTTTATTGTGCAATACCAGCCTTCGGCTTGTCCTGCGGCCTTCGGTCTTGGGCTTGTGCATTTCCTGCCCTTTTTGCCGTTTGAACCATCGATTCGAACGTTTCACCGGAATGCGGCTTTCCTTTTCCTGCTTTTCAGGTATTCCAGAACCGCCAAGACCGCGGCGACGATGCAGACCAAGAGCGTCAGATAAAACCCATAGCGGAATGGGGATCTTCCGAATCCGAAGGTTATGTTGAACACCCGCAACCAGAGAATGATCATGGGGACGACCGGTAAAACGGCGGAAAGACGGGCAAGCGCGTGTTTCCATGCCAGCGGCAACAAGAGGAGCAGGAGGGAAACGACGGCCAGCCAGTAATGCAGGGAACCGCCATCGTCCCAATGGCTTACGGCGCGCAACGATTGGAAGAAATCGTTGTGATTCACGCAATCGAACCCATTCCACATGAAAAGGAGCAGGAAGAAAAACGCGATTCGCCACCATCCCATGCGTGCCACGACAAACTCGCTCATGACCTTGAGCATCGGCAGGCCGTCGGTCCTGGCCTTTTCTCCAAACTCGCTCAATTTTTGCTTCGCTTCCGCCATGCTATCCACGACCGTGACCGAGATGATCGCGCCCGCGTCATTCACCTCGAAACAAACGCTCATGCCGACCTGCGGCGGCGTGTCGCTCTTCCAGTGGGTTTCGAGCGAGAACGCATACTTTTCGCCCTGACTGGAAATGAGTCCATCGCCATTCTGACCATCCCGCAGAATCTTGCCTTGTTTTTGCCTGTCATTCCATGCCGCTTTCTGTTTCGCTTCGTCCGCGGCCACGGCAGAAATGAGCGCGCCAGCGTCGTCCACCTCGAAGCAAACGCTCATGCCAAGCTGTGGCGGCGCGTCGCTCTTCCAGTGGGTTTCGATATGGAACTCATACTTTTCGCCCTGGCTGGAAATGAGTCCATTGCCATTCTGGCCGTCCCGCAGAATCTTGCCTTGTTTTCGCATGTTGCTGCTCCATGATAAATAAAAAAGTTTCAAAAAACATTCGCGCACTGCCAATGCCAAAATGCCGGGGCGCGAATCCCTGGGTTGCAATGCAGATGGGTCAGCCCAGCAAAACCCGTTTTTGTTCCTCGAATTCCGCTTGGGTGATGACGCCTTTTTCCTTCAACGCGTGCAATCTTTCCAGTTGCTCGGTTTTCGACAGCGCGCGTTTGGGCAAGAGCTTCTTCTTTTGCGCCTCGAATTCCGCTTGGGAAAGAATGCCCTTTTCCTTCAACGCATGCAGTTCCTCCAGCTTTTCCGCCTGGGAAAGATTTCGCTCCGGAAAAACCGGCGCGGGATCGGGGTCGTCAAGAAACGTCGTGTCGCCCGGTTCCATGATCAGCGTCATGAGCAACGCGGCAATGCCAAAAGGAAAGAAAGGCGGAAAAATGCCGATGCAACTCAAGACCTTGATCAGCGTCAGCTTGGAACCGCCAATGCCGCGCGCGCGCCTTCTTGATGGTGAGCGCCGCGGCGGCGGCCAGGAAGAGCATGAGAATAAAAAAAATCTCCATGTCATTATCCTTTCCGTGCAAGCGAGGAAACGCGAACGCGCGAATCGACCATCACAGGGCTGGCGCGTCCTGATTGCGCAGCGCCTTTTGCCGTTCTTCCTCGGCCTTTTGCTGACGCGCGCGCTCTTTTGCTTCCGCGTCATACACCAGCCCCTCATAGAACGGCCTGTCGTAACCCGCCGCGACAAGGGAACCATCCACAACCACGACACCGTCTCCCATGTTGGTCGTGCGCTTGATTGCCGCCTGAACCCAATAGCCGCATCCTTCCTTGGCAGAACTGTTACTGTGGTTGCATATTTGCCCACCGCGATACAGGTTGCCCGCATTGTCGTAGTCCCAGAACTTGTTGCACACGTCATTCGAGGCGGAACAGGAGGAAGAATACCAGGCGGAACCGGAAGGGGTTTGTCCATATTTTTCGAGAAACGCCTTGTGGAGCACGTCCACCAGCGGGCGTTTATCCTCCTCATACTGGACTTCCCGCGACACGTAACGAATCATCCCCACGCCGTTCCAGAACACGATCATGACCTCGCGCGGGGAACTTGCCCGGACGCCGCTGCGATTGCCTTCCTCGTCCTGGTACCACGAATAGGAAAAGGCCGGGTTGAGCTGTTTCAGCTTCGCCATGTTGAAGTGATCGCCCAGGCGAATGCCCACGATGTCCGGCTTGGTTCCGGGAACGAGCGAAGCGGCGGGCGTTTCGCCATTCTGGAAGAAACCGGATAGCTTGATCGGTGGAATGAACCCTTCCGGGGGATCATTCGCGGGCTTGGCCGACGTTTCGGCATTGCCTGCCGGATCTGCCGTGAAAGCAGCGGGAGATGCATCGGCGGGATCGTCAGCGAGAAACTGAGCGGGGGCATCATCCGTCTGTTCGGACGAACAGGCGGCAAGCAGCGCGGCAAACACCAGGGAAAGCGCCGACAGGGTGGATTGGCGGAACAATTTCATGAAAATCTCCTTCTCGATGCACGGAGTGAACAAAAAGACGGCATACGCACGATGTAATCGTGCGTATGCCGTCTTTGAAAGGAAAAACCGGGCGCGTCTAGTGTGCGCGTAATGCCGGGAAATGTCGGGATGCTGGCGTCAACAAGTCTGCCGTCTGCCGTCTGCCGTCTGCCGTCTGCCGTCTGCCGTCTGCCGTCTGCCGTCTGCCGTCTGCCGTCTGCCGTCTGCCGTCTGCCGTCTGCCGTCTGCCGTTAAAAATTGTAGGACGGACTTATATTTTGGCAAGTGATTTTTACGCTTGAACATGGATTGGTTACCAAAAAAACCGATGAGAATTATCCATCGCAATGAGTTGTCCGCGAGTATGTGAAAAAGCATGACGCTTGTCAACAGCATGTGCTTGCGGACACCCGTCCGCTTTCACCAGATGCAGTTAGAGCGTTTTTGACTTACTCAGTAGTCAGTAAAAGCGCTGGAGCGGGGGGAGCGTCCGACGGAGATTGCCCGGCGCTTCGAGGTAAGCCGGACATGGGTCTAGCAGGCAGGCCGGCGGTTTGAGCGGGAAGGGAATCGGGAAAGTCCGCGGCAAGGGGGTATCGGGCTTCCCGTATTGCCCACTTGCAAGAGACGATTCAAGGATGGATTGCGGCAAAAGCGGATTCAGTTGAGCGGACGCTTGGCGGCGCCAAGGGTTCCTCTCAAGGTTCCGGCGCTCTGGCATCAGTTGGACAAATGGGGCTTGAGGTTTGAGAAAAACGCCGCATGCCAGCGAACAAGGACGCGAAGACGCGCGGCAGGCGCGGGAAGCCTGGATTCAAGCGCAGCCGTTTCTGGAGGCAACGCCGTTGGAATTCATCGGTGAGACAGGAATGACGGCCCGGATGACGCGCCGCTATGGGCGCTCACTCAAAGGGAAGCGCTGTGTGGCCTCGGCGCTCCGAGGACATCGCAAGACGAACGCCTTCATTGCCGCGTCCGGCAATGACGCCCTTCCGGCGTCTTTGATCATTGGATGGAAAGGCATTCAAGGCCTGCGTGGAACAGTTCCCGCGGCCTGGCGAGATCGTCATCGCCGGCAACCTTTCCTGCCACAAGACTGCCGGCATCGAGGAAGCGACGAAGCCGCCGGCGCCACTCTCTTCTATCTGCCGCCTTATTCTCCCGTTCTCAATCCCATCGAGAAAGTGTTCTCGAAACGCAAGACCCTCCTGCGCGGCCTCGCTCCTCGTACCAAGGATTCGCTCTGGGACAACCTCGGCGCACTCCTCAACCCTTTCTCCCCTCAAAAATGCAAAAATCACTTCGCCTCTTGTGAATATGTAATTGCATAAATCAAAAACACTCTAACTCCTCGAACTTCTCTCGCAAAAACGCGTTCCAGATGATCCCTGTCCGCAGCACATACACGATCCCGCAAAGATATAGCCAGTCACTGTACTTTGCTTTCCTGCCGCCTCCCGACTTGCGCTTGTAACCATGCTCCGCATCCCGGCGCGTCGCCGGCAGCAGCGGTTCGACCCGTGCCCAGAATTCGTCCGGGATTTCCCATGCGCGCGTCCTCATCACCCCTCCTTGTAGGACTATTTACGGATAAACACTTATTATGAATACGATCCGCCAAATAGCGGGACTAAACGCCTAAGGTTTGTTGCCTTTCCCCAAAAAAGGACTGGCTTTGCCTGTCCTTTTTTGTTGACTTGAACCGGCAAAAGCGGTTTTTCACTTTCTGCCGCATCCACTTTACGCTCCGGCCAAAAGCCGTGCCATAGCCTCTGGGGTAGCCGGGGTTTTATGGCCGTCGCGGTAGATCAGGACGGGGATGAGCGGCCCCTGGGTTTCGGCGGCGCGCTGGGCGATGTTGTCGGGACTGATGGTAAAGCGGTTCAGAAAACGGCTGGTCGGCCAGTTCGTATCGCCATAGACGAGATAAATGAGTTTGGAGCAAAAGATGCGGTCAGTGCTTTCAACATCGAAATTGAAGTCATACGCCTTGCCGACATGGCGCAGCGCTTCCAGAAGCGCGGCGCGTCTCTTTTCCGGCGGCAAGTCCGCCATGCGCACGACCGCCAGATCGTCGACATTGAGAAACCGCGCCAGGGAATTGATTTCCACCCCGCTGCGCAGGGCTTCCGCCACGCCCCGCCCGGAGCGGATAGCCGCCTGGTGCGGCACGACCAGCGGATGCTCCCAGATTCCCAATTCCTCCAGCTCGTCCTGCGTCCCAATCCAGATGGCGACATGCCCCCAATGTCCCGGAATAAAAGCGTCCGTCAGGCGAAACGGCGTTTTTTCCAGCAAGATGTCGCCTGCCTGCAAAACGCCGGCGATGTCCTTCTCTACCGCCGGTTGCTGATACAGCTTGCCGTGCCGGGTTTCCACCAAGCCTACGGTATTGCCGAACAGCAGGCTGGAAAAATGCGCGCTCTCGCGCTGTAGCCGGAACAGGGCGTCCTGCGCCAAATTGCCGAAGATTTCGAAGGTCTGCCCCATTATCTTCAATGGCCGCCGCTTCGCCGCCATGTGAAAGGAAGGACTTTGCTCCACGAAGGCGCGCAGATAGCGGCAAGCGGGCGCGTAGTCGGCGAATTCCGCATCCGTCGGCGCGCAGGGATTGGCCTTGTCCGTTTCGGCGATATATTGCCGATACCATTTGATGGCGCTGCGCACCCGCCGACGGTTGTCGGCGGAGGTAAACATCTGGTTTACGCGCTGCAATTCCTCGGCGGAAAGCAGACCTTCCCTCAAATCCATCTGGTTCAGGTGACGGCGCAAGTCCTTGTCGCCCTGCCAGAGCGAAATAGCCATCAGGTAATTGTCATAGAGCATCAGGGCCGAGGAAAGGGAAATCAACACGCCCAGGCGCTGGATCTTGCCGGGAACGCCCGCGGCAGGCGCGGACGCAGTCCAGCATTCATACGCGAGCGCCGTGTCGAGCAACGCCTGCCGCTCTTCGATCAGGGTGAGCGCGCCATCGCGTATGCGCTGCAAGTCATGACCGCTCAAGGCTTCCTTGCGCGCCTTCTTGGCGCGGAGTTCATGATAGAGCGCGATGGCGCCGCTGCGCATGGACAACGCCTTGCCCGAACGCGCCAGATACTCTTCCAGCGCCCGCGCCATGCCCTCCTCTGTTCCCAACACAGGCGCAGACGGGCAGGCGCGGGCAGGCAAGCCCATCGATGACGACGATTCCGGCAGCAAGGTTCTCCCCTCCACGCCCGCCGACACCAGGACGGCAGGCAAGACGAAAAACAACAAACGGACAGAAAGTGACATGAAAAAAAACTCCAGGATACAAAAGAGAAAAAATCAGCGCGAACGATGACGACCTGGAATGCGCGTCGATTCTACACTAAAGGGGGCGGCTCAGAAGAGCAAAGCCGTTGAACTGTAGCTTCCCCTCTCCCCTGACAGGGAGAGATTGAGGGGGATTTGCGGCGGTTCGGTTCGCATCGAACCTTGGTTCCCATTCCTCCACTGCCGCAAACCCTTCCCCTGTCTCCTCTTGTCAGGGGAGGGAGTATGCCGCGCTTCGTCTGGGAGGAATCATCTACATGGCATTCACTTTCAATCGCACTCCGCGTCTCAAGGCGCGTCCGGCAGCAATGGCGGCGCCGGACAATCCAGGCTTTGGGCGAAGGCGCGCAGGAGTTCGGATTCCGCGACCGTGATCTTGCCGTCATGCCGCACGGCGGCAACGCAGGCGGCGAGGAAATTCTGGCGAAAGCGCGGCATGGCCTGGGCAAGGCGATCCAGCGCGGCATCAATCGCTTCCGGGGAGAGCGTGGACTTTTCCGGAAACGGCGCGTCGCCAAACGACGTGTGCGTGAGCGCGTGCTGATAGGCCGCCCGCGCCGCCGCGTCGTCCGGACTGCCCGCGCTGGACAGGAGCGCCAGCAGGCAAGATACATCCGTCGCCAGACGCTCCATCCGCAGGCCGCCGTGATAGGTGCTGCGGGGAAGTTCCAGGGCGTTTCTCAGGATATGCGCCAGCGCAAGCTCCAAGGGCGAGAGGCGGCCATCCAGCCGCACCAGCGCGTTGGCGCACTGCATGCAGCGTTGTTTTTCCGGATCAGAAAAGCCGCCCAGCACGGGCAAGGCCAGATCCAGAAGCGGCAAACGGCTGCGCGGGCCGCGCTCCACCAGCCATGCCGCGCAATCCTGGACATTTTGGGCAAGCTCCGCGCCATGCGCCGCCGCGATGATCGCCAGTTGTTTCTTGCGGATTTCCGGCGTATCCGTTTCCGCGAACAGCAGCGCGTAAATGGCGGCCAGCGCGCCTTTGGACGTGCGGACGTCCCTTCCCTCCTGCGCTGGCAAGTCGGCAAGAAAGGCCTGGGCATAGACCAACTGCGCGGGCGCGTCCAGGCCAATATCCAGAAAGCCGCTGCCGCCGCCTTGCGCCGCCGCTTTTACGCGCGCGCGCGGCGCGCTTTCCTGCACTTTTTCGAGCGGAATGTTTTCGATGCGGGCAATTCGTTTTTCTATGGGCGGATGCGTGGCGAACAGGCCGGAAAACAGCGAAAAGCGGCGCATGCCTTCGCCAAAGAACATGTGGCTGGCTTCTTCCGCTTGCGGATGCTCGATGCGCGTGCCGAATCCGCTCATCATGCGCAGCGCGCCTGCCAGTCCATCCGGGTTGCGGGTGAACTGCACGGAAAAGGCGTCCGCCAAGTATTCCCGCTCGCGGGAAATGGCCGCCTTGATGATTTTGCCGAAAAACACGCCGATCGAACCCACCACCAGCAGCAGCAGCCCCAGCAGCATCCCCTCGCCCCGGTTCTTGCCGCGCGACGCTCGATTCTGAAGGAGGCGGCTGCCGATGACGGTAAGGAACAGGATGCCGTACAACACGCCGATCAGGCGCAGGTTGAGGCGGGTGTCGCCGCTGACGATATGGCCAATCTCATGCCCGATGACGCCCTGCAACTGATCGCGGTCACAGTGGTCGAGCAGCCCGCGCGTGACGGCGACCACGCTGTCCGCCGGCCTCATGCCCGCCGCAAAGGCGTTCATGCTTTTTTCCTCATCCAGCACGAAGACCTTCGGCGCGGGGATTCCGGCGGCGATGGACATTTCATCGACCACATTGAGCAGGCGGCGTTCTTCGATCTCCGCGGTCTCGCGCGCCAGCAGGCGTCCGCCCAGATCTCTCGCGATGAGCGCGCCGCCCATGCGGGAAATCTGGAAGATTTTCCAGAGCGAGGCGACCGCAATCGTGCCGCCGACCAGGAGCGTCGTCCAGCCCAGGTATTCCCAGTTGAGAAAGCGACTTTTCACATCGCCGCCTTGCGCCAAGTCCGCCAACAGGCCTGTTTCCGGATTGGTGATGGTGGCGTACGTATACAGCAGGACGACGCCCAGGTAGATGACCAGGATGATGGCGCACACCGTCAGCGCGAACCACAACACCAGCAAGCGGCTGTTGCGCCGCGCCCTGGTCTGCGCGTTGAAGAAATCCATGTCGAGGACGACCTGGAAAAACCGGACTCAGGAAAACTTGACTTGCACGTTCTGACGCGCGGTCGGCGGCGCATCCGTTTCCCACTGCGCCGCCGCCTTGAAGCCGAAGGACGCGGCGAACAGCACATTCGGGAAACTCTCGCGCTGGATGTTGTAGTGCATCACCGCGTCGTTGTAGGCTTGGCGGGAAAAGGAAATGCGGTTTTCCGTGGAAGCGAGTTCTTCCTGCAATTGCGCCATGTTTTCGTTGGCCTTGAGATCGGGATAGGCTTCGGAGAGCGCGAAGAACTTGGTCAGAAGGCCGGAAAGCCCGCTTTCCGCCGCCGCCAGTTCCGCCATTGCGCCAGGATCCTGCGCCACTTTCTTCGCCGCCGCCTGCGCGCTGTTGCGCGCGGCAATCACCGCCGTCAGCGTTTCGCGCTCGTGCTGCATGTAGGCCTTGGCCGTCTCGACCAGATTGGGAATCAGGTCGTAGCGCCGCTGCAACTGCACATCAATCTGGGAAAAGGCGTTCTTCACCTGGTTCGCCAACGCCACCAGGCCATTGTAAATGACGACAATCCAGATCACGCCGACCACCACAACGCCAAGCACCACCCAAAGAACAATGTCCATGACCGAAAGCTCCCTGATAAAAAGACAAAAAAACCTGCGGCAAGAAGTGTAAAGCAATGTCAGGAAATAGCAACACCGTTTTCAGAAGACAGAAGACGGAGCGCGCTCGCTTTGTAGTCTTGTGGTCCGTTGGCGCGTACTGGGCAGGACGCGCTCCGTTTTGGACGCACACAGCGCGCCCTTGCCGCAAAGGCCGCGCCATCGGCCACTCCATCTCCTGCCTCCTGTCTCCTATCTCCTATCTCCTGAACCAGCAATTGCCATATGTCGTGACTTGCAGTAGCCTTACAAGTTTCCTTGCGCCAAGGCAAGGGCGTTCAAGTACGAGGATCCGCATGAAAAAGGATTTGCGCGAAGCCGCGCTGGAGTATCACCGCCATCCAACGCCGGGCAAGATTTCCATTCTCCCCACCAAGGGGCTGACCAATCAGCGCGATTTGGCGCTGGCCTATTCGCCGGGCGTGGCCGCGCCTTGCGACGCCATCGTCGAAAACCCGGCGGCGGCGGCGGAATACACTTCGCGCGCGAATCTGGTGGGCGTCGTCACCAATGGCACCGCCGTGCTGGGACTGGGCAACATTGGCCCGCTCGCCGCCAAGCCGGTGATGGAAGGCAAGAGTTGCCTGTTCAAGAAATTCGCCGATATCGACGTGTTCGACATCGAGCTTGCCGAAAATGACCCGGACAAGCTGATCGACATCATCGCCTCGCTCGAACCCACGCTGGGCGGCGTCAATCTTGAGGACATCAAGGCGCCGGAGTGCTTTTACATCGAGAACAAGCTGAAGGAACGGATGCGGATCCCGGTCTTTCACGATGACCAGCACGGCACCGCCATCATTTCCGCCGCCGCCATGCTGAACGGTCTCAAGGTGGTCGACAAGAAAATCGGGGAAATTCGCGTCGTCTGTTCCGGCGCTGGGGCGGCGGCGATTTCCTGTCTGGATCTATGGTGTCGTCTGGGCGTGGATAGGAAGAACATCACGGTTTGCGATTCCAAGGGCGTGATCTGGGTGGGGCGCGATGAAAAGCTCGACGCTTCCAAGGCGCGTTACGCGCAGGAAACCGACGCGCGCACTCTGGGCGACGCCATTGTCGGCGCGGACGTGTTTCTCGGTCTTTCCACCGCTGGCGTGTTGAAGCCGGAGATGCTGGCGGGCATGGCGGCGAATCCGCTGGTCTTCGCGCTCGCCAATCCCACGCCGGAAATCATGCCGGAGGAAGCCAAGGCGGTGCGGCCGGACGCCATCATCGCCACCGGGCGTTCCGACTATCCCAATCAGGTAAACAACGTGCTCTGTTTCCCCTTCATTTTCCGGGGGGCGCTGGATGTGGGCGCGACGCGCATCACCGAGGAAATGAAGCTTGCCTGCGTACACGCGATTGCCGCCATGGCCGAAGCGGAAGTTTCCGACGAGGTGGCGGTGGCGTATCCCGGTCACCGGCTGGAATTTGGCCGCGAATACCTGATTCCCAAACCCTTCGATCCGCGCCTGATTGTGCGCATCGCGCCAGCGGTGGCGCGGGCGGCGATGGATTCCGGCGTCGCCGCCCGCCCGATTGCGGATTGGGACGCCTATCGCCAGCGTCTGACTGAATATGTCTACCAGACCGGCGCGGGGATGCGCGCCATCTTCCAGGCGGCGCGGCAAATGCCCAGCCGACGCGTGCTCTATGCCGAAGGCGAGGATGTGCGCGTATTGCGCGCCGTGCAAATCGTGCGCGAGGAAAAGCTGGCGCATCCCATCCTGATTGGCCGTCCCCAGGTCATCAACCGGAATCTGCAAAAAACCAATCTGAAAATCCTTCCCGGCGTGGATTTCGAAATCATCGACCCGGACAGCAACACGCATTACCAGGAATGCTGGCAGACCTATCACCAGTTGATGAAACGCCAGGGCGTCACGGTGGATATGGCCAAATTGCGCGTGCGTTCCGATTACACGGCGCTGGGCGCGCTGCTGGTGCGGCTGGGTCATGCCGACGGTCTGATCTGCGGGCTTTCCGGACATTTCGATCTGCATTTGCGCGAAGTCGATGAAATCATCGGCAAAGCGCCGGGGCACAGCGCGCTGGCGGCGATGAACCATCTGTTGCTGCCGGGACGCTCGCTGTTCATCTGCGACACGCATGTCAACGAAAACCCGGACGCGCAGCAGTTGGCCGACATCACCCTGATGGCCGCCGAAACCGTGCGCCGTTTCGGGGTTACGCCGAAAATCGCGCTGTTGTCGCACTCCAACTTTGGCTCCGCGCAATCGGCTTCCGCCCTCAAGATGCGCAAGGCGCTGGCGATTGTGCGGGAGAAGGCGCCGGGGCTGGAAATCGACGGGGAAATGCACGGCGACACCGCGCTTTCCGAGCATGTGCGCCAGTTCTCCGACCCGGATTCGCCGCTGAAAGGCGAGGCCAACATCCTGATCATGCCCAACCTCGACGCCGCCAACATTTCCTACAACCTGTTGAAGATGACGGGCGGCGATGGCGTCACCATCGGCCCCATCTTGATGGGCGCGGCCAAGCCGGCGCATGTGCTCACGCCCGCCGCCTCGGTGCGGCGCGTGGTCAATCTCACGGCGCTGGTCGCCACGGAAAGAATCCGCGAACAAGGGAGCGTCAAAAAATAAAATCCATTTCTTGCCGGTTCGGACAGCAAAAAAAGACGAGCAGAGCCAGTCCTTTTTTGGAGTAGCGGCGGCGAAACCCCAAGGCCGCAGAACCGCCAAACCCACCCCTGCCTCCTCCCTTGCCAGGGAGGGAGAAGACATGCCTCCCTTGTTGGGCTGGGCTGGCGAAGCCAGGGGCGGCTTTGCCGGGCAAAAAGCGATCCCCTACTTTTTGGCGCTTTCTTGTGTTCTAATACGCTTCCAACCGCCCTGGAGAATCTCCCATGAGCCATGAAAAATTCCGTCTGGTGACCCGCAGCGACTTCGATGGTCTGGTCTGCGCCGTCCTCTTCAACGAACTCGGCATAATCGACGACATCAAGTTCGTGCATCCCAAGGACATGCAGGATGGCAAAATCGACATCAACTACCGCGACATCACCACCAACCTGCCCTACGCGCCGGAAGCGCATCTTTCCTTTGACCATCACCTTTCGGAAACGCTGAGGAATGTCGGCGAGCGCAAGAACCACATCATCGACGCCAACGCCCCTTCCGCCGCGCGGGTGGTCTATGACTACTACGGCGGCAAATCCGCCTTCCCGGTTGTTTCCGAGGAAATGATGGCGGCGGTAGACAAGGCGGACAGCGCCCAGTTTACACGCGAGGAAATCCTTGAGCCGAAGGACTGGGTGCTGCTCAACTATCTGATGGACGCGCGCACCGGCCTGGGGCGCTTTCGCGATTTCCGCATCAGCAATTACGCGCTGATGATGGATTTGATCAAGTATTGCAGGAACCACACGATCGGCGAGATTCTCAACCTGCCCGATGTGCGCGAACGCATGGAGCTTTATTTCGAGCACGCCGAAAAAGCCAAGGAACAGATCAAGCGCTGCGCCAAGGTCTGCAAGAACCTGGTGGTGCTCGACCTGCGCGCCGAAGACCCCATCTACGCCACGAACCGCTTCACGATATACGCCCTGTTTCCGCAGGCCAACATCTCCATCCACTGCATGTGGGGACTGCAAAAACAGAACACCGTGTTCGCCGTCGGCAAATCCATCCTGGATCGCGGCAGCAAGACCAATGTCGGCGAGCTGATGCTCGCCTACGGCGGCGGCGGCCACGCCGCCGCCGGCACCTGCCAGATCGCCAACGACCAGGCCGACGCCGTATTGCAAAAACTCATCGCCCAAATCACAGCATAAAAAACGTCAAAAAGTAAAAATCCACTTTTGCCGGGCTATCTTGGAGCCGGGCTATCTTGGGCTATCTTGGAGTCTGAAGCCAGGAAAAGCCTGGCTTCAGACCGTTGAAACCAACGAAAAACCAGCGCGATCTGTACGGCCTTGCAGGGGCCGCTGCGCGCGCCCGCAAATCATAGCCTGCTTTACGGTTGTTTTCTTCAGGGCGAACAATGCAAGAGATTGGAAAAAAGCAAGAAATTAGCGGCAGCCCTTCAGGGCTGCCGGTCTAACGTCATTGGGAAGGGGTTTCTCTCCCCTCCCCAATGGCTACGGTCGAAACCCCGGCCTTCAGGCCGGGGTCTCAACCT
>JAITRP010000094.1 GCA_031288305.1 Zoogloeaceae bacterium
AAGGGGTTTCTCTCCCCTCCCCAATGGCTACGGTCGAAACCCCGGCCTTCAGGCCGGGGTCTCACCTTCGCACCGCCCTGAAGGGCGGGGTTTCAAACCGGAGTTAGTTTTACGATGAAAACAAGCACACAATTGTTCTGCGCCGCCTGTCTGCTGCTGGGCGCGCAAGGGGTTGGCGCCGAGATTTACAAGTGCGTCGACAGGAATGGCGTCGCCATGCTCTCCAACCTGCCTTGCGCCAGCAGCCAGAGACCCGCCGTCAGCACGGAAAAATCGCCCGCGCCCGCGGAACAGTCGGCGGCAAACCGTCTGTCGGCCAATCCCCTGGCGACCAGCGTGGCGGAAAGCCCAAAGCCGCTGGCAAGGGCGCCCGTCGAAGACCTGTTCGCCCGCTTTTCCCGCGCCTGCTCCGCCCGCGACGGCAATGTGCTGCTCGAACAGTTCTCGAAACGGATGCAGGCTTACCTCAACCGCGCCCAGCAAATCCCGCTCTATGAGCGCATCGCCTACATGTGCGACAGCGTTGCCCGGTACAATATCAAGACCAAAGGCAAGTCTTTTGGCTCCATCTACAACGAAAACGGACAGACGCCCGCCGCCACGCCCGGCGGCGCCGAGCAAAGCACGGTATCGCTCTGCGCATACGGCAAACCCGAATCCGGCAAGAAACCCCCCTGCGCCCCCGGCATGACCATCGTGTTTGAAGACGGCCTGCTCAAAGTCGACGAACGTTGACACATTCCCGTACCTCAAAGAAAAAACCCCTTGAAAGCGGTTGCTTTTCAAGGGGTCGAGGTGAAAGGCGCGAGTCAGAGTCGAACTGACCTTCACGGATTTGCAATCCGCTGCATAACCGCTTTGCTATCGCGCCGTAACAGATTGATTTTGATGGGCTGCGAGAAAGAAAAAGGTAATTCTGGCCTAATTTGGGCAATACGTCAATCGTGCGCTTTCGCATCGAAGGGCGTAATTAGAAGTGGAGGAAGACCCATGCGAGCACCTCCACCTCGTCATTCCGGGTTCGGATCGTGTCGGCATTTGAGCCAAAAACGCTCCAATGCGCCAAAAGCGTCATGCTCGCGCCGGGCCTACGCAGGGTCGGGGACAAACTTGAGAATGCGGAGATCGAAAACGAGCTTTTCTTTTTCGCTTTCCTCGTCGCCTTCCTGTATGCCTTCCGGAATCTCCAACAATATCCTCTCCAGACCGCCGCCGCTGATTTGCCTGACGATGGATTCATGCAACCGCTTGTGCCATTCGGGAAACCAACCGCCGCACAACACGTAGAGAATAACGGTCAGCATCAGCCTTTCCGCTAGGCAAGTATAGGCCGCTAGGCAAGTATAGGCGTTCTCGAACCTTTTGATGAGCTCGCCCATGACCTCTTCGTGGGAATATCCCTTGGCGATGGCAAGATCGCGGCAGGCGTCGAAATAGGCGCCCAGTATAATGAACTGCAACCTAAAATAGTTACGGCGTGGATTCTTCATGTTCACAACTCTCACGCGATCAACTTCAATGACTTGATATCTTGCCGCAGCAGCTTCGCCTCTTCCTCCGTGATGTCGGACAGAAGTGCCTCCCAACCACCATAGGTGTCAATCCGCGACTGGATTATAGAACGGGCATTTTTTTCCGTATCCGGATACCAATTAGCCCTCAAACCCAGACGAACCACATCCGTCATGATCTGCTCGACAGGATTTGAGGCGCAATCAAAGTGGTATTCGACAGCGCCAAGCACTTCGCCATGACGCCAGCCATCCATTACCGCGCGATCTCGGCAAAAATCGAAATACGTCTCCAGCACCCATTTCTTGAGTGTCATATACGTTTCACGTTCCGTGTCTTGCATGGTTGGTTCCTCCTCATTTGAACGGGCGAATATTGGCATTCCCGTTATCATAGACTTGCTTTTCCTGATCGCCAAGCCATGCTCAACCTTGAGAAACCAGCAACGGCATACCTATTGGAGATCGATGTCGCCAGACTTCCTCCACTTTGGAGCGCATCCTCTTCTGTTTCTCCCGTTGACTTCCCGCGCCACTCCCTGTTATAAGCCAACACCATGCGCCGCCAAAAATTCCTCTCCTTCCTGCTGGCCTTGTTCGTCATGTCCGCCGCCTTTCCTGGCAACATGGCGCTGGCTTCTGGCGTGAAGAATGCGGACGAATCGTATGCAAACACCATGTCGGCGGACTGTCACGAAACCATGACGGCGGACGCCGACCTCTTCCCCGCCAGGTTTGCCGCCGCTCATGACCATGACGCCGATTCTTCCTCGCATGGGCATGACGCGCCAATGGCGGAACAGGGCGATTGTGCCCACGGCTGTTCCGATGCCGGTTGCGCCAGTATCGCGGGTTGTTCCAGCTTTGTTGGTCTTTTTTCCCTGACGGGATTCTCTTTCTTCCTTCCCAGCGCGTGGAAAACCATTCCCTTCCAGCTTTCCCCGCATCCCGATGCCTGTAACGCGGGCATCTATCACCCTCCCCGGCAAAACGCCTGATTCCAGATTGGTTTCCTGAGCGGTTCCGCGTGTCCGGTTCGACGTAACCGCACGTTCGAGACCGTTCTCCGGCGTTTGCTGAAAAAACGCCGTCCGTCTGACGTTTCGGGAGTTTTTTTCCATGAAATTGAATTGCATGGCCGTCTTCGTGACCGGCCTGATGTGTCTTGCGCAGGGAGAAGCCGCGGCGCTTTCCTTCGACGAGGCGCTGTCACGCGCCGCGCGTGCGCCAGAAATCCTGTCTGGCCTGGCGGGCGAGGAAGCCGCGCTCGCGGCGATCAGGGCGGCGGGGCAATTGCCCGATCCGCGCCTTCTTTTGTCGGTCGATGATTTCATGCTGGAAGGCGAGCTGCGTCATCGCTTCAACGGCAGCAAGCGCATGATTGGCCTGATGCAGGAAATTCCGGCCTCAGCCAAACGGGAAGCCGAACGCGAACAGGCCAAGGCGTTGCTTGAGGCGAGCGCGCGGGAGCGGGAATACGCGCAGCTTGCCGTCCGGCGGGAAGTCAGTCTGCTCTGGCTCAAACTTTATTTTTTGCGCGAAAAGGAGGCGCTCCTGAAAGCCAGCGGCGCGGAAATCCGGTTGCGGCAGAAGACCGCGACCGCCGCGCTGGCGGGCGGCGATGGCGCGGAGATGGCAGTGGGCGCGCTCATCGACCGGCAGGCGCTCGATGCCGAACTCGATTTGCTGGCCCGCGACCTTCAGCTTGTCCGTGCGGGTCTTGCGCGCTGGATCGGCCCGCTTTCTCCCGCCGAGACCGCCACCGGCGCATTGCCCGCATGGGCGGAAGGCGCGTCGGCGGCATTGGGCGAAGCGCCCGTTGCGAGCGAAGCCGAACCGGAAACCGAGTTGCGCGTCAGCCGTTCGCGTATCGGCATGGCCGAAGCGGAATGGCGGATGGCGCAGGCCGACAGGAATCCCGACTGGAGCGTGGAAATCGGCTTCGGTCAGGACGCGATGGGGCAATCCATGATGATGGCGAAAGTCGGGTTTTCCCTGCCCGTTTTCGCCAGTGCCCGCCAGACTCCGCGCATCGCGGCGGCGCGCGCAAGGCTTGCCGCCGCCGAAGCCGAACATGCCATGAGAAAAGCGGAATTTACACGCCAGCGCGCGGAATTGCTGGCGGAAGAAGCCGCGCTCAGCGCGCTGTTGCGGCGTCTCACGCAGGAGACCTTGCCCTTGCTGGAGCGCGGCGTCGCGCTTGCCGAAGCCTCCTTTTCCGGCGGCAAGGGTTCCGCCGCCGCGCTCATCGAGGCGCGCGAGAAGAAACTGGCCGCCCGGATGCGCGCCGTCGATCTCGAAGCCGAACGCGCCGCAGCACGCGCCCGGCTTTACTTCCTGCAACAACGGGGAGAAAACCATCATGAATAAGTTTCCACTTCGCCCCGGCGTGCTTATTGCGCTCATTTTTACGCTGGTTCTTGCGCTCATCGTGGGAGTTTTTCTCGGTTGGTATCTAGGTACACATGGTGCGGCCCCCGTCGCCAATACCGAAGCGCGCGCCCGAAAAATCCTCTATTGGTACGACCCGATGAAGCCGGACGCGCATTTTGACCAGCCTGGCAAGTCGCCTTTCATGGACATGCAACTCGTGCCGCGTTATGCCGATGAGACAAAGGCGGAAAACAGCGGCCTTGGGCTTGCGCCCGCGTTTGTGCAAAATCTCGGCGTCAAGCTGGGAACGGTGGAAGAAGGAGCGTTGCATCCCTTCATCGAAGTCCCCGGCAGCGTGCTGTTCGATGCGCACCACATCGCCGTCGTACAGGCACGCACGGGCGGCATCGTCGAGCGCGCCTATCCGCTTGCCGTGGGCGACCGCGTGCGCGCAGGCGCGCCGCTTGCGGATATTCGCACGCCAGAATGGTACGCGGCGCAAAGCGACTATCTGGTCTTGCGCGACGTGCCGCAACTGGCCGCCGCCGCAAAGCAACGCCTGCTGCAACTGGGCATGACGGCGCGGCAGGTCGCGGAACTGGAACGGCGCGGGCAGCCGCTTGCCGTCGTCACCGTACACGCGCCGCGCGACGGCATGTTGTCCGAATTCGATTTGCGTCAGGGCATGACGGTGATGCCGGGGCAAACCCTGGCGCGCATCAATGGCATCGACCCCGTCTGGATCGAAGCGCAGGTGCCGGAAGCCGAAGCGGCAAGATTCAAGACCGGCGGCAAAGCCACGGTACGCCTCACCGCCCTGCCCGGCCAAACGCGGGAAGGCGTCATCAGCGCCCTGATTCCCGAACTCAACCCGGAAACGCGCACGCTACGCACACGGGTGGCGCTTTCCAACCCGGATGGTATTTTAAAACCTGGGATGCTGGCGTTCCTGCGGCTGGAAGAAACGCCCGGCAAAACGACGCTTCTTGTCCCCACGGAAGCGGTCATCGCCACGGGCAAGCGCCACCTCGTCATCGCTGTGCCCACGGAGGGCCGCTTCGTTCCCGTGGGAATCACGCCCGGCAGGGAAGCAGACGGCAAGACGGAAATCCTCTCCGGCGCGTTGCGTGCGGGTGAACGCATCGTCGTCTCCGGCCAGTTCATGATCGATTCCGAAGCCTCCCTGCGCGGCGTGCTGGCGCGGATGGCTTCAGGAGACGGGAGACAGGAAACAGGAGACAGCGTGAAGCTACCCGCTGCGCGTGTTTATGAAGGGAGTGGCGTCGTGCGTTCGGTTTCCGGCGATGAAATCGTCCTCGCGCACGCGCCGATCGCCGAACTCGAATGGCCTGCCATGACCATGCCGTTCGCGCTTGTAAAACCCGGCCTCGCGGCGGGGTTTGCGCCCGGCGAGAACGTGCGGTTTTATTTTTCGCTCAAGGAAGAAAGCCCGGTCATCGAACGGTTGGAAGCGGCAACGCAAGGAGAGGGCAAGAAATGAAACCCCTGCCTTGCCTTCAAACCCCCAAGCCTGCCCGGCAAAAAGCAGGGGCTTACTTTTTGACGAATACTTACGGCAAGCCTTCAGCGCCGGTAATCCGTCCGGGCAAGCGGGATGGGCTGCGGGTTCGCCAGCACCCAACGCACGGCCAGGGCGGAGAGACACGCCAACTCGTCGTTGTTGCCGTTGCCCGCGTGAATCTGCTTGACAAGTGTCGATGCCTCTTCAAGCTCTGTGGCGTCGAGCGGCACGCCGGAGGCAAAATGTCGCAGGAGGGCGTCCAGCATCTTGCGATAGTCGGCGTCCCAGTTCGCGCCGCCATTGTCCAGTATTTCGTTTGCTGCCCGCCCGGTAATGCGGATTGCTTCGCCTTGCGCGGTCTGGGCG
>JAITRP010000124.1 GCA_031288305.1 Zoogloeaceae bacterium
AACTCCGGTTTGAAACCCCGCCCTTCAGGGCGGCGCGAAGGTTGAGACCCCGGCCTGAAGGCCGGGGTTTCGACCGTAGCCATTGGGGAGGGGAGAGAAACCCCTTCCCAATGACGTTAGACCGGCAGACCTGAAGGGCTGCCGCTAATTTCTTGCTGGAGAAACTCCTTTAAAGTCAAGTGGATTGAAAGGCGGGCTGTACGATCACTACGGATTCCTCATATGCGTCTTTTGCTCATTTCAGATCCGGCAGCGCGTTTTCCTGCTGTTCGCCCAGTTCGTGCACCACGTTGGCGCGGCCAAGGAGCAGGGCGTCCAGCGGCCCGATGCGCTGGACGCCCTTGTTGGCATAGGGGAGCTTGTGCAGCACGTAGCGCATGGCATTCAAGCGCGCGCGTTTCTTGCAGTCGGATTTCACTACCGTCCAGGGGGCGTCCGCCGTGTCCGTGTAGAAGAACATGGCTTCCTTGGCTTTGGTGTAATCGTTCCATTTGTCCAGCGAGGCCATGTCGATGGGCGAGAGTTTCCACTGTTTCAGGGGGTGGCTCTTGCGCTCCTTGAACCGGCGGCGCTGCTCTTCGCGGGATACCGAGAACCAGAACTTGATGAGGTGGATGCCGCTGCGCACCAGGTTGCGCTCGAATTCCGGGCACTGGCGCATGAATTCCGCGTATTCGTCGGGTGTGCAGAAATCCATGACGCGCTCCACGCCCGCGCGGTTGTACCAGGAGCGGTCGAAGAGCACGATTTCGCCCTTGGTCGGCAGATGCTGGATGTAGCGCTGGAAATACCATTGCCCGCGCTCGACGTCGGAAGGTTTTTCCAGCGCCACTACCTTTGCGCCGCGCGGATTCAGGTGCTCCATGAATCGTTTGATGGTGCCGCCCTTGCCCGCCGCGTCGCGGCCCTCGAAAAGAATGACCACCCGCTGCCCGGTTTCCTTTACCCAGGCTTGCAGTTTCAGCAATTCCACCTGCAACTGGTATTTCTGCTTTTCGTAATTCTTGCGCGACATCAGGTTTCTGTAGGGATAACCGCCGGTGCGCCAGTCATCGGACAGAATATCGTCGGGGCGCGTCATCCGTGCGTTGTCAAGGCCATTTGTCTGTTTCAGGAAAATATCGCGCAATGCCGCCACGTCGTCGGGCGACGCGCCCGCAAGTATGGTTTTCAGGGTGCTGGCGACGGATTTTGGCTCCTCCTTGGAGACGGTCTGCAAAATATCTGTCATGGCGACTACCTTGGATTCCCGCGCCGCCGTGGTCGCCTGATCGATCTCAAATGCCGCGATGCCGGATGGCGTGGAAGAGGCGGCAATGTCTCCCGATCGCGCCAGGCGGGGACGGGCAGGGGACTTGACCGGCTTTGCGGATGGGGCGGCGGACAATGGTTTTTTATTCCGGCTTGTCGTTTTGGGTGTTGGCATGGCGGCTCCTGTAAACAGATGAAAGAATCAGGACGTAACTATAGATCAGGGATCGAAAATCCGCATTCGTCAATCTTTCGCAGGGCGCAATCAAAAATGGAGGGGAGACTGCGCGCTCGCCTCCAGCATCGTCGAGAGCGAGGAGTGGCGCGACATGGCAATCCAGACGGAGACTGCCTCCACTTTTGATCGCACCCTCTTTCGCAAGGGCTGCGATTGCCGCCCGCAAGGATTGCCGCCCGCAAGGGCAGTAGGCTATAGTGTGCGGCATGTGTAGCGGTTAAGTTTTTTCCGGGTCTTGCGTCATGACGTTTTCCTCCTTGCCTCGCGGTTTTCTGTTGGCGCTGTGCCTCGTATCGGGCGCGGCGGGATTGGCCTGGGGGCAGGTTGGCGATGACGGCCTGCCGGAACTGGGGGATTCCGCCGACACGGAGTTGAGCATGCAGGCCGAAAAGAAGATCGGTCAGGAGATCATGAGCGAAATCCGGCGCCATGCGTTGTATCTCGATGATCCGGAAGTCGAAGCCTATCTGAACCGCCTGGGCAATCGTCTGGCCGCCGCCAGTCCCGACCCTGGAATCGGATTTTATTTTTTCCCGGTGAATGACCCGATGATCAACGCCTTTGCCATGTTCGGCGGCTATATCGGCGTAAACAGCGGACTGGTGTTGGCGGTGCAGAACGAATCGGAACTGGCGGGCGTGTTGGCGCACGAAATCTCGCACGTCACGCAACGCCATCTGGCGCGCGATTTTGCCCGGAAAAAGCAGATCGGCGGCGCGACCCTGTTGGCCATCGCCGCCGCAATCCTGGCGGCGCATTCCAACCCGGATATGGTGGGCGCGGCGGTAACGGGCGCGTCTGCCGGGGCGATACAGGCGCAATTGGGTTTTTCCCGTGACTTTGAGCGCGAAGCGGACCGCGTCGGTTTCCAGATATTGCAGAAGGCCGGGTTTGACGCGCGCGGCATGTCCGCGTTCTTTTCCCGCCTGCAACGGGCAACGCGGGTGTATGAAAACAATGCGCCGGTTTATCTGCGCACGCACCCGCTGGGTATCGAGCGTATTTCCGACATGCAGAACCGGGAACTGAACCAGCCCTACCATCAGGTGCCGGACAGTCTGGAGTTCCAGTTGGCGCGCGCGCGCCTGCAGGCGCTGCGCGGCACGCCCGCGGAAGCGGTCGCGCATTTCCAGAAGCTTTTGGCCGAACAGAAAACCCTGAATGTCGCCGCAACGCAATATGGCCTGGCGGTTGCCCTGGCGCGCAAGAAGGAGTGGACGGCGGTGGAAAACACGCTGAGCGCCTTGCGCCAGGAGCAGGGCGCTTCGCCCATGATCGAGCGTCTTCACGCGGAAGCCCGCGTCCGGCGCGGCGATCTGGCGGGAGGTCTGGCAGCCTTCCGGGAAGCCTTGCGCCGCTATCCCGACGCGGCGGCGCTGGTCTATACCTATGGCGAGGTCTTGCTGGAAAACCGGCATTTCGACGAAGCGCAGGCTTTTTTCGAGCAGCGCCTGCGTAAAAACATGGACGACGCCCGTCTATACACATTGCAGGCGCGCGCGTACGCGGCGCTGGGGAAGACAGGGCAACAGCATTGGGCGCTGGCGGAAGCCTACGCGCTGGAGGGCGCGCTGCCCGCCGCCATTGAGCAACTGGAACTGGCGCAGCGCGCCGGGAACAACGATTTCTACACCAGTTCCGCCATCGATGCCCGCTTGCGTCAGTTGCGGCAAAAGCAGGCGGAAACGACGAAATGACGGAGGATTTTTCGCACATGCAGGCCGATTGCGAAGTCGATGTGCGCGGGCTGAATTGTCCCTTGCCCATCCTGCGCACCAAGAAGGCGCTGGCGGGCATGGAAAGCGGGCAGACGCTCCGGGTGCTGGCAACCGATCCTGGCGCGCGCCAGGATTTTCCCGCCTTTGCCGAACAGAGCGGCAACGTCTTGCTGGCGCAGACCGGAAGCGGCGGCGTGTTTGCGTTCGTGTTGCGGCGCAGATGAGAGTTGTACGGCAAAAAGCAAGCCCCCGCTTTTTGCCGGTTCAGATGGAGCCTGTTCATGGTCTTTGATTCCTTCTGGCGCGGCTTCCCTCACCTCGTCAAAAGCGAAGAGCGTAGCGACATGGCAATCCAGGCGGTCTTTCAATTTGCCTTGGCGTTTCGGGTAACGGAACCGCCGTCTGGATTGCCGCGGGTCTGCGGCCCTCGCTTTTGACGAGGCGGGAGAGAGGGAACAGAGGCCGCGAAGAACCAGAGACCAGCAAGAAATTAGCGGCAGCCCTTCAGGTCTGCCGGTCTAACGTCATTGGGAAGGGATTTCTCTCCCCTCCCCAATGGCTACGGATTGATCCCCCGGCCTTCAAGGCCGGGGTCTCAACCTTCGCACCGATTCTTCCGGGCGGGGTTTCAAACCGGAGTTAGTTTTACGATGAACAGGCTCTTGGCAAAAAAGGCAAGTGAAGCTCGCCCTTTTTTGGAATAAAGGCAACGAAAGACCAGCGCGCGCCTACGAGAACCGTACAGGCCAGACGGGTTTCGTGAGGCGAAATGAAACGGACACATATCTTGTCCGCGCTATCGGATGTGCTATATTTTATTCTGTGTTCTTTTCTGGTTTGGCCTGTGCAATCGTGCCGGGCAATCAGGGAGCAAACATATGACGGGAGACGACATGATGACCCGAATATCATTTCTGCGCTATGGTTTGCGCTGCGGCGCGTTTTTTCTCGGCCTTGCGGCGGCGGCGCTGGCGCAGGCTGCGGAGGTGGGCAAGGTGGTGCAACTTGCGCCCGACGCGACGGTATCGCGCGACGGGAAGAACCAGGCGCTGCGGCAGGGTGTTGCGGTTCGGGATACCGATGTGATTGCCACCAACGCCACGGGACGGGTGCGGATTTTGTTCAACGATAAAACCGCCCTGAGTTTTGGCGGCAATACCCGCGTCAATCTGCGCGATTTTGCGGGCGCCCAAAAAACCGCGTTCAGCGCCCGCTTGCTGCAAAGCGCCGCAAATTCGGCTTCCAACGCGATTCGCGAACAGAATCCGAGAGGCTTTGGCGGCGTTCGCCCGACGGCGACGGCGGGCAAGACAGGGATAGAGGGGCATCCCAATTCCTCCGCCAATCTGGTCAATGTGAAGGGAAGCATAGGCGCTGGCTTGGGGTACGCGTTCGAATTTCGCGTGAACCTGGCCAAGGGGCTTATTTTCCAGGGAAAGCTGTCGGATGGCGAGCAGAACAGCGGCAAGGCATACCGTCCCGATTTTTCCGAAGGGGAGGGCGAGATCGACGGTTCCGGCTGGCGAGCGCACTTTACGAGCGGCAGTGTTCTGGCAAGGGATGCCGCGGGCGTGGTGAAGCACGAGAACTGGAAGATTACGCTTTCCGGCTCCGATAGCCTGGGCGCCCTTCAAAACCTATCCGCGCGAGGCGGCGAGGTGCATGTGACCGGCTTTGCGCTGCTCGACGAAAAAGGCGCGCCGGTGCTGGAATACACGCTGAAGGGCGGCGCGCAAGCCTCTTCCGGCAGCAGTGTGGGCGGCAGCAGCGCGAACGGGCCGCCGAAGTTCTATTGAAGGCGCGGCAAAAAACACCCCCTGTTTTTTGCCGGTTTGTCTTGGGTTTGAAGCCAGGCAAAGCCTGGCTTCAAACCGTGTAAACCCAACGAAAAATCATCAGTGCGGCCTCGGGGTTTTTTGTTGCTTTTACTCCAAAAAAGGGCGAGCTTTGCTTGCCCTTTTTTGCTGACTGAAGCGGCAAAAAGTGGGGTTTTTACTTTTTGCCGCGTACTTCCGGCGGGCGAAAACGGATCGCCAGCATTTCAGCCTGGGCGCAGAGTTCTCCGGCGGCGGCAAGGCGCATCGCCAGACTGACCTTGCGGCCGGAATGTTCGAGCAGGCGGGCGCGCAGCGTGAGTTCCACGTTTTGCGGGGTAGGGCGCAGGAAGTCGACCTTCAGGGAAGCCGTGACGTAGCGAACGAGTTGTTCCAGCGGGCGTTCTTCGAGGCGGCAGGCAAAGGCGGCAGCGGACGCCGTGCCGTGACAATCGAACAGCGCGGCAATCAGGCCGCCATACACATGCTCGGGCACGCCGCCGCTATAGAGCGGCGCGGGCGTGAAGCGGGTGAGGGTGATGTCCGGGTCGTTTGCGTCCCAGAAGGTCTTGAGCCGCAAACCCTGCGGATGCAGCTTGCCGCAACCAAAACAGTGACTGTATCTGTCGGGGTAATAGTCCTGAAAAGCCTGCATGACGACGCTCTTTTCTGTTTTGTGGTCCAAGCTGGAATTCTATAGCAGCGCAATGTCCTTGCGCGATATGGCGAGCTCGCCTTCCATGCCGCAGGCGCGGGTTGCCGTCCATGAGATGCTGTCCGCAAGGGGCGCGATTAAAAGCGGATAATGTCATGACAATAATCTGTCCCGGACGGAGTGCGGCCAAACTCCCTCTCCTGCTGGAGCCGAAGGCGGAAGGACAGCCGCAGGCTGGTCTGGCGAAGCCAGATGCGGCAAAGCCCTCGCAGTCTGCAAAGCCGCACAAAACCGTGCGCCCAGCCTATTAGTCACAGTCGTTGAATCGACGCAATTTTGGCGTGACTGCCCGCCGGAAGCCCTCCTGCCCTCCCCCCTTGCGGGGGAGTGTGGCCGAAGGCCGGGAGAGGGGCAAAGTCGCTGGACTGTGTAGATTTCCCCTCTCCCCTGACCCCTCCCCCACAAAGGGGGGAGGGGGATGGAAGCGTCCCCTCTCCCGTAAGGGGGGAGGGGGACAAAAGCGTTTGCCCTGTCTTCAGGCATTTTGAATTTCATGGGGTTCAGTCAGCATGACGGACTACCATGCTTGATCCTGGAAACCAACAATGTCATTGTCAATATCGCTTTGACATCCTCCACGTTCAATCGCGCCCGTGCGCAAGTCCGCAATTGCCGTCTGCAAGGACTTCGGGTAGAATCCAGCCTTCGATAGAAGCGCCAAAACGCTTGGAAATTCAAGGAACTGGCGTTTTCGACCTGTCTACAATCCAGGAGTTTTCCCGTGTCGCTTGTTCCTCATCATCCGCCTGCGGTGCTTGTCCTTGCCGATGGCTCGGTTTTTCGCGGCATCTCCATTGGCGTTTTGGGAGCGACGAGCGGCGAGGTGGTGTTCAATACCGCCATGACCGGCTATCAGGAGATTCTCACCGATCCTTCCTATGCCTGTCAGATTGTCACGCTCACCTATCCGCATATCGGCAATGTCGGCTGCAATGCCGAGGATTTTGAGTCTGCCGCCCATTGTGCCGCAGGTTTGATCATACGCGATTTGCCCGCGCGCTTTTCCAGTTGGCGCGCCAGGGAAAGTTTGCCGGATTATCTGCGCAGGCAGGGGGTGGTGGCGATTGCGGGCGTTGATACCCGCCGGTTGACGCGCCTTCTGCGCGACAAGGGCGCGCAGGCGGGCTGCATTCTCGCGGGCGCGGCGGATGTGGAGAGCGCCTTGGCAAAAGCGCGCGCCTTTCCCGGCTTGGCGGGGATGGATCTGGCAAAGACCGCCAGCGTCAAGGCGGCCTATGCGTGGGAAAAGGGAGAGTGGGCGTTGAAGAATGCCAAGCCGGTTCCCGCGCCGCGTTTTCACGTCGTAGCCTATGATTTTGGCGTGAAGCACAATATCCTGCGCGTCCTGGCCTCGCGTGGCTGCCGGCTCACTGTGGCGCCCGCGCAGACGAGCGCCGCCGAGGCGCTGGCGATGCGGCCGGACGGCATCTTTCTTTCCAACGGCCCCGGCGATCCGGAGCCTTGCGTCTATGCCATCAAGGTCATCCGCGACTTCATGGCGCAGGGCGTTCCGGTCTTCGGCATTTGCCTGGGGCATCAATTGCTGGCGCTTGCTTCCGGCGCGAAAACGCGGAAGATGAAATTCGGGCATCATGGCGCGAACCATCCGGTAAAAGACCTGGATACCGGGCAGGTATTGATCACCAGCCAGAATCACGGTTTCGCGGTGGATGCGGATTCGCTGCCGCCCCATCTGCGCGCCACGCACGTCTCGCTTTTCGACGGTTCCCTGCAAGGCGTCGCCCGCACCGATGTGCCCGCCTTTTCCTTCCAGGGCCACCCGGAAGCCAGCCCCGGCCCGCAGGATGTGGCCTACCTCTTCGACCGCTTCCTGGATATGATGACCCGCGGCGTCGCGGCGCTGCAACCGGCCTGATTCCTCGTAAGCCCTCCGCCATGGAACGCGTGGCGAAAAAAGGACAGCCGCAAGGCTGGTCTGTCTGGCGAAGCCAGATGCGGCAAAGCCGCACACAAGGGCAGGGGAGGGTTTGGCGGCAGTGGAGCCAGGCGTCAAGGGTCTTGGCGCAACCCGAACTGCCGCACCTCCCTTGTGTGTAGCTTTGCCGCATTTCGCTGCGCGGAACCAGCCTGTGTCTGCCCTCCAGCCTTCGGCCTCCGCAGGGGGGAGGGAAACCGCGCTTCCCCGAATACGCCCAGGCCATGCACAACCTCCGCAAACCATAGATGGCAGACCTATCGGATCGATATTACTTTGACATTATCCGCTTTTAACTGCATCTGGTGAAAACGGGTGGGTGTCCGCAAGCAGGGTGCGAGTAAATATCCCCCGGCAGAGCCGGGGGCTTTGGATTGTGAGCTGCTCAAAGCGGCTGGCGGGGACCGCTGACGCGGCACCAAAGCTTTGCGCCACCTGCGGGGCGGCGCTCTCCTGCATCAGCTTGAGTTGATCGAAACGCTCGTCTTCTCTTTCCTGTTCGCGTATGGAGCAACGTATCACCGCCTCACCTCGACCTGCCGTGGACACAAAAAACCCCGCGCCCAGAAACGTAAGGTCGGTGTGCGCATGCTGGTGATCGACGAGCTGCACAACATTCTGGCTGGCAACAATGTCAAGCGCCGGGAATTCCTCAACCTGCTGCGCTTTCTCGGCAACGAGCTGCGTATCCCGCTGGTCGGGGTTGGTACGCGCGATGCTTACCTGGCGATCCGCTCGGACGACCAGTTGGAAAACCGTTTCGAACCCATGATGCTGCCGTTGTGGGAGGTCAACGATGATTGCTGTTCGCTGCTGGCCAGCTTCGCCGCTTCGCTCCCACT
>JAITRP010000125.1 GCA_031288305.1 Zoogloeaceae bacterium
AGTGGGAGCGAAGCGGCGAAGCTGGCCAGCAGCGAACAGCAATCATCGTTGACCTCCCACAACGGCAGCATCATGGGTTCGAAACGGTTTTCCAACTGGTCGTCCGAGCGGATCGCCAGATAGGCGTCGCGCGTACCAACCCCGACCAGCGTGGGCTTGCCGCTCATCGGCCACTCCATTTCCACATTCAATCCCTCCAGCCAAGGACGCTTGTCGCAGGCAACATGCGCGAGGCACAGGCCAACCGAGGCGGCGGACGGGGCTTCCAACGTGACTACCATGCCGAGCACACAGCGGGTAAACACATCGATGGCGATGGTCAGGTACGGACGGCCTATCGGTTGCCGGTCACGTTCGTCCACCACGATCAGGTCGATGACGGTATGATCGATCTGCACCCGCTCCAGCGGCGCGGCAACGGCGGGTGGCACACCGCCGACGCCTTGCAGGTCGCGGGAGGCATCTTGTCCTTCCCGGCGGCGAGCAACCTTGAGCGGATCAAGGCCGGAAATCCGCTGCGCCACGGTATTGCGCGCCGGCGCCCGCAGCTTTTGTGCCTTGCACGCCTGCAACTTCCCGGTGGAACGACGCCAGGCTGCGCTTCTGCTTGGTCAGGAACCGCTTTTGCAGAAGCTCACGAATGATGCGCTCGACCGGTTCCGGCAGACGCCCCTTGCCTTTGCCGCCACCGGATCGACCGGGCGCCAGGTTCGTTACAAGGCCGCTGCCTTGCCGGGCACGCCGGATCAGGACATACACCTGTCGCCGGGAAAGACCCAGCACCCGTGCCGCAGTATCGGCAGCCTGATGTCCAACTACCTCCAGTTCCGCCAATGGCCCGATAACCTCAGCCCTGCGGCGCGCGCTCCCATGCCTCGTCAGACAGAGTGGCCACCCCATACTCGGCGATTCGTGCATCTGATGTCATGCCCAAACCTCACCTTGGTGCATACGAGGAGTAAGCATAGTCGAGATTGGTGCAGATAACTACTGATATTCAGCCGTCAGAAACTGAATGCACTCTGGGCGTTATGTCCAGTTAATTGGTGCGACCGTCTTCTGAAAGTAACAGCGGCGAACGTTGCCGAGCAGCAGAGCGCCATGCAAAATGCCGAGAAGTTCTACGCGACGCTTATGGTTGGCGCGGCATTTGATCGCGCCGCCTTCGAGCGGCGGATCGAGGCAATGGGACGCGTACGGAATTTCGGCGATTTTCAGCAGGCCAAGACGGCATTGCAAAAAGAGAACCGTTATCCCGTCGAAGTCGCCGTAATCGCGACGGGCGACGAGGATCAGTATTACACGTGGTTCAGCGAGCCGATTCCCTGGTGGGTCATGCTGGTGGCGGCGAGTGGTTCCGATCGGTCTTTCAAGGACGCCGCCCATGTCTTTTCCGTCGGGAACGAAAAAATCATCGAAAAGTCCGCCTGGAAGATGGGAAGAGGATGGGTTGTCCTCGACACCATGCGCCCGGCGGAAAATGCACGGCAAAGCGCGCGGATGCCACAGGAAAGCGAAGAAGACGTGCAACGAATGGCCGAGGCGTTCTACGCTACGCTGCAAATTGGCGCGCCATTCGACCAAGCGGATTTCGAGCGGCAAGTCGCGGCAATGGGCGGCACGATGGCGCATTTCCAGCCTGCGGAATATACCCGGCGTTCTTTCAACACCAAGTATCTGGCGGAGTCCGGCGCGCGCCTCCATGTCGATGCGGTCGGAGAGAGAAACAACGCCCGCTATCACACGGTTTTTTACACGCAGACCTCCCGGGACGGGATATTACGGCGCGCTATCCCTCCATTATTTTCATATACGGAACGGGATAATCGCTGGAAAATTCGCCCTGAAAGACGGAGCATGGGTTGCGGTCCACTGAAAAAAAGGAAAACATTATCGGCGGCACGACGCATCGAATCCCCGGCTGGGCGTGATTGGAAGCGGAAGATGTCAAAGTGGTATTCTCTCCTCCATTGCTGATTTTACGAGGTTGAACATAACCTGGACATATCTGGGGAGCGCGATTTTCCTTCCTCCTGATCAGACCTTGTTCCCTATTCCACTGCCGCCAACCCCTCCCCAGCCCTCTCCTTGTTGTCAGGGGTATGTGGTCGCGCTTCGTCTGGAAAGGTTTTTACTCCACTTTTTGATTGCGCCTAGGCAATAACACCGCATACTGCCCATAAAAAAGATACGATCCTGGCGCTTGATTGTTTTTTGGCACCCATGAAACCTGACGACTTTTATAGCCGCATGACGGCGCATCCGCGTTATGCCGCGCTCGCGCGCAAGCGGCGCGGGCATATGCGCCGTTCTGCCGGAATGGCCTTGCTGGTGTTCGCGGGCTACCTGTCGCTGGCGGCGGGCGCGGCGAACTGGCTGGCGCAGCCTGTATGGACGGGGCTTTCCGTAACCTGGTTATGGCTGGCGACCTTCTGGTTCGCGGTTTTCGCCGTCACGCTGGTCATTGGCGCTGCCCGCGCCTTGCAAGAACTGGATATCCAGCTCGACGCCCTGATGAAAGAGGTGCGCGATGCGCCGGGTTAAGCCCCTGAAGGCGCTTGGCGCTCTGGGCGGCGGTTTGGCGCTTTTCGTCCTGGGCAGTGGCCCCGTCCGGGCGCAGGCGGCGGCGGAAATCGTCCGTCATCCCGCCAGTCCTGTGGTCATCGCGGCGTTTTTCGTGGTGGCGTTCATTGTGCTCATCGGCGCGTGTTGGGCGACGGAACGGGCGCAGGCTTTCCTGTATGCCCACACCGAAATCAGCGACCCCCAGGGCCGATGGCATGGACTTTCCCTGTGCGGCGCGCATCTTTCTGCCGCCGCCCTGCTGGGGCTGCCCGCGCTCATGTTGACGCAACGGGATACGGCGTTCCTCTGGATTGCCGGATTGCTGGCGGGCTGGCCGTTCCTTGCCCTGTTGTTTTCCGAGCGGCTGCACAACTTGGGAATGCTGACCTTTGCCGACGCGCTCGTCTGGCGGTCGCAAAGCCGCGCGCTGCGCGTACTGGCGGCGGTCAGCACGTTATTATTGACTTTACTCTACCTGACCGCCCAAATCATCGGCGCGGGGCAGATTTTCGGCGCGCTGTTCGGCCTTGAATACTGGCTGGCGGCGCTGATGACCGGCAGCCTGATGATGGTGATCGCGCTGCGCTGCGGGCGGCTCGCGCTCACCTGGCTGGTCATCGTCAAGACAATTGCCCTCCTGCTGTTGTTTGCGCTGCTGGCGGCGCTCGTCTTGTGGACATTCGGCTTTTCGGCGGAAGAGACAAGCGGTGCGCGTCCCTTTCTTGCCGCCGCATCCGCGAATTTCCTGGCGGCGCAAACCCCGCTGGATCGCTGGTCGCTGGGATGGACGCTGGTCCTTGGCCTCATGGGATTGCCGCATCTGTTGATGCGCTTTACCGCCGCCAGCGCCCGGAGCGCCCACATCGCGCGCCAGGGCGGGCTTTGGGCGGGCGCATGCGTCGGCGTTTTTTTCGCCCTGCTGCTGATTGCCGGGCTGGGCGTCGCGCATCTGCCGATTGACGCGGATGTCATGGGACATTTGGCCTTGCGCGACAATAACGCCCTGACGTTGCTGTACTTGGCCGAATCCGCGGGCGGCGGCGCGTTCATGGGCGCAGCGGCGGCGGTTGTCCTGATCGCCTTGCTCGCCGTGGCGGTCAGTCTGGGACATGCGACCGCCGCCGCCGCCGCGCATGACCTTTACGCCAGCGTGTTGCGGGGCGGACGGATAGGAGAGGCGCGCGAACGCAAATCCGCTCATCTGGGCGTCACGCTGCTGTTCGTATCCGCTATGCTCCTGAGTATGGCCTGCGCCGGGCAGAGCGTCCTCTTTCCGGTTGCGCTCGCCCTGGCGATCGCCGCCTCCGTGCATACGCCCATGCTCCTGCTTTCCCTGTTCTGGAAGGGCTGTACCCGTCGCGGCGCGTTCATGGGCGGCGTGTGCGGCCTGCTCAGTGCCCTGACGCTGACAATCTTTTCCCCGCCAGTTTGGGTCACGCTCCTGGGTCACGCGGTCGCGCCGTTTTCCTATGCTCTGCCGACGCTCTTTTCCGTGAGCTTCGCGCTGCTCGCAACCTGGGTATTTTCCCTGGCGGACAGGAGCGCTCGCGCCCGGCAGGAACGCGCCGACTGGCCCCGCCAACAAGCCCGCGCCGAAACCGGCATCTAAGGAAGCGGCAAAAAAATAAAACCCTGCTTTTTGCCGGACAAGTTTGGGTTTGAAGGCAAAGCAAATCTTCGCCTTCAAACCGTGCAAATCCAACGCAAAACCAGTCCAGCCATGGCGCGATGCCTTCTCCCTCAGAGCAGGCTTTGCCGGTACTGCTGTCTGAACCGGCAGAAAACAGGGGGTATTTTTTGTCGGTTTCTCAAGAGATCGGTTGCGGAACCATTTTGAAGCCCAGCGCGCGCGTCACCTTGAGCACCGTGGCAAAGCTGGGGTTCCCCTCGCCGGAAAGCGCCTTGTAGAGCGTGTCCCGATGCAGCCCCGTTTCACGGGCAAGCACCGTCATGCCGCGCGCGACTTCGCCAAAAACCTTGGTGATGAAGATCGGATCGTCCCCGGCTTCCTCGAAACACGCTTCGATGAAACGCCGCATGTCGTCTTCGGTTTTCAGGTGTTCCTGAATATCCCAGCGGCGCGTCTTGATTTTTCCGTTCATCGTTCAACTCTCCTCATCTTTCAGTTGCCGCGCCATCTCTTGCGTGGCCTTGATATCACTCGCCTGCGTGGATTTGTCGCCGCCCGCCAGCAACAGATAAATCGTCCGTCCGGTCTGCTTGAAATAGACGCGATACCCCGGCCCGTAATGGATGCGCATTTCTCACTGACCCTTTTGCCAGCCGGCTTCACGTCACCGAAGCTGCCTTGCTCCGCGCGAAAGATTCGTGCATTTACCCGCGATACCGCCTGCAAGTCGGTGAGCGTGGCAAGCCAAGCGTCGAATATTTCCGTGGTTTTCATCGTGTTCATCGTAAAACTAACTCTGGTTTGAAACCCCGCCCTTCAGGGCGGTGCGAAAGTGAGACCCCGGCCTGAAGGCCGGGGTCTCGACCGTAGCCATTGGGGAGGGGATGCAAACCCCTCCCCAATGACGTTAGACCGGCAGCCCTGAAGGGCTGCCGCTAATTTCTTGCTACAGTCATCCAATTTCAAACCGGTAAAAAGCAGGGTTTTACTTTTTGACGCTTCTTGAACGCCACTTGTGGCAAAATCCCCGCTCCTCGGACAAGGCGCGTTTTGGCTCTGGTCATTCAATGTACATGTACGGATAGAACGGGATGCTAGACCCATGATTCTGGTTACTGGCGGCGCGGGTTTCATTGGCGCGAATTTCATCCTCGACTGGCTGGCGGCTTCTGATGAGCCGGTGGTCAATCTGGACAAGCTCACCTATGCGGGCAATCTGGAAAATTTGGCCGCGCTGGCCCACGATGCCCGGCATGTCTTTGTCGAAGGCGACATCGCCGACCGAGCCCTGGTCGATGCGCTCCTTGCCCGCCACAAACCCAGGGCGCTGGCGCATTTTGCGGCGGAAAGCCATGTCGACCGCTCCATCCGCGGCCCCGGCGAGTTCATCCGCACCAACGTCGAAGGCGCGTTTACGCTGCTGGAAGCGGCGCGCGCGTACTGGTCGGCCTTGCCGCAAGCGGAAAAGGCCGCTTTCCGCTTTCATCACGTGAGCACGGACGAGGTCTATGGCAGTCTGGCGCCGGAAGCCGCGCCCTTCACGGAAACGCATCCCTACGCGCCCAACAGTCCCTATTCCGCCAGCAAGGCGGCCTCCGACCATCTGGCGCGCGCCTGGTTCCACACGTATGGCCTGCCGGTGACAATCAGCAATTGCTCCAACAATTACGGCCCGTTTCATTTTCCGGAAAAGCTGATCCCGCTCGTCATCCTGAACGCGCTTGCCGGAAAACCTTTGCCGGTTTACGGCGATGGTCAGCAGATGCGCGACTGGCTGTATGTCAGTGATCATTGCGCCGCCATCCGCCGCATCCTGGCGGCGGGACAGCCGGGAGAAACCTACAACGTGGGCGGCGGCAACGAAATGAGCAATCTCGCGCTGATCAAGACGATCTGCGCCTTGCTCGATACACTTGAACCACGCGCCGATGGCCTGCCCTACGCGCGCCAGATTGCCCATGTCGCCGACCGTCCCGGCCATGACCGCCGCTACTCGATCAATGCGCGCAAAATCGAACGGGAACTGGGCTGGAAGCCGCGAGAAACCCTTGCGAGCGGCATCGAAAAAACCGTACGCTGGTATCTGGAGCATGATGATTGGGTTACTCATGCGCAAAGTGGCGCGTACCGCGAATGGATGGCGCGGCACTATGGCGGCGCCCATGCGTGAGCGTCCCATCCTGCTTACCGGCTGCAACGGGCAACTGGGATGCGCGTTGCGGCGCGCGCTTGCGCCATTGGGAACGCTGCTGGCCTTTGATCGCCAATCTCTCGATCTTGCCGACACCGATGTCCTGCGTCGCCGGATTGCCGAATGCCGCCCCGGCGTCATCGTCAATGCCGCCGCCTACACCGCGGTAGACAAAGCCGAAACGGAACCGGACATTGCCCATGCCGTCAATGCCGTCGCACCCGGCGTGTTGGGCGAGGCTGCCGCCGCCATCGGCGCTCTGGTGACGCACTACTCGACTGACTATGTGTTCGACGGCGCGGCAAAGGGCGCATACCGGGAAGAAGACGCGCCGAACCCCCTCAACGTCTATGGCAAGAGCAAGCTGGCGGGCGAACTGGCCTTGCAGGCCAGCGGCGCGCAACACCTGATTTTTCGCACTTCCTGGGTCGTCGGCGCGCAGGGCAACAACTTCGCCAAAACTATCCTGCGCCTGGCGGCGGAGCGGGAAACCCTGAACGTCGTCGACGATCAATATGGCGCGCCCACTTCCGCCAACCTGCTCGCCGAGACAACGGTGCGGATTCTACGACGTTATTCCCGGCAGACGAGCAAGACGCAGGACTTCCCTTTCGGCCTCTACCACCTGACGGCGGCGGGAGAAACCAACTGGCATGCCTACGCCGCTCTCGTCCTTGCCGAAGCGCAAAAAGCGGGATACGCGCTCAAACTGACGGCAAAGGGACTGAACCCCATCTCTGCCTCCGAATACCCGCTCCCCGCCCTTCGCCCCGCCAATTCCCGGCTGGATTGCGCCCGCCTGCAACGCGCCTTCAACCTGCGGCTGCCCCCCTGGCAACAAGGCGTAACACAAACACTGCAACAGATTTTTGAGCTATAACGGTAAACGGAGAACAGAAGACAGAAAAACGGAATGGCCTTCGGCTTTTTGTATTGTAGGGGCGCACCGTGTGCGCCCCAGGAACCCGCAGAGCGCGCATCATGCCCAACACACTGAATACAGACCACAGACCACAAGGCGAGCTTGGCGAGCGTTCCGTCTTCTGTCTGTCCCCAACATTGAACAGGTGCAACATCATGAACCGGATACTGTTTTTTGTCGCCCTCGCCGCAAGCCTGAATGCTGGCGCTGTGGCGGCGCAAGCCTACAAATGTGTCGAAAACGGCAAGACTACCATTTCCACCGCACCTTGCCCCGCCGGCGCGGTTACCCGCGCAGAAATCGCGGCGGAGAACCTCCCTGACGCAGAGGCCGCCCGCGCCGACGTGGAACGTCAGCAACGCTATCTTGACAACATGGCGCGCGACGCCGCCCATGCCGCCGAACAAAGGATGAAAGCGGAAAAGATAAAAGCGGAACAGGCGGCTCTGGAAGCGCGCGCGCAACGGGATGAAGCCGAGGCCGAAGCCCTGCGCGCCAACGCCGAACGCCGCGCCATCCTCTATGACGCGCCGCCGTATGGCTTCTATGGCTACGGAAGAACCGGCGGCAACTTCAGGGGCTACGGTGTACGCAGAAACAACAGCCGTCCCGGCATCTCCGTCCGCATAGAGTCTGGCAACGCGCCCATACACAGGGGTTCATCTGGCCGGAGCGGTCCCGCGCGCCCGCACGAAGGCGGCAAAAAGTAAAATCCTACTTTTTGCCGGGTAAGTTTGGATTTGAAACCAGGCAAAGCCTGGCTTCAAATCGTGTAAACCCAACGCAAAACCAACGCGACCAGCACGGTCGTAGTAGCCAGTCACGCTGAATCGACGCAATTTTGGCGTGACTGCCGGGGGGGGGGCACAATCCAAAGTGGAGGAAGAATCGCCCAGGACGAAGCGCAGCCGCGCTCCCTCCCTCGCAAGAAGGAGGGGGACGGGAGCGTTTGCGCTGTCTTCAGGCATTTATCTCATATGGTCCATTCAACATGACTGACCAGGTCGTGTTCACACTACCCCCAAAAGATGTCATGCTCCAGTTATAAAAATCACTGGAGCCTGACAATGGAAATCACAGAATCCCGATACCAGCAGATCGAAGACTGCCTGCCGCGTCAGCGCGGCAATGTCAGCTTGCCGAATCTCCTGGTTCTGA
>JAITRP010000168.1 GCA_031288305.1 Zoogloeaceae bacterium
AGTCCTGTACCGCCGCCGTAACGAAGTCGAGCGTCTGTTCCGTCGGCTCAAAGGCTTTCGCCGAATCTTCTCCCGCTTCGAAAAACTCGATCAGATGTTCTGTGCTTTTATCCATTTCGTCCTGATCATCGATGCTCTGCGATAGTGTGAACATGCCCTAAACAAGCATGCGTGTTGGCGTTCAACTTGGCCTTGGTTCCATCCCAGTCGAAACATTCATGAACCCATTCCCTTGCGTCAAGAATTGCTGATGCTGAATTTTGGCAATTGGCCGAAAAGACATCTTCCATACCCGTGTTGCATTTATGCTGCATTTCATAAGCAGCGTCAATGTCATGGAGGTATTGTTTGGCGGTTTTTGCGGGTTTTGCAGTGGACTGCTTTGTGGCGCTGGGAATGGCATCACTTCCGGGGCGCGTGAACAGATAGATACCCCCGCCACTGGCAATGACCAGTACGGTAATAACCACGGCATAGATGACGGACTTGTTTATCGAGGTCATTTCCATTCCCTCTCAAAAAATTCCCGTTGTGCCGCGATTTCGGCTTGCCGTACTTCCGTTTCCTGCTTCTTGGCTACCACCTGCATCAGGCTTTCCGCCGCCTGGATTGCCGCCTGTTCACTGGCGATACGGTTCAAAAGGTCTTGCTTGGCCGCGGGGTCTTCCGCCGAATCAATCCGCTGCATCAGGCTGTTTACCTGATCCAGCCTTTGCTGCGCCAGGTCTTGCAGCGCCTTGAAGCGGGCATCGCCCTTGGCGACAACATCATAGACCGCCGCCGCCTTTGGCGCGTTCAGGCCCTCGAAAGTCGGATACAGCCTTCTCTGCTCCTCCCAGCCAGGCGGGTTGGCAATGACGTTTTTTAGCTGCTCGCGCAGGTTGTCAGGGATACCGCCCATGCCACGCTCGCCGGTGTTCGCCTCATACTGCTTTTGCATCTCCTCGATCTGCTCCTGCATCTGCTGGGCCTGCTCTACCCACTTGGCGATATTTTCAATGTGATTCATCACCGTCGACGCGATATGCGCCCCGGCCATCGGCGCGTAAACGCCAACGCAGAAGGCCAGCGCGATTAAAAATTTGCTCGCTTTCATGCCGCTATTTCCTCCAAAGATTGTGTTGCCTGGTTGATTGGTTTCACCGCGATTTTCTGCTTCTCGTTTCTGGCCTTTCGCAAGGCTTGGTAAACGGGAATCCAGTCATCGGGCGCGTTCCCGGCCCGCGCCTTCGCTTCTTCCAGCAACGGAAAATCCTCCGCCGCCATCGCAAAGACAGGAACATACTCCGCAGGAACGGGCGTTCCTTTTGTCTGTCCAGGTTGAAGCCCCAAATCCATTATGACGACGCTGGACTGTGACCCCTGCTTGACAAGGAACTTCCGGGATTGTAGACCTAATGCCTTTAGCTTGCGAAATTCCTTGACCGTTAGACCAAAGCGCGAATAACCGCCGCCGTCCGCCGTCTTGTACTCCGCGTCGGGATTCGGCAGATAGATCTTCGTGGGCGTCTGTTGCATGACGGCGGGCAGGAGCGGATTCTTCAAAATGTCTTCCGGGCTTTGCGTCACCAGCAGGATGAATTCGTCGCGCCGCCGCCAGCGCCAGCGCGACGCCGATGCCGTTGTCCGCGCCCAGCGTGGTGTGCCGCGCCACAAGCCAGCCGTCTTCGGTTTCCGGGCAAATGGGATGCCGGTGAAAATCGTGATCCGGCGCGCCCGGAGCGCGTTCGCAGACCATATCCACATGTCCTTGCAGGATGATGCCGGGCGCGCTTTCCCGTCCGGGCGTGGCGAGTTTGGCGAGCAGCAGGTTGCCCGCTGCGTCGGCGCGCGCCGCGATGCCGCGCTCGCTGGCCCAGTGCTGGATGTGACGCAACAGCGCGCCCTCGTGTTTCGAGGGACGGGGAATGGCGCAGAGCGTGGCAAAATGCCGCCAGATGGCTTGAGGTTCGAGGGCGTCGAAAACGGGATTCATCGGCATGGAAAACAATGAAGGAGGATTGCGTGAAAAAAGAAGAGAGTGTAGCGGCGCTGACGCGAATGGTGTTGGCGTTTCGTGACGCGCGCAACTGGGCGCAGTTTCATGGTTTGCGGCACCTGATGGTTTCGTTGAATCTGGAAGCCGCCGAGGTGCTGGAATTGTCGCAATGGAAAACCGACGCGGAAATGGAGGCGTTCGCCCAAACGCCTGCGGGTCATGCGGCGCTTGCCGACGAATGCGCCGATGTGCTGGCCTACCTGCTGCTGCTCGCCGACCGCGCCCAAATCGACCTAGCGGCGGCGCTGCGCGCCAAACTGAAAAAGAACGAAAAGAAGTATCCGGTCGTCAAAAGCTATGGCCGGAAAGAAAAATACGATGCGCTGGGGTGATCAGAGGACGGAGGACAGAGCGCTCGCTTTGTAATCTGTATTCAGTAGTCCGGCAGGGCGGATAGTGCATGACTGACCACAGGCCACAAGGCCGCGCAAACGGCCATCCTGTCCGCAGGCGTAATCCAAAGTGGAAGAAACAAACGAATCGCCGCCGCTTGCCGTCTCCTCTCCTCCAATACTTTGGGGGGTATGGCACAGCGCGTCGTCAGGACTTCCGGGAAAGTCGCAGCCTGCAAGGCGCTACGCGCCGCATGGAACAACGCCCTCTCCCCCAGGTCCTCAGTCCTCAGTCCTCCGTCTTCTGTCTTCTGACCGTTCCAGCGCCCATTCCGCCCGTTCATCCTGCGCCAGCCGCTCCGTGAGCCAAGGCAGGCTTTGGCACAGGGCGTCGGCCAGCGTCCAGGGCGGGTTGAAGACGACAAGTCCGCTGCCGTACATGCCGATGCCATCAACAGCCGGCGCGCGCGTGGAAAGGCGGACGTGCAGCCAGTTGGCGGACAGGCGTTTCAGGCGTTCGGGCAACTGGCGGGACTCGAGACGGGCAAGCGCGGGATACCACAGCGCATAGGTTCCCGTAGCAAAACGCTTTAGGGCGTCCTTCAGGGCAAGGATGACGGCGCTGTAATCCTGCCGGGTTTCATAGGACGGATCGATCAGCGCCAGTGCCCGCCGTCCCGGCGGCGGCAGCAGGGATTTCAGCAAGGCAAGGCCATCGCCCCGGACGATGTGCGTAGCGCGTGCCGCGTCCTTTTCCGCGTCCTTGAACGTCTGGGCAAGCGCGCTGGCCTCGTTGCCATGCAATTCAAAAAGCCGCAACGGATCGGCAGGACGCAAAAACCGCCGCGCCAACCACGGCGAACCGGGATACTGCGCAAGTTCGCCCGCAGGATTGAGTTCCTGCACGGCGGCAAGATAGTTCGCGACGGCGGCGGGCGCGTCCTCCGCCCGCCAGATACGGCCAATGCCCTCCCGATACTCACGCAACTTCTGCGCCTCGCGACTGACAAGACGGTAACGCCCCGCGCCCGCATGGGTATCAATGACCATCAACGGTGCGGACTTCTGCGTCAGGTAACGCAGCATCTCGATCAACACCAGATGCTTCAAGACATCGGCATGATTACCGGCATGAAAGGCGTGGCGATAGCTCAACATGGTTGTTCAAGGGATCAGAAGATGGAGGACAGAACGTTCGCTGCGCTCGCTTTGTGGACGGTATTCCGTATTGCCGTACCGGATTCTGGTCATGTTCGTGGTCATGTCATGATGTGCTTTCGTGGTGTCGTCGGGCGGCAGATTGCCGCCCCTACAAGGCCGCACAGCGGCCACTCTGTCCTCTGTCTTCTGTCCTCTGCTATGATAACTGTCTTTTGCTTTCCCCGGCGGCAATCATGACTTCTCCTTCTTCCCTGGCCTTTTCTTCCGGTACCCTGCAACAGCTTGCCGCCGACACGCTCGATTACGCGCGAGACAAGGGTGCGAGCGCCGCCGAGACGGAAGTTTCCGAAAGTTGCGGACGCTCGGTCACGGTGCGCTGCGGCGAAGTAGACACTATCGAATACAACCGCGACAAGGGCTTGAGCGTGGGCGTTTATCTGGGGCGGCGTCTGGGCTGCGCCAGCACTTCGGATTTTTCCGTCCGCGCGATGCGCGAGACCGTGGAAGCCGCCTTGTCCATCGCTCGTTTCACCGCCGAAGACCCCTGTGCGGGACTGCCAGAAAAGGAAGAACTCGCCCTAGGCGCGTTGCCCGATCTCGATCTCTTTCATCCTTGGGAATTATCGATGGAAGAAGCCATTGTCCTGGCGCGCCGCTGCGAGGAAGCCGCTTTTGCCGCCGACGCGCGCGTCGAGAATTCCGAAGGCGGCAATCTTTCCAGCCAGCAGGGACAATTCATCCTTGCCAATTCGCAAGGCTTCATGGGAGGCTACCCTTCCTCGCGTCACTACCTTTCCTGCTCCGTCATCGCTGGCAAGGGCGAGCAGATGCAGCGCGACTACTGGTACAGCACGCACCGCAAGCCAAACGCGCTGGAAGCGCCAGAAGCCGTTGGACAGCAGGCCGCGCGCCGCGCCGTGGCGCGTATGGGCGCGAAGAAAATCACGGCGGGCAGTTTTCCCGTGCTCTTCGAAGCGCCGCTGGCTTCCGGATTGCTGAGGGATTTCGTACACGCCGCCTCCGGCAGCCCCTTGTACCACAAGGCCAGCTTCCTGCTCGATCAACTGGGCAAGGCGATTTTTCCCGGGTTCTTCACCTTGCGCGAACGCCCGCACCTGCCCGCTGCCCTGGCCAGCGCGAATTTCGACAACGAAGGCGTACGCACCCGCGAACGCGAAGTCGTGCAAAACGGCATCTTGCAAGGCTACTTCCTGAACGTCTACTCCGCCCGCAAACTGAACCTGCAAACGACCGCCAACGCGGGCGGCAGCTACAACCTTTTCCTCTCCCCCGGCGAACACACCCTGGAATCGCTACTGCGCCAGATGGGACGCGGCCTGCTGGTGACGGAACTGCTGGGACACGGCGTAAATTACGTGACCGGCGACTACTCGCGCGGCGCGGCGGGTTTCTGGATAGAGGGCGGCGCAATCGCCCACCCAGTCGAGGAAATCACCATCGCCGGAAACCTGCGCGACATGTTCAGGAACATCCGCGCCATCGGCAACGACGTCGATACCCGCTCCTCCCGCCAGACAGGTTCATGGCTGATCGCCGAAATGACAATCGGTTCCTAAAAACGGCAAAAAGCAAAAACCTGCTTTCTGCCCTGGCGGGCGGCAACGCGTCGCCACGGCGCGATTCCCCAGGACAGGCGCACGCGAAAGTGAAGCACGGACGCAGAATCCATGCACACGCCCGTCAAACTCGCCATTGCGAGGGGTGCAGACCCGCGGCAATCCAGATGGCCTTTCCGCTTGCTGCGCCAGGCCATCCCGCATGTACACCGCGTCTCCTCGCGCGCCTGGTTCCTCGACGGACGAAGAGAACGCGAACTGCTGGCGGAGGCATTGCAAAAGGCGCTTGGGACGCGGGAAGGGTGAAAATCAATGCGTCGAGGTTGATTCCGGGGCGGACGGACAGGAAAAGCGGATTTTGAAACGGCTATCTGTCGTGCCGCCGCGTCGGGCGTTGCGCCATTCTCCCGTTGAATATTTTTCCGCGATGCTGTATTCTTTCCGCATGTCAAGCCGCCTTCTTTCCCTGGGTCAATCCAAAGTGGAGCAACCCGTGTGCGCACGCTCCAACCTCGTCAAAGGCGAGGAGCGTAGCGACGCGGCAATCCAGGCGGCTCTCCTCTCGTCATTGCGAGGAGCGTAGCGACATGGCAATCCAGACGGCGCTTCAGTTTTCTGGAACGGCAAGGCAAGCGGAAAGACCGTCTGGATTGCCACGGGCCTGCGGCCTTGGGAATGACGAGCATGAGGGTAAGCGCATAGGGTTTGCGCTCGCGCTTTGGCTTGGCAAGGTTTTTCCTCCACTTTGGATTGCCCCCTTCCCTTCGCGCCTGTCTCTCCGGGCGCTGCCAGCGGCGCATGGCCGTTCCTCGCGCCGGGGATGAATGCCCGTGACCAGGCGGAGCGGCTGGCAACGAGGATACAGGATGGCGGCAGGAAAGCGAGGAAGCGCGTTCTACAGGAAGAAGGCATAGCAAGAAATTAGCGGCAGCCCTTCATGGCTGCCGGTCTAACGTCATTGGGAAGGGGTTTCTCTCCCCTCCCCAATGGCTACAGTCGAAACCCCGGCCTTCAGGCCGGGGTCTCACTTTCGCGCCGATTCTTCCGGGCGGGGTTTCAAACCGGAGTTAGTTTTACGATGAAAAAAATGAAAAAGGCGGCGGCGATCATGTTCTTGTGTTCAGGCGCGTTTTTCGCGGGGAGCAATATGGCGGCGGAGTTTGAGTTGGAGGTAGTGGCGCTGGACAATCCGTTCGTGCCCGACATAGAGCTTGAAAAAACCAAGCTCTTGAAGAGAATGACCGTGAAGGGCGTTTACAGTCAATATAAAAATGTCACGGACCTGCTGGGCAGTTCCGCGCCCACTGGCTATGCTCCTTTCCCCAGTTCGCCTTTCAGGATAGTAACCCGTGAAAGAAATGTGGAAACGGAAAAGAGAGCCTCAAGCGTTGACGTCAAAGGCGATAAAATGCGCTTTACGATGCCGATTGACGAGCATTTTGATTATCTGCGCGCCGTTGACGGTAAAGTGGATATATATCTTGGCGGCATGAGCGAAGCGGCGCCCAAGCCAAATTATTATGACCTTCCGCATAAGAACAGCCTGTTGAAAACCATTGAAATTGACGATGGCTCACAAATTGAAATCCATACTTCCGCCGTTTTCAACCTTTATGAAAATAAAACGCTTTTGAGGACGATCACATCATACAAGGACAAAGGCTTTTCATCGCCGCATGACAATGTGTTTGTCCGCATATCGTCTCTTGATAAAATTGTCTCGGAAATAAAAAATCCGCTGCCCATTTTAAACGAATATAGAAAGAGCGAGGGCTTGTATCTGACCTATGGCCGCCTGGGCGTAGCATACATTACCTATAATTCTTTCTCCAGCATAGATGAATATCGTTATGCCATAGACGGCAAGATTTTCAAAATCGTGGGCTATATGGACCTTTATCGCATTGACACAAATCCGTTCGACAGCAAACGGCGCTACGCGGTATATTTTTTCCCGGACGGAACGCGCAGACTCTACTTTGGAGATATACGGCACGATTATCCAAAGGATTTTCCGCTGTCGTGGATGGAGGAATTCAACCGTATAGAGAATCTGGAGAAAGTCAGGGAGTATGAAAGGGTTGCGGTCAAGAGGACGCGTTCCTCTTATTATGAAGAATCGGACACCGAAAAGAAAATCGCGGATTTCAAAAAGACCATGGAACATATCAGGCACGTTTTAAGCGCGCCCAAGGAAGAATTGGAAAAAGAGCTTGAAGCTTACAAACAAAACGTTCCATCACTCAAGGTAAAGAAGTAAAGATGAAAAAGATATTCGTTGCATTGATTGCGCTTATTTTTGCAAATGGCTATGCGCTTGGGAATGCTCAAACTCCCGCGCAAAGCGAGAAAGCATATACTCTTGACATTGACGCGTTTCATGAGATCAATGAGGAGGAGTATGACGGCGTTTCCCATTCTATTTTTTCGCATTCCCAGCTTGGCGATGATAATATGGTAGATACAAATGGGAAGCCGATAACAGGTTTGATTGGATGGTGGATTTACAATAGCAATGAAAACAAAGGCTGTGAAGCGCATTATAAAAACGGTAGAAAAGAAGGTGTTGAGCTATGTTTTGAGAACGGAAAGAAAAGCGGAGAGATACCCTATAAAAACGGCAAGAAACATGGAATTGTGAAATGGTATTACGAAAACGGAAAGACAAAGGAGGAAACGCCTTACAAGAACGGCTTGGCGAATGGCGTCTCGAGAGAGTATCATACAAACGGAAACGTGCGATATGAAACGCCTTATAAAAACGGCACAATCATGGAAGGCGTTGCGAAATGGCATTACGAGGATGGGGGTATAGAGCAGGAAACAATCTATAAAGACAACGAAATAGTCGTTGAGAAATGCTACCACGAAAACGGAAAGATAAAGTCCAAAATCCCTTATAAAAACATGGACAAGAATGGTGTCGCAAGATATTACGATAAAAACGGAAAATTGGAGCGTGAAGCAACTTTCAAAAACGACGTTCAAAACGGACTTGAAAGAAAATATCTGCCAAACGGCGCGATATTGGAATTTCAATACAAAGACGGCGGCAATCCCATAACAGGTTTCTGCGTCAGTGCGTCCGGTAAAAGAACCGAACTCACCAAAGATGAAACAGACGACCACCTGTGGAACACACATTTTCAAGCAGACTACGACTACCCAATAGCTTGCAAATAAAGGAGAGAAAATGATAAAGGCAAACACGAACTGCCGGCGGAGGCATTGCAAAAGGCGATCAGGACACCTGCGCTGGTTCGCAGGTTGGATTAGCTGTCGCATCCCGAACGATTCGATTACGGGATGCGACAACCAACAAACCAAGACGGGTTACTTCGGTATTTGACCAACAGCGGGGAGCGGCATCATGAACAAACCCACGGAAATGACGGCATTGAAAAAGTTTCGCGCCTGCGCGGCTCATTTTGGCATCCTGTGCGCGGCGCTTCTATTGAGCGCCTGCGCCACGACCGTCAGCGAAACCCGCAGGAGTCAGATCATGGAACAAAATCCTGAACTCAAACCCGCCCGCACCTGGTGCATTGGCCGCTTTTTGATCGACATGCCGCCCGCGGCAAAATTGTACCTGCGCACCGAAACATCACTATCCGCGCCAACCCGGGTCATCAGCGGCGAGTATGGCGGCCTGTGGAAATACGGGGATGCCACGATTGAAATGCCGGTTGAGAAAATGAGCCTGAAGGTTTTCGAACAGAAGATGGCGGTACGTCAGGACGAACTGCGCAAGGCCAAACATACAAAAGGCAATGGGCGTTTGCTGAAAACCGAACACCCACAGCAGGATACCTACCTCCTCGTAACGTGGGAGAAGAGTACCAGTAAAGCATTGCAACTTGTCGAAGGTTATCGTTGGTCGGACGGTTCTGTATTCTTTGTGAAATTGAAAATCAATGCCTATAAACCAGAACCAGGTATTAAGCGGATGCTTGGTCTTCTGAGCAAAACAAGGGCGCGAGCGGCCAACGAAATTCCCGAAGAAGAAGGGTTTTGTTTTCCGGGGGGATTCCTTGCGGAGAAACCGACCGACGACGAGAGGGCGCAATTTGCCTTTGTGTTCGATGATCGCCCCGATCTGTCGCTGAGTGTGCATTTCCTGCATTATCCGGAAGTGGAAAAACCCTTGTTGAGCCGCCGCGCCGGTGTGTTCGGTCTTTTGGGTTCCGCCGCGATGCGCATTCGCACCCTGCGTTCCGGAGATCGGTCCCTGGCGGGGTTTCAAGGGCAAGAATTGTTGATGACCGCGCCTTATGGGGCAGCGCATGGAAACCCCAGCGGCGAGCGCGCGCATGTCTTCCTGTGGGAATATCCAGGGGATGCCGCCTGGAAACCTTTCATCAAGCTTGAATTGGAAACAGAGCCGCCAGTCAGTTTGACGGATGAACAGATGATGGCGTTATGGGATGCGATTCTGGATTCCTTCCAAATCCGGCCAATCCAATAACCTCCTTTTATGGAAAGTTGATGCCATGAAAAACCCCGCGCTTTTTGAAACGATGACGCCGGAAGAGTTTCGCGCCCGGCGGCGGCAGAAGTACTTGAATCTGGAATATTACCGGCTCAACCAAAAAGATCTTGATGAATCAATCAAAGGTCAGCTTGAACTTATTGAAAGAGATAAAGCCGAAGGGGATCCAAGCCCATCTGGTCAATCGGGTGTGTTCGGTTACAAACTTGATCTTCTGAAACTCCACTATACCGCAGGCGAGCCAATAGAAGAGTTGAAGCCTTATTATGCCGAGGTACTTAAGGCATGGAAGGTTTATCTGGATGCACATGCCAAGTATGTGCTTTATCTTGAAAAGAAATTTGGAGATGAACTGGAAAAAACAAAGCCTCCCTTGATCTTCGAGGATGTGGAATGTTTCCGTCAGGTGATGGAACTGGTCGGTCTGGCTCTGCTGTTGGGCGACGGCGTGGCTTTGCGGCAGCTGGTTCATGATTTTCGATACTATCGGCATACGGACATGCTCTACGAGGCGCTGATTACGCCTGCGGTTCCCGACCCGGATAAAGAAACCACAGAATATTTTCATGAGGTGCCCTATAGTCCGCTGATCGACGCTTTTCTGGTGGGCACGACACAGGAAGCGGCAGGCGCGTCCATCCGCCAATATCTGAAATCCTGGTACAAGGCGTTCGACGGGACTGGGTGGCACAATGGGCATCTGGATGCGGTGCCGGGTCAATACATGCCCTATCAGGGCTACTGGCCTTTTGATGCTGCTGCGATTGCAGTCTTGTACGACATCGACGACACGCCTTCCCGCAGTCATCTTCTGTACGCGAAGGATTTTGCGGACTGGGCGCGGGAAAACAAGAGCGTGGAACGCATCCGGCCGATCTTCAGGAAAAAGCCTCAAGGCAGAATCCCTGCAAAGCCTGGCCGGGATATGGCGCAAGGCGGCAGAGCTTCAGGAAAATCCCAAGGCTTGTGCCGATTCAGATGGCAAAGCAGGAGAGGCGTAGAAGCGCGCGGTTGTCCTCCCCCCTGACAAGGGGAGATTGAGGGGGGTTTGCGGCGCTTCGTTCTGTGTCAACCTTTGGTGCTTGCCTCACTGCCGCAAACCCCTCCCCATCCCTCCCCTTTTCAGGGGAGGGAGTTTGGCCGCGCTTCGGAATGCGGAATTCCCCCGCATTCCGTGTTTCGCTCTACAATACGTTTTCTTTCTCCCCAATAGCTCAGTTGGCAGAGCACCGGACTATTTTGCCGTACGCCCTGGTTCGAGTCCAGGTTGGGGAGACGCTGGATACGGACAAGGACGCTTTCCGCTTCCGGCGCGCGACCACGCGGACAAAGCAGAATGGTGGCCTGCCGAGGAACGGCGCCATGCGCGAACCCATGAAGCGTCAAGGAGATCAAATGATGCGCCCCCTGTTCCATCTTGTCCTGTCCTTGTATCTTGCCTTGCCGTGCGCGACGGCGGCGCTGGCGCAATCCACGGAGGAAGGCATGGATTCCGATGAGTATTTCAAATTACGCTTCAAGGAGATGGCGGAAAAACCCTTGCGGGATTTCAAGAGAAAAGTCGGTTACGATGAGGCAATCCGCAATGAAAAGGAGGATGGTTTGATTGTCGTTGACTTCCGAAAAGTAGAATCGCCGCCATTCGTGACAAAATCATATGGGTGGAATTTCTCCAAATCACATGACAATGACTACAGAGGCGACTATTATCATTTCAGCTGGAAATTGGACAGCGTGAACAGCAATGATTTGGGCGCGCTCATCGAGGCCAATGTCTTCTCGGATTATGAAGACGCGCGCGAATATTTCCTTTTGATTGCGGAAAGCGTCAATACCATGACGTTGCCGTGGGTTCCCTGTAAAAACAAGGTCGGCACGGTTTGCGCGGAAGACGGTTCCGTGTTTTTTGTCTACAGAAATGTCTTTGTCGAGATATTTGCTGGCAGCGACTTGCCAAATGGCAAGCCGCTTCGGGATGAATTGGCGGCATGGCTGTTCGATGTTCTGGAAAACCATCCGCGAACAAACACTTTTCCGGAAACCCTGGACGAATTATCCGAAGCAAAACCCGAAACGAAAATCCCCGTTCCTCCTTCCGCGCGGACAGAAGAAAACGACATCATGGCGCTTGAAAGAGGAGACATGAATGAAAAACAATGGACTGCCTTGGCCCCGATCAAACAAAAGCTGGTCGAAGGAAAGGCCGACGAAGGCATTGCCGATCTGTACGCCTTGACTTCCCGCACGGCTTCAGACGACCCACCCAATATCGGCCTCATGCTCGCGTTTGATGTGGCCGAGGAAACGGAAAATCCGCTTTTACGGCGCGCGCTGGTGAATTATCTGCTGGATGTGGCTCGCATGGGAGACGATCTCCTGAC
>JAITRP010000195.1 GCA_031288305.1 Zoogloeaceae bacterium
CAAACCCTGCAAAGTCGCCATGACCGCCTGCATGAGAAAACTCCTGACCCTCATGAACACCCTCATGAAAAGGAAAACCGCATGGACGAATCTTTCCGCCGCTTGACACGGTTGCTCTCTCCTTGTGGGAGAGGGCAGGGGAGAGGGGCGAGGAAGGAAGGAGGGCGGGCGGTTTTCCTCTCTCCTGGCAAGGGGGGATTGAGGGGGGTTGCACCCCGCAAAGGGGTTGCGGCGGTTCTGTCCGTGTCCGGCCTTGGTTCCTGTTCCCCTGCCGCAAATCCCTCCTCAGGCCTCTCTTTGCCAGAGGAGGGGATAGGGCTGTGCTTTGTCCGGGACAGGTTATTGATATGACATGCTCTGCTTTTGATTGCGCCCCCGCCAAATCTGCTTCGTCCTCTGAACTCCCCCGATCCCTTATAATCTTCAAACTTTATGCGCTGGCGGGCATTTGGCGTGCTCGCCTGTTTTCATGACAATCTTTGTTCTCGGAATCAACCATCATTCCGCGCCTCTGGCGATACGCGAGCAGGTTGCGTTTCAGGAAGAAACGCTGCCGCAGGCGCTGGCGGAGTTGACTCGGGATGCGCAAGTGCGGGAGGCGGCGATTCTGTCGACCTGCAATCGCACGGAGGTCTATGGCGTCGCCGAAACGCCGGAAGCCGCAGCGCAATGGCTGGCGCGACATCATCAGATCCATGGGACGCGGCTCTCCCCTTTCCTTTACGCCCTTACGGGGCGCGAAGCGGCGCGGCATGTATTTCGCGTCGCCTGCGGCCTGGATTCGATGGTGTTGGGAGAAGCGCAGATCCTGGGACAGATGAAGGACGGCGTGCGTCAAGCGGAACAAGCGGGAACGCTGGACGTTTATCTACATAAACTCTTCCAGCGCGCCTTCGCGGCCGCCAAGGCGGTGCGCAGCGGCACCGCCATCGGCGCGAACACGGTTTCCATGGCCGCCGCCGCCGTGCAATTGTCCGGGCAGATTTTTGAATCCATCGCCCATCAGCGCGTGCTGTTCATCGGCGCGGGCGAGATGATCGAATTATGCGCAACGCATTTCCTCGCCCAGTCTCCCAGCCAGATTACCGTCGCCAACCGTACCGTGGAACGCGGCGCGGCGCTTGCCGGACGCCTGGGCGGAACGGCCATACGCCTGGATGAACTGGCGGACAGCCTGTGGCGGCACGACATCATCGTTTCCTGTACGGCCTCGCCCCTGCCCATCATCGGCCTGGGTCTGGTGGAACGGGCGCTCAAGGCGCGGCGGCATCGTCCGCTGTTCATGGTCGATCTGGCGGTGCCGCGCGACATCGAGCCGGAAGTCGGGGAACTGGACGACGTCTTCCTTTACACGGTCGACGATCTGGCGCAGGTGGTCGCTACCGGCATGGAATCCCGGCAAGCCGCCGTGGCGCAGGCCGAAGCCATCATCGAGACGCAAGTGGAGCAGTTCATGCAATGGCTGGCGGCGCGTGATGCCGTTCCCCTGGTTCGCAGTCTGCGCGATGCTTGCGAGCGCGTTCGCCAACATGAACTGGAACACGCCCTGAAACGACTGGCCGCGGGCGAAACAGCGGAAAATGCGCTCCTGCAACTCTCGCAACGCTTGATGAACAAGTTTTTGCATGCGCCCACCCAGGCCTTGCAGCAAGCCGGGGAAAAAGACCGCCACGCCTTGCAACAGGCGGCGGAACGGCTGTTGCTGAACGGCAAAAAGTGAAAACCCGCTTTTTGCTGGTTCGGTCAGCAAAAAAGGACAGGCAAAGCCTGCCCTTTTTTGGAGTAAAGGCAACGAACCCCCCAGACCGCGCTGGTTTTGCGTTGGGGTTTTACGGTTTTGAGGCGGAGCTTGCTTTGCCTTAAAACCCTGGCTAATCCGGCAAAAAGTGGTTTTTTACTTTTTGCCGATTAAATAAAAGGGGTACGAGATGAATACAGACGCAAGGCGCTTTCCTTTTCTGCTGTTGTTGTTGCTGGCCGTTGGCGCGTCCGGGGCGTCGGCTTCGGTCTGGCGGACGATGGCCAGCGGCAAGGGGCGGGCCATCGAGGTGGATACGGCCAGCATCCAGCGCGCGGCGGATGGCAAGATACTGGCGATCAGCCGCCTGTGGCTGGAAAAGGAAATCGTCGACGCCCACACCAGCAGCAGCTACAAATACATCCAGACCCTGATGCGCTACGATTGCGCCCAACGCTCGGCGGCCACCCTGCGGCGCAGCTTTCTGACGGCGGAAGAAGCCGTGCTGCGCAGCGACGAAATGCCGGAAGCCATCGCCATGCCGGTGCGCAGCAATACGCTGGAAGAAAAGGTGATGCGCGAGCTATGCCGTCCAGCGGGCACGCGCGGCGACATGCAGAAACTCGCGGAAGACGCCCAGTCCGCCGCCGCCGCCCTGCGCCAATCCAACGAGGCCATCCTCAAGAAGCAGTTGGACGGCATTCGCGCCGCCGTGGGCAAGCCCGCGACGGCGGGCAAGCAGGCGACGATCTATAGTCATACCCACGGCGCGGGGGTAAAGAAGGATGCGATTGCCCCGCCGCCTTCCGGGGAAGCGCCGCGCCGCCTGGCCTGGAGCTACGACGGTCCCGGCGGGCCGGAATACTGGGCGGATGTCGCGCCGGAAAACCTGCTTTGCCGCGAAGGCCGGCGGCAATCGCCCATCCATGTCCAGGACGGCATTGCGGTGGATCTGGAACCGCTCCTCTTCGATTATTCGCCCGCGCGCTTTTCCGTGCTGGATACCGGCCGCAACATCGAGGCGCAGGCGCCGGGCAATTCCCTCGTCCTGATGGGCAAACCCTACCTGCTGGAACGCGTCACTTTCCAACGTCCGGGCGAGGTCAGCGTCGAAGACAAAACCTTTGCCATGAGCGCGCATCTGGAACATCGCGCCTTCGACGGCGAGCGCCTCCTGGTGGCGGTGATGCTGGAAATCGGGGCGGAGAACGCCTTTGTCCAGCAGGTGCTGAATTACCTGCCGCTGGAACAGAATCGTCCCGTGACGCCGGAAGCCGATTTCGATTTGCGCCAGATCCTGCCCGAACAACGCGGCTACCACACCTTCATGGGTTCCATGACCCGGCCGCCCTGCGAAGAAGGCGTGATCTGGGCGGTGCTGCAAACGCCGGTCACGCTCTCCTCCGCCCAGGAAGCCGTCTTCGCCCGCCTCTACCCTCACAACGCCCGCCCCCTGCAAGCTGCGCACGGCCGCATCATCAAGTCGTCACGCAGGGCAGAGGACGGAGGGCAGAGGACGGAGGACTGAAATCAGGGATCAGGAATCAGAAGAAGTTGCCGGCGGCTTTGCCGCCGCGTATTCAAAGTATCGCTCTGCCGCCGCGATGGTGCCATTGACGTCGGCTTCGCTGTGGGCGGCGGAAATGAAGCCGGCTTCGAAGGCGGAGGGGGCGAAGTAGTGGCCGCCTTCCAGCATGGCGTGGAAGAAGCGGCCAAAGGCGGCGGCGTCGCAGCGCATGACTTCCGCGAAGTTGCCGGGGCAGGCCGGGGCGAAATAGAGGCCGAACATGCCGCCGATGTTTTGCGCGCAAAAGGCCACGCCGTGCCGTTGCGCGGCGGCAGTCAAGCCTTGGCAGAGTTGCCGGGCGCGCGCGGAAAGCCGTTCGTAAAAACCGGGAGCTTCGATGAGGCGCAAGGTGGCAAGCCCGGCGGCGACGGCAACCGGATTGCCGGACAGGGTGCCCGCCTGATACACCGATCCCAGCGGAGCGATCTTTTCCATGATCTCGCGGCGCCCGCCAAAGGCGGCCAGAGGCATTCCGCCGCCAATGACCTTGCCGAAGGTGGAGAGATCGGGGGTTATGCCAAACAATCCCTGCGCCGAGCCAAGGGCGACGCGAAAGCCGGTCATGACTTCATCGAAAATCAACAGCGCGCCATGACGGGCGGTCAGCGCGCGCGCGGCGGCAAGAAAGGCGGGGGCGGGCGCGATCAGGTTCATGTTGCCGGCCACCGGCTCCACGATGACGGCGGCGATGTGATCGCCCCGCCGGGCGAAGGCTTCTTCCAGGGCGGCGGCATCGTTGTAGGGCAATACCAGCGTATGCCGGGCGGTATCCGCCGGGACGCCGGAGGACGAAGGATTGCCGAAGGTCAATAGTCCCGAACCCGCCTTGACCAACAGGCTGTCGCTGTGCCCATGGTAACAGCCTTCGAATTTCACCAGCAGGTCGCGTCCGGTATGGCCGCGCGCCAGACGGATGGCGCTCATGGCGGCCTCGGTGCCGGAAGAGACCAGGCGCACCATGTCCAGCGAGGGCGCGTGGCGGCAGAGCGTCTCCGCCAGCTCGATTTCGGCGGCAATCGGCGCGCCGAAGGAAAGACCGTCCGCGGCGGCCTTGCGCACGGCCTCGATGACTTCCGGGCGCGCGTGCCCCAGAATCAGCGGCCCCCAGGAACCAACGTAATCCAGATATTGCCGTCCTTCCACATCGGTCAGGCGCGCGCCCTCTCCCCTGGCGAAAAAACGCGGCACGCCGCCCACGGAACGAAAAGCGCGCACCGGGGAATTCACGCCGCCGGGGATGCGCTTCTGGGCGCGGACAAACAGTTCGGCATTGGTGCTCATGGCAGTGTCTCCTGGAAAAGTTGCTGGTAGGCAAGGGCGCGCGGGCGGATATGCGCGGGCGCGCGGCGGAAAAGATCGTGGAGGACAGCCAGCATGGACGCGCCCGCGTAAAGGAGCGGCGCGGCGTTTTCCAGCGTGATGCCGCCGATGGCGCAAACGGGAAGGCGCAGTTCATCGCGGGCGCGGGCGAGCAGGGAATGCGCGGCCAGCGACGCTTGCGGCTTGCTGGCGGAAGCATACATCGCGCCGAAGGCGACATAGCTTGCGCCCGCCCTGGCGGCGTCCCTGGCGCGGGCAAGGTCGCCGTAGCAGGAAGCGCCGATGATGGCCGCATCGCCCAGCAAACGCCGGGCGGCGGCAAGGTTGCCGTCGTCGCGCCCCAGATGCGCGCCCTCCGCGCCAATGTCGGCGGCAAGGCAGAAGTCATCGTTGATGATCAGGGCGGCATGATGCCGTCGGCAAATCTTTTGCAACGCCACCGCTTGCGCGCGGCGCAGGGCGTCATCCGCCGTCTTGTTGCGGTATTGCAGCAGACGGCAACCGCCCGCGAGCAGGGCGCGCGCGGCTTTTGCCAGCCAGCGGGTGTCCGTCGTGTCGGGGGTGAGCGCATAGAGGCCGACGAGTTCAGGCGGCGACATGCTTTTGCCAGAAACGGTCGGGAATGCGTTGTCCCTTGCCGGGCGCGAAAGCGTGGGCAAGACTTTGCCAGGTAAATTCCTGCGCGGCGCGCGTGGCGGCGCGCATGCCCTTGCCTTGCGCCAGGTGCGCGGCGCAGGCGGCGGCCAGTGTGCAGCCGGAACCATGAAAGCTGTCCGGCAGCCGTGTCCAGGCGTTTTTCTCGAGCAGGCCGCTGGCGTCGTAGAGATGGTTGCAGACCGGTTCTTCCGCGGTTTCATGCGTTCCAGTGAGCAGGACATGACGCGCGCCCAGGGCAAGGAGCCGCGCGGCGATTTGCGCGCGGTCACCGGTATCGCATGCGCTCAAGCGACGGGCTTCCGGGATGTTGGGGGTTGCCAGGGCGGCGCGCGGCAGAAGCCTTGCGCGCAGGACATCGATGAGGGCGTCGTCGGCAAGGGCGTCGCCTCGACCAGAGGCGAGCACCGGATCGAGCACCAGCGGGATATCCGGGTATTCTGCCGTGATGTCCGCCGCGGCATGCGCGTTCTCCGCGCTGCCCAGCACGCCGATCTTGAAGGCGGCGACCGGCATGTCCGCCAGCACGGCGCGCGCCTGCGCCGCGACCTGTTTTGCGGCGACGGGGGTAAGACCATGGACGCCTGTCGTATCCTGCACGGTCAAGGCGGTGATCGCCGTGGCGGGATGACAGCCAAGCGCGGCGAGGGTCAGCATGTCGGCCTGCGCGCCCGCGCCGGCCACGGGATCGCTGGCGGCAAAGATCAGCACGATGGGCGGCGTTTTCTGCGGGAAGGGAAAAGTGCGCGACATGGATTTCTCGCCCGCGCGTCAAAAACGCGGGGAAACGTAACGGAAACGAACGGGAGGTTAAAAATGTGGCGAATCGGAAGGCAATTGGGTAATATTGGCATGATTTTACCTGAAAGCGTCGAATGATATTGCAAGCGTACAACATCATCGCGCTCGAATTGGATTACACTCTCGCATTTGTCGAGATCGGTCAGGTTACGGGGGAGTCAGAAAATTGATTGATTTGGAGAAACTAAAAGGCACGAAGGTAATGGTGATTGATGACAGTCACACGATACGCCGCAGTGCGGAAATCTTTCTCGCCCAGGGCGGCTGTGGCGTCATTCTGGCGGAAAACGGCTTTGACGCCTTGGGCAAGATCGCCACCTTTCGTCCCGACATCATTTTTTGTGACATCATGATGCCGCGTCTGGATGGGTACCAGACCTGCGCCTTGTTGAAGCAGAACGACAACTACAGAAGGATTCCCGTGATCATGCTTTCCTCCAAGGACGGTCTGTTCGACCGCGCCAAGGGGCGGCTGGCGGGATCCAACCACTATCTGACCAAGCCTTTCACCAAGGACAGTTTGCTGCAAACCGTGGCGAATTTCGCGTTCGCCCAGAAGTAGGAATTTTTCTCAGGAGAAATTGCAATGCCCGTAAAAAAGATACTTGTTGTCGACGATTCCCCCACGGAACGCTTCGTCACGAGCGAACTGCTGACCAAGCATGGCTACGAGGTCATCACCGCTGAAAATGGCGCGGACGGCATTGCCAAGGCCAAGACTACCCAGCCCGATCTGGTGTTGATGGATGTCATCATGCCCGGCACCAACGGTTATCAGGCGACGCGCACACTGGCCAAGGACCCGGCCACAGGGCAGATTCCCGTCATCCTGTGCACTTCCAAGGGACAGGAAACCGACAAGATCTGGGGGTTGCGGCAGGGCGCGGTCGATTATCTGGTCAAGCCGGTCAATCACGCCGAGTTGTTGCAGAAGATCGCAGCGTTACCCTAATCCTTTCAGGTGAACTTCTATGTCGCGACGCATCAGTCTGCGTGAATTTCAGGAACACCTCTCCAGCCGCCTCGCGGGGGCGGCGCAAGGGGAGACCACTTCGTCCCTGCTTGGCGCGCAGGTCGGCAAGACGCTCTGGCTGCTGGATTTGTCCGAATCCGGTGAAATCGTGCCGCCGCCGCCCCTGACCGGCGTGCCGCTGACTACACCGGCGTTTTCCGGCCTGGCCAATATCCGCGGCAATCTGTACGCCGTCACGGATTTCCCCGCCTTCCTGGGAGAAGTGCCGACTCCCCCGCAAGCGCCGGGTTCGCGTCTTTTGCTGGTCGGCGTGCGTCACGGCAGCAATGCCGCGTTGCTGGTGTCCCGTTTGCTGGGGCTGAAAAACCCGGCGGACTTCAGTGTCGAGCCTGCGCCTCCCGAAGCGCCCGCCTGGAATACCGCCACCCTGATTGACAAGGATGGCTGCAAATGGCGCCGCCTCGATTTGGGCGCCTTGCTTTCCGATCCTCGATTCATAAACATTGTCGCCTGATTGCGGAGATTTAAACATGGCTTTCAAGATGAATTCGCCCAAGTTGTTCGGCAACAAGAAACAACCGTTGGATGAGGCAATGACCATTGCCCCGGTCCCCAGTGTCGGCAAGCGGGGCAAGAGCAACAAGAAAGCGGCCAGGAGCGAAATCGTGGAGGCGCAGGACAGCCGGCGCAGGATGGTGACGCTCGGCGTTTTTCTGGCCGCGGTGGCGGCGCTCATCATCGGAGTGGTTGCATACGATAACGTCATGTATGCCCGGAGTACCGCCTACATTTCCGCCGCTGGGGAAATGCGGATGTTGTCGCAGCGTCTGGCCAAGAGTTCCTCGCTTGCCTTGCAGGGGAACGCGCCTTCGTTCGCGCAGTTGCGGGACTCGCGCGAACAGTTTGGCCGCCTGCTGCTGCAACTGGGTACGGGCGGCACGGTCAATGGCGTCAATGTGCCGCCGTCTCCGGACAGTGTACGCAAGGATCTGGATGCGCTGGAAAGACACTGGGAAAAGCTCGAAAAAGCGGCGACGACCCTGCTCAGCCAGGAGCGGCACCTGATCACCCTGGGAAAAAGCGTGGCCGCCATCGATGAGCGCAACACCGAACTGCTGGAATTGAGCGCGCAACTGACCACCACCAAATTGCAGGATGGCAGCGGCATCCGCGATGTCGGCGCGGCCAGCCAGCTGGTCATGTTGAGCCAGCGTATCGCCAAGAACGCCAATGCCTTGCTGGGCAGCGGTTCCATCCGTTCGGAAGTGGCCTTCATGCTGAGCAAGGACAAGGAAGCCTTCCAGGCCATTCTGGAAAATCTGACGCGGGACAACAATTCGGCGGAAACCCGCGAGACGTTGAAGAAAATCTCGACGGTATTTGCCGTATATCAAGGCGCGATCGAGGCCGTGCTGGAAAACCTGCAATCCCTGGTGCAGGCCAAGTTGTCCGGCAGTGAAGTGTTCAACGAAAGCGACGCGCTGCTCGAAGAAGCCAATGCCTTGCAGGCCGCCTATCAATCCGATCTTTCCGCGCGCGGCGTTTTCTTCGTGAGCATGCTCGTGTTGGGGCTGGCGTTCATCGGCATCCTGATCGGGATGGTGCGGCTCAACAGCAACGACATGAAGCGGCGCGCCGAGGAAGCCGAGACGCAGCACAAGGAAGCGGATCGCCAGCGTCAGGCTTCCGAATCCACCAACCGTCAGAATCAGGACGCCATCTTGCGCCTGATGAATGAACTGGGCGATTTGGCCGACGGCGACCTGACCGTTACCGCCACGGTGTCGGAGGACATCACCGGGGCGATTGCCGACTCCATCAACTACACCATCGAGGAACTGCGCGTACTGGTTGGGCGCATCGATGACGCCGCCCTGCGCGTGACCCAGGCGACGGAAATCGCGCGCACGACCTCGCAGGAATTGATGAGCGCCGCCGAAAAGCAGAGCGAGGAAATCAATATCGCGGGCGAGTCGGCCTTGCAAATGGCGAAGTCGATGAACGACGTTTCCAGTCACGCCAGCCAGTCGGCGCAGGTGGCGCGCGCCTCGCTGGCTGCCGCCGACAAGGGCGCGACCGCCGTGCAGGATTCCATCCGCAGCATGGATGAGATTCGCATACAGATTCAGGAAACCTCCAAGCGCATCAAGCGGCTGGGCGAGTCCTCGCAGGAAATCGGCGAAATTGTGGAACTGATTTCCGATATTACCGAACAGACCAACGTGCTGGCGCTGAACGCCGCCATCCAGGCCGCCTCGGCGGGCGAGGCCGGACGCGGTTTCACCGTGGTTGCGGAAGAAGTGCAACGGCTGGCGGAACGTTCCGCCGAGGCTACCAAGCAGATTTCCGCGCTGGTGAAAACCATCCAGACCGACACCCAGGACGCGGTGTCCGCCATGGAACAATCGACGCAGGGCGTGGTGGAAGGCGCGAAGCGTTCCGACGCCGCCGGTCAGGCGCTGTCGGAAATCGGTCAGGTGTCGCGCGATTTGGCGGCGCTGATTGAAAACATCTCGTCCGCCACGCAAAAGCAATCCCTGTCCGCGACCCAGATTGCGGAATTGATGCAGGATATTCTGCGCATCACCCAGCAAACCACGGTCAGCACCAACCATACCGCCGAAGCCGTGGATGAACTGACGGCCCTGGCTTCCGAACTGAAGGGTTCGGTTGCGGGCTTCAGGGTAAATTGAGCAACGAACTTTTCACGCCGGAAGGAGCTTCCCTTCCGGTCTGGCTTGCGCTCGACACCCCGGTCTTTTCCGAAGTGTCCGGCCTCCGCCCCGTCCTTGAAAAGCGGGATTGAAAAACCGGAGTGAGTTTGACAAATGAATGCATCTGCCACGGATGTCGCAAAATTTGATGTCGGCCCGTTCTCTTGGGTCAAGGGAGAGGTCAATCTTGCGCTGGAACAGGCCGCAACGGCGCTCAAGGAGTTCCAGGCGCAACAGGACATAACCCAGATCAAATTCGCGCGCACCTATCTGCAACAGGTGTATGGCGCGTTGATGATCGTGGGGCTGGATGGCGTCACCCAGTTCGTCGATATGCTGGGGGCGCTGTTTGCCGCGCTGGAAAATGGCGAGCAAAAACCGGATGTCGTGCTGCCCATGACGGAAAAGGGACTCGATGCCCTGCAGCAATATCTGGACGACCTGATGGCGGGCGAGCCGAATCAGCCCCTGCGTCTTTTGCCGGTCTATCGGGAAATTGTCGGCGCCCTGGGCAAAACGCCCAGTCCGGTCGATCTGTTTTTTCCTGATTTGCGTCTGCGTCCGCCCAAACGCGCGCGCCAGCCCGTGGCGGGGGACCGCGTCCAGCTGATTCATGGGGAGCGCGCCCATTTCCAGAAAGGCTTGCTGGCTTGGCTGCGCCAGGCGGAAGGCAGCAAGGAAAGCCTGGCGGGCTTGGAGCAGATGCGCAAGGCGTTGCAACGCATCGAGTCCATGCAGGAATCGCCTTCGGCGCGCGCCTTCTGGTGGGCGGCGCTGGGGCTGGTGACCGCGCTGACGCATGGGGCGGACAGCAAAATCGGTGACGCGCGTTCCCTGTGCGCCCGCGTCGACCAGCAGATTCGCCGTCTGCAACAAGGTCAGCCCGGCATTGCCGAGCGGCTGTGGCGCGATTGCCTTTATTTTGTCGCTTGCAGTCCGGCCAAGCTGGATCCTTTGCTGGCGGAGATACAGACCGCCTATCGCCTGCCGTCCCTGTTGCCGACGCGCGCGCGCGCCGTTACCAGCGCCCAGGAAACCCGGCTGCGCCGTCTGAAGGAAACCATCGCGGCGGCGGAAGAGCAATGGAACCGTTTTTGCGCGGGCAGCGCGGCGTCGCTTTCCACCTTCGTCGAGCAATCGAAGAGCGCGGCGCAACACGCGGCGGAACTGGACGAAAACCTGAAAACCCTGGTGACGGCGCTGGCGGCGGTCGCCAACTGGCTGGCGCAGGATCCGGCGCGCCAGTCGGAAAACATCGCCATGGAAGTCGCCACGGCCTTGTTGTTGGTGCAGAGCGCGCTGGGAAATTACAATCATCTGGGCGCGGACTTTGGACATCAGGCGCAGTTGATGATATCGCGGCTGAAAGCCTGCGTGACCGGGCAGCCGCTGGCGGATGACGCGCCGCTGTTGGACGAAATGTCACGCCGCGCCCAGGAAAAAATCCTCATGGCGCAGGTCGCGCGGGAAATCCTGAACAACCTGGCGCAGGTCGAGCAGGTGCTGGACGCTTATTTCCGCAATCCCGTCAAGCATCTGGACGCTTCCCATCTGGAAGAACCCTTGGGCCAGATTGCCGGCGCGTTGACCATATTGGGACAGAGCGACGCGGCAGACTGGCTGAAGGCCAGCGAACAAAAAATCATGAGCTTTGCCAAGCCAGACGCGGCGGCCAATCAGGAGGATTTCGAGCTGGTCGCCAATCAGCTTTCCGTGTTGACGCTGTTCGTGGATGCCCTGCAAAACGGCAAGCTGGATTTTCGGGAATACCTGAAGCAGTTCCAGCCGAGCACGGAGACGGAAGAAGAAGACGAGGAAGGGGAAATCGCCGCCGACAGTATCGAAAGCCAGTTGGAGCGTCTGAAGGCGGAAACCCGGCAGTTGCTGACGGACATCAAGGCGCGTCCGCATGACGAGGGCTTGCGCGCGGCTTTGCAGGAACGGCTCAAGAATCTGCAAAAAGACGCCGATCTGGTGGCCGATCAGGGCTTGCTGGCGCAGGTGAAGGAAGCGTTGGCCGCCTTGAGCCGGCATCAGGACGAAAGCGCGCAAATCGAGGCGGTGACGGAAGTGCTCGAACCCATGCGCGGCGCGGCGTCCGCCGTCGCGCCTTCCGCGGAGACGCTGCAATTGGCGCAGGCCGGCGCCGAGGAACTGGATGCCGAATTGCTCGCCATTTTCCTGGAAGAGGCACAGGGCGTACTGGAGAGCATGGCGGAAAACCTGGCCCTGCTGCGTCAGCATCCGCACGACATCGAAACCCTGACCACCATCCGGCGCGGCGTGCATACCCTGAAGGGCAGCGGACGCATGGTGGGGTTGAAGGATCTGGGCGAAGACGCGTGGGCGGTGGAACAGACGCTGAATCTCTGGTTGCGCCAGGAAGCGCTGGCAACGCCGGAATTGCTGGAATTGATCGATCTGACGCACGGAATCTTCGATGTCTGGGTGCGCGCGCTGGCGGCAGGCGAAACGAGGATGCCCGACGCCAGCGAACTGGTGGCGCTGGCCGAAGCCCTGCGCGGCGAAAGACCCGCGGTCGCGCCGGATGCGGCGGAGGCGTCCTCTGCCAGCATCGCTCCGCCGCTCGCCGAAGCGAAGCCGGAACCCGCGCCTGCGCCAAAGCCGGAACCCACGCCCGCGCCGCAGCCGGAACCCATGTCCGATCCGCTGGAAGTCTTGATGGGCATGGATCTGGACATGAATCTGGATACCCTGCCGGAGCCGGAACCGGAACCCGTTCCCGATCCGGAACCCGAACCGGAGCCGGAGGCGGGACGGCGGCCTGCCATTTCGCCGCAACTCTACGAGATTTTCCGTGACGAGGCGAGTGGTTATCTTGACACCTTGCAGAATTTCCTGGGCGATCTGGCACAGACACCGGAGATGAAGACCGCGTTCGAGGTCAGCCGCGCCGCGCATACCCTGGCGGGGATTGCGGGTACGGTGGGCATCCTCTCGATCAACAAACTGGCGCATGAACTGGAGATGTCGCTTCTGCGGCGCGATGAATCCTTGCAGCCTGCCGCGCCGGAAAGCCTGGACATATTGCGCCGGACAGTGAGTGTGCTTGCGGATATGCAGACGGCGCTGGCGGCGGGTGACATGCCGAATGAACAGCCCGCGCTCATTGCCGCGCTGGCGCAGATCTATCCCACGCCGGAAACGCCGCTCGATGAAGAAGAAAGCGGCGACGGCGTTATGCTCACGCCAACACCCGAACCGGAGCCGAAGTCAGCGCCGCCCAAGCCAGAGCCAAAACCAGCGCCGGTGCCCATACCCGCGCCAGCATCCGCGCCCGCGGCGGTGGAAGAAGATCAGCCGGATGACGAGTTGCTGGAGGTCTTCCTGGATGAAGCCCAGGATCTGGTTGCCGGTTTCTATCCCCAGATCACCGCTTGGCGCGCGAACAAGACCGGTGTCGACGCGCCCAATTCGCTGGCGCGCATCCTGCACACCTTCAAGGGCAGTTCGCGCATGGCGGGCGCCATGAATTTGGGCAACGCCACCCATCGGCTCGAGGATCGGGTGCGCGCGCTGGAAAAGAGCGCCGAGGTGAGCGACGAGGATCTGGACTATATCGAGACCGCCTGCGACGTGCTGGCGCAAACGGTGGAAGCCTATCGCGCCGGCGATTTCCGTCCGCCTGTCCTGCCGGAGGTCCCGGTTGCCGCGCCGCCTGCCGTGGCGGTCGAGCCGCCGCCCGCCGTCAGTCCTGCCGTTGAACCGGTTGCCGAGCCTGTCGCCAAACCGGCGGATGTCATCGAACCCGCGGAAGCGCCGCTTGATTTCCGCGGAGAGGAAGCGGCGGACATCGTGGCGGAAGAGACGGATGCGGCGGTAGCGGCTGGCATCAAGGCGGTTTTCGCGCCGGACGAAATTCCGGAGACGGACGCGCGTCTGGCGGAAGCCTTGGAGCATCTTTCTTTCGACCTGCCGGATGCCGCCGCGCCGTTCGCGGCTTCCGGCGAAGCGCCCCCGGAACAGGCTGCGGTAGAGGAAGAAAAGCTCGAAAGCATTCCAGCGCCAGTTGGCGAAGCGCCGCCCCTGTTGCGCGACGAACTGGATGAGCAGTTGCTGCCGATTTTCCTTGAAGAGGCCGCGGAACTGATTGACGGCATTGCCGCGCAAATCACCGCCTGGAAAAAGAACCGGGGCAGCACGCTCGCGCCACAATCGCTGGCGCGGCTTTTGCACACCTTCAAGGGCGGCGCGCGCATGGCGGGCGCGATGAACCTGGGCGAATTGACGCACGCCGTCGAACACCGGGTGAGCGAGCTTTCCGTGGAAGGACACATCAGCGAAGCGGATCTGGATGAAATCGCTTCGGCTTGCGATACCCTGGCGCAGACCATAGAACGCTATCGCTCCGGCAGCTTCCAGCCGCACGCGCCGGAAGGCGCCGCGGTCGCGCCATCGGCGGCGGCGGCAGATGCCGCAAGCGGCAAGGAAACGCAAACTCCCGCGGCAACGCCGGCAACCGCGCCCGCCGCGAAGAAGATCGCCACCATCGCGCCCGCCCATGTCGCGCTGGAAGCGGATTCAGGCCGCGCCATATTGCGGGTGCGCGCCGATCTGGTCAATACCCTGGTCAATGAAGCGGGCGAGCTTTCCATTGCCCGCGCCCGTATCGAAGGCGAAATGCGGGAAATCAAGAGTTCCCTGTTGGACTTGACCGAAAACGTCATCCGTTTGCGCCGCCAGTTGCGGGAAATTGAAATCCAGGCGGAAACCCAGATCCAGGCCGACACCAAGCGCGACGCCAGGAGCGAATTCGATCCGCTGGAACTTGACCGCTTCACCCGCTTCCAGGAATTGACGCGCATGATGGCCGAGTCGGTCAATGACGTGAGCACGGTGCAGCAGAATCTGCTGAAGAGCCTGGACGACGCCAATGCCGCCATCATTGCCCAGAGCCGCCTGAACCGCAGCCTGCAACAATCCCTGATGAGTGTGCGCATGGTGCCGTTCTCCAGCCAGAGCGAGCGGCTCTATCGCTTGGTGCGCCAGACTTCCAAGGAACTGGGCAAGCGCGCCAATCTGGACATTCGCGGCAGCCAGGTGGAGATGGATCGTTCCGTGCTGGAAAAGGTGCTTTCGCCTCTGGAACACATGCTGCGCAATGCCGTGGCGCATGGCCTGGAAAGCCGGGAGGCGCGCCTGGCCGCGGGCAAGCCGGAGATTGGCGAGATCGTGCTGGCGCTTTCGCAGGAAGGCAACGAAATCATTCTTTCCCTTTCCGACGACGGCGCGGGGCTGGATATCGCCCGTATCCGCGCCAAGGCGGAAAGCGCCGGACTGATTGTGCCGGGACAGGCTGTGGAAGACCAGCAATTGATCAACTTCATTTTCGCCTCTGGCTTTACCACCGCCGCCAGCGTCTCCCAGATTGCCGGGCGCGGCGTCGGCATGGATGTGGTGAAAACCGAAGTCAGCGCGCTGGGCGGACGTATCGAAATCAAGACCGAACGCGGCAAGGGCACCACCTTCCGTCTGTACCTGCCGCTCACCCTGGCTGTTACCCAGGTGGTGCTGCTCCAGGCTGGCGGCAAGCTGTTCGCGGTTCCCTCCACCATGATCGAACAGGTCATGGAAGTGCAGGAGCGCGTCATCAACGACATGCGCGACAAGGGCGAGGTCGTCTGGCAAGACAAACATTATCCCTTCCATTACCTGCCCAGGCTGTTGGGCGACGCGCAAAGCCAGTTGGAGCAGCGGCGGCTTTACTGGGTGATGTTGCTGCGCTCCGGCTCGCAGCGGGTCAGCGTGATGATAGACGAGATGTTCGGCAACCAGGAAATCGTGGTGAAGAACGTCGGTCCGCAAATGGCGCGCGTGGTCGGCATTGCGGGCGCGACGGTGCTCGGAGACGGCAAGGTGGTGTTGATCCTCAATCCGGTGGCGCTTGCCAACCGCATGGCGCTCTCCGTTGCCGCGCAGGATGTGATGCAGGCGCAGCAACAAGCCGAGACGGCGGTCGAGGAAGAAACGGTCATCCAGCATCAGCCGACGATTATGGTGGTCGACGATTCGCTGACGGTGCGCAAGATCACCAGCCGCCTGCTCACGCGCGAAGGCTACCAGGTGGCGCTGGCCAAGGATGGCGTCGACGCGCTGGAGCAACTGGTCGAACTCGTGCCGGATGTCATCCTTTCGGACATCGAGATGCCGCGCATGGACGGCTTCGATCTCGTGCGCAACATTCGCGCCGATCATCGTCTGGACAAGGTTCCGGTGATCATGATCACTTCGCGTACCGCCGACAAGCACCGCTCCCTGGCGATGGACATCGGCGCCAATCACTATCTGGGCAAGCCTTACGACGAAGCCGAATTGCTGCGTCTGCTGGCGGGATATACCACCGCGCAATGAATCCGTTGCAGGAGCCTTTTTCCCATGTCCGCTGAACCTGTTGCCGGTGTCGCGGCGACCGTCAAGGCCGCCATTCTGGCCGAAGCCCTGCCGTATATCCGCAGGTTTCACGGCAAGACCATCGTCGTCAAGTACGGCGGCAACGCCATGACGGAAGAGCGGCTGAAGCAGGGCTTCGCCCGTGACGTGGTGCTCCTGAAACTGGTGGGCATGAACGTGGTGGTGGTGCACGGCGGCGGCCCGCAGATCGAGAACCTGCTGGCGCGCGTGGGCAAAAAGGGCGAGTTCATCCAGGGGATGCGCGTCACCGACGCGGAGACCATGGACATGGTGGAAATGGTGCTGGGCGGCCAGGTGAACAAGAATGTGGTCAACCTGATCAACCAGGCGGGCGGCAAGGCTGTTGGGCTGACAGGCAAGGACGGCGGCCTGATTCGCGCCAAGAAGCTGCTCTTGCCCAATAAGGAAAGCCCCGGCGATCAGATCGATGTCGGCCAGGTCGGCGATATTACCGCCATCGATCCGTCGCTCATCGGTCTTTTGGATTCCGGCGCGTTCATTCCGGTAATTGCGCCAATTGGCGTGGGCGCGGGCGGCGAGACCTACAACATCAATGCCGATGTCGTCGCCGGCAAGATCGCGGAAATCCTGAAAGCGGAAAAACTGGTGCTGCTGACCAATACGCCGGGCGTACTGGACAAGAACGGCGCCTTGCTGACTGGCATCACCCCCAAGGACATCGATGACATGGTGGCCGACGGCACGCTTTCCGGCGGCATGCTGCCGAAAATCGGATCGGCGCTGGACGCGGCAAGAAATGGCGTCAAGAGCGTACACATCATCGACGGGCGCGCCGAACACGCCCTGCTTCTGGAAATCCTTACCGACCACGGCGTCGGCACCATGATACGCAGCCATTGAGTAGAGGCGTCAAAAAGTGAAAAACCACTTTTTGCCGGTTTATATAGCAAAAAAGGACAGGCAAAGCCTGCCCTTTTTTGGAGTAAAGGCAACAAAACTCCAAGATCACGCTGGCATGGCGCGTCCTGCCAAGGATTTTGTGTTGGGTTTTCACGGTTTGAATGCAGGGGCGCGTTGCGCGCGCCCGAAGCGGGCGTATGCAATACGTCCCTGCCTTTGCAGGAGAGAAGCACAAACTTACCCGGAAAAAGCAAGGGTTTGCTTCTTAACGAACACTATGGCATTTCTCTTCCGATGACGACCTCCGCCGCTCTCGATCTGGCGCAGGCGCTGATCGCCTGTCCTTCCGTCACTCCCGCGGACGGCGGCGCGCTTGATCTGATCCGCGCGCGCCTTGCGCCGCTTGGATTTCATTGCGGAGCCATCGACCGCAATGCAACCCGCAATCTCTGGGCGCGGCGCGGCGTGAATCCGCCCCTTTTCTGTTTCGCCGGGCATGTCGACGTGGTGCCGCCCGGCCCGCTGGATGCCTGGGCCTCGCCGCCCTTTGTCCCCGCGCTGCGCGACGGCTTCCTCTACGGGCGCGGCGCGGCGGACATGAAGGCTTCCCTTGCCGCGATGATCGTGGCGGCGGAAAATTTTATCCAGGCGAACCCCGCGCATCCCGGCTCGATTGCCTTTTTGCTCACTTCCGACGAGGAAGGCGACGCGCAAGACGGCACGGTCGCCGTGGTGGAAGCCCTGCAAGCGCGCGGCGAGACGATTGATTACTGCATCGTCGGCGAACCGACTTCTGTCGCCAAGGTGGGCGACACGGTGAAAAACGGGCGGCGCGGCTCGCTCTCCGGCAGGCTCAAGGTGAAGGGCATGCAGTGCCACATCGCCTATCCCGAAAAGGGGAAGAACCCGATTCACGCGCTCGCCCCGGCCCTGGCGGAACTCATCGCCATCCGCTGGGATGAAGGCAACGAATATTTTTCGCCGACTACCTGGCAGGTTTCCAATTTCCACGCGGGCGTCGGCGCGAACAACGTCATCCCGGCCTTTGCGGAGGCGCTGTTCAATTTCCGCTTCTCCCCCGCCAGCGCGCCGGAGGATTTGCAGCGGCAATTGTCGAACATCCTGGACAGACACGCCCTGGATTACGAACTCGACTGGACACTGGGCGCGCGGCCCTTTTTGACGCCGCAAGGAAAATTGGCCGAGGCGGCGCGGGAGGCCATTACCGAGATCACCGGCATCGCGCCGGAATTTTCCACCACTGGCGGCACCTCCGACGGCCGCTTCATCGCCGCGATCTGCCCGCAACTGCTGGAAATCGGCCCGGAGAACGCCACCAGCCACAAGATCAACGAACGCATCGCCCTCGACGCCCTGCCGACGCTGGTCAGGATACATGAACGGATATTGGAACGGGTGCTGAGGGACATCCGCAGGGTAATCGCATGAATGCCTTTATCGTGGCGCGCGAGCGTTTGCCCTTGCATTCCTCCCCTGACAAGGAGAGGCAGGAGAGGGTTGCAGCGACAAAATTGGCTTTTTACATGATTTGCGCCGCTGCAACCCCCCCCTCTCTCAATCCCCCCTTGTCAGGGGGAAGCGGACAAGCAAGCGCCTTACCCGCGCCATACGGCAACTTTGCGCAATTGCCCTAGGCTCTGTTGACAATCAATCGAGCCAAATGACAGAGGCACACACTGCGATGAAGGAGGCGAATCGTTCGGCGAGTTTGTCATAGCGGGTGGCAATACGGCGGAATTGCTTGATACG
>JAITRP010000018.1 GCA_031288305.1 Zoogloeaceae bacterium
GCCTCATCGTTCGTGAATTGCCGCAACGTGCCTTCCGGCAAAGTCGCAATGTCCAACGTCGCCTTGCTCACGTCGGCGCCAACGAAGATGTCCTTGTCACTTCTCCCTTCCTTGTGTTCAACGCGGCGTGTTCCCGTACAACCGTTCGGGTTTCAGGCAACCCGCCACCAGAAAATGAGGGAACCGATCCTCGCTCTCCCACGAACTTGTCTTGCAGACAGAGCTTGGGGGCATCGATCTGGCTCCCTCAAATCGAATTCTCCGACATACAAGGGGGGGGGCAGAGGACAGATTACATGGGACGGGATTCACAAGATGACAGGATGAAACCAGAAACCCGCCAAGGGTTTTCATCCTGTCCATCCTGTAAATCCTGTCAAAAAAACAGGGGATGGAAGACAGATGCAGGGGCGCGGCGGTTCAGAAGGGCAAAGCCGTTGAGCTGTAGCTTCCCCTGACCCCTCACCCGCAAAGGGGGAGGGGAAAACATGCGGGCGCGCAGCGCCCGGTGATTGATCTGTCTTCTGTCCTCTGTCCGGACAAATCCGTACTTTTTCCCCAAAAATAACGTTGAATCCGCATCTTTTCCGTACTGTGAAATTTTCCTCCGCTTGTTACAGTGGCGCGGTTTTCCGACATTCATTTTTTCATGCAGGAGTTGCGTTACCGCTATGGCGCAAGCCAAACACCCGAACCTTTTCTGATCGGAGGACGGAGGACGGATGTAGGGACGCGGCGCATCGCGCCCGCGCGTCCTTCCCTCCCTCCTTGCGGGGGAGGGCTTGCACCCTGCAAGGGTGGCCGAAGGCCGGGGAATCAATCCGTAGCCATTGGGGAGGGGAGAGAAACCCCCTCCCAATGACGTTAGACCGGCAGCCCTGAAGGGCTGCCGCTAATTTCTTGCTGCGATTACCCTGGCAGGGCGTTACTTTCTGTTAAATGAGAATAGATTTCATTTATAATGTGTGCCAAGCTGGACCGTCGTTCGGCGATTCGTGATTGTTTGTTATGAAAGGAATAGTCCATGAAAAAACACCTGCTGCCGATTCTTGCCCTTCTCCCCCTGCTTTTCGTCCTCTCCGGCTGCGAGCGGGAGGTACAGAGCGTGGAATGGTACAAGGCGAACAACGCCGAACGCATGGAAGTCATCCGGGAATGCAAGGCCGACCCGGATCGGCTGAACAAAACGCAAAACTGCATCAACGCCAAACAGGCCAACCGCGAAATCCTCAACGCCGGAAGCAAACCCTGAACCGGCACACACGCCACGGGAAACAGCACGCCCGTCTCCCGTGGCGCATCCGTTTTATTATTTAATAATCAATCATTTAAAATAATTTTTTAAAGTAAAATATCATGTGTATGCAGTCCGCAAAAACCATCTTCATTACCAATATTTCACTTTGAGTAAGCATTTTAATATGTTGATTATAAACATAAATATATGCAAAACATTCAGGTAAACAGCGCCCGCGAGTGCAGTTCCGCGCCTTCGAGGTAGTAGGCCAGCAGGCGGCGCATCAGTTGCTTGGCCTCGTTGCGCGTGACCGGGCTGGCGTAGTTGTCACAGGCCATGTCCAGCAGGGACTGGCCGATCAGGGCGGACGGATCGGCAGCATCACGCGCCCCGGCAAGGACCGGGCCGCGTTCGATTTCGTAGCGATAGCGGGCGGCGGCGGCGACGGGCTGTCCCAAATGATCGCGATCCAGCGTCAAGCCGTACCCCAGTTCGGAAAGCAGAGCACGCTCGAAACTCCGCAGGCCGGATTCCGCCGTCTCCTGCCGATCGGCAGTTTCTCCCAAGTGCCGCAAGATGTTCCGGTAGTGCATGAAGAGTTGGGTATGCGCGTCTTCGCGCGGCAAAAGGCGCAGCAGCAGTTCGTTGAGATAGTAGCCGCAAAAGAGCGTCTGACCGGAAAGCGGGGGTTGGCCGCCTTGCCATTCGGCTTTCATCAGGGTCAGGACTTCGCCCTTGCCCGACCAGGAGAGTTCCAGCGGCTGAAAAGCCATGATCAGGCCGCGCAGGGTGGAATGCGGACGCCGCGCCCCGCGCGCCAGCAACGCCACGCGGCCATAATCCCGGCTGAAGGCTTCCACCAGCAGACTGGTTTCCCGGTACGGCCGGGTATGCAGGACATACGCCGGCTGGGCGTCAACTCTGCCGCGCGGCATGGCTCAATCGCGCCCCAGATAGCCCAGGCTTTTCAGGAGGCGCTCATTGTCGGCCCAGCCGGACTTCACCTTGACCCAGATTTCCAGATAGACCTTGCCGTCGAACAGGCGTTCCATATCCTGCCGCGCCTCGCTGGCAATGCGCTTCAGTGTCTCGCCGCCCCTGCCGATGACCATCGCCTTGTGATTGTCCTTGTCTACGACAATGGCGGCGTGGATGCGGCGCAGATTGCCTTCTGCCGCAAATTTTTCGATTTCCACCGCGGCGGCATAGGGAAGCTCGTCGCCCAGCAAACGAAAAAGTTTTTCCCGGATGTATTCGGCGGCGAGAAAACGCTCGTTTCTATCGGTGATTTCATCCACGGGAAAAAGCAGTTCCGTACGCGGCAAGAACTTGCGGGCGACATCCAACAGATCGTTGGTCTTTCTGTCGTGCGCGGCGCTCACCGGCAGCACGGCGGCGAATTCACGCCCGGCGGCGATTTGCGCCACGAAAGGCAGGAGACTAGCCTTGTCCCGGACACGATCACTTTTGTTGAGCACCAGCAGCGTTGGCGTATCCGGCGGCAAAAGACGCAATACCGCCGCGTCGCGCGCATCGAACACGCCCGCCTCGAGTACGAAAAAAACGACGTCCACCGCCGCCAGCGCCTGGGTGACACCCCGGTTCATGGCGCGGTTCAGGGCATTGGCGAAACGCGTCTGAAAGCCGGGCGTATCGATGAACACGAACTGCGCGTCCGGCCGGGTAAGAATGCCCATGACGCGATGGCGCGTGGTCTGCGCCTTGCGCGAGACAATGCTGATCTTTTCGCCTACCAGCCGGTTCAGCAGCGTGGATTTGCCCACATTGGGACGCCCGACAAGGGCAATGTAGCCGGAACGGATGGCGGAGTGTCCGCTCACGCGCTCTCCCCTTCCAGAAGCCGCAAGGCATTGGCGGCGGCGGACTGTTCCGCCAGACGGCGGCTGCCGCCCATGCCTTCGGCGCGTATGCCCTGGCTGTCGATCTGGCAGAGCGCGTGGAAAGTCTGCGCGTGCGCCGCGCCAGTGGTTTCCAGCAAAACGTATTTGGGCAGCGCCTGATGACGCCCTTGCAGCCATTCCTGCAAGCGGGTCTTGGCGTCTTTCATGGATTGACCGGGAGTGAGCGCGGCAAGCTGCGCGGCAAACAATCGTTCAATGACGGCCATCGCCGCCGGGAAACCGCCATCCAGATAAATCGCGCCAAAAATGGCCTCCAGCACGTCCGCCAGAATGGAAGGCCGCTGGCCGCCGCCGCTTTTCATCTCGCCTTCCCCCAGACGCAGCATGGCGCTCAAGCGGATTTCCTGCGCCAACTGGCACAGGGTGTCCTGACAAACCAGATGCGAGCGCAAACGCGAAAGATCGCCTTCGGGCAGATGGGGAAAGCGCTGGTAGAGCAAGGCGGCAACCACGCAATCCAGCACGCCGTCCCCCAGAAACTCCAGGCGCTCGTAATGCGGCACGCCAAAACTCCGGTGCGTCAGCGCCATCGTCAACAGCGTCTTGTCCGCGAAATGATAATCCAGCAATTCTTCCAACGGCGCAGAGGACACAACAGGCGTGGCGCAGACCGGCATCAGCGGATGGAACCCTGGAATTCGAACACCAGGCTCACATTGGCGACAAGGTGCGTGCGGCTTTCATAGCTGTAGTTGAACACGTAACTGCTGCCGCTCTTGGTAATTTTCAGTTCGTCCGGCGTCAGATTCAAACTGAGATGGTTGATCCCCGCCGACTTGTTGTAGGCGGTGCGCGCGTCCTCGACTGTGTGATAGGAAGCGGAGTTTTCCGCCACCTTCTTGACAACGCGCTTGAAATCCTGATGTGTCAGCAAAGGGGATGAGACGACAGTAATCAGCCAGGCGGCAATCCCCGCCAGCACACAAAAGAAAATGAATGACAACAGTGTAAGACCGCCTTGTCTTGTCTTCATGATATCTCTCCAAGGTTATTGAAATGCTCCGATCCGCCCCGGATCGGAAAAGTTGAACCAGATGAAAAAAGCCTTGCCGACTACGTTGGCGTCCGGGACAAAACCCCATGAGCGGCTGTCCTGGCTGCGATCACGGTTATCGCCCATGACGAAATAATGGCCTTCCGGCACGGTGCAGATAACGCCAGCCATATTGTATTGGCAATTTTCCTGACCGGGGAAATCATTCTTGTCGAAGACATGGGCTGGCATGAGGTCTTCATTCAGGATTCGATGCGTCACATTGCCCAGCGTTTCCCGGAACTGGCTGGAATAATAGAGTTTCTTGTCGTGCAGATAGTCTTCCATTTTTTCCACGACCAGCGGTTCGCCGTTGATGGCAAGGCGTTTGTCCTGATAGCTTACCGTATCGCCCGGCAATCCCGCCACGCGCTTGATGTAATCCTTGCTCGTGTCGCCGGGATAGCGAAACACCATCACCTCGCCGCGTTGCGGCTCGTTTACCGCAATGACCTTGAGGTCCAAAAGCGGAAGACGCACGCCATAGGTATATTTGTTCACCAGGATGAAATCCCCGTCCAGCAAGGTGGGCATCATGGAGTCGGAAGGGATGCGAAACGGCTCGAACAAGAAGGAACGCAGCAAAAACACCACCAGCAGCACCGGAAACAGATTGGCGCCGTATTCCACCCACCAGGGCGTTTTCCCTTCTGGCGGAAGGCGCTTTTTTTTGAGCCAGAAAATTTCCAGCAGCCAGAGGACGCCGGTGAGCAGCACCACGCCAAAAAGCACCAGCGTGAAGCCAAACAACGAGGCCAGACCACCCAGCAACAACAAAATGAGCAGCAGAATCGAAAATTCAATCACCATGAGAAATATCCTTAGTTATCCATGCGCAGCACAGCGAGAAAAGCTTCCTGGGGAATTTCCACGCTGCCTACCTGTTTCATGCGCTTTTTGCCGGCCTTTTGTTTTTCCAGCAGTTTTTTCTTGCGGGTGACGTCGCCGCCATAACACTTCGCCAGCACGTCCTTGCGCAGCGCCTTGACGTTTTCTCGCGCCAGGATGTTGCTGCCGATGGCCGCCTGGATGGCAACATCATACATTTGCCGCGGGATCAGTTCGCGCATTTTACTCGCCAGTTCCCGACCGCGATACTGGGAGTTGGCGCGGTGCACGATCAACGAGAGCGCGTCCACCTTGTCGCCGTTGATGAGCACGTCGAGCTTCACCACGTCGGCGGCGCGATATTCCCTGAACTCGTAATCCAGCGACGCGTAGCCTCGGGACACCGACTTCAGCTTGTCGAAAAAATCCATCACCACTTCGGCCAGCGGCATCTCATACACCAGCTTCACCTGCCGCCCGTGATAGTGCATATCCGCCTGGCTGCCGCGCTTCTGGTTGCACAGGGTGATGACGCCGCCCAGGTATTCCTGCGGCACGAAAATGGTGGTGAGAATGATGGGTTCGCGGATTTCCTCGATTTTTTGCATTTCCGGCAGACGCGAGGGATTTTCCACCTGCAACACCGTTTTGTCGCGCAACGCCACTTCATAGACCACGGTGGGCGCGGTAGTTATCAGATCCTGATCAAATTCCCGTTCCAGCCGTTCCTGTACGATTTCCATGTGCAAGAGACCCAGAAAGCCGCAACGAAAGCCAAAGCCCAGCGCCTGCGACACCTCCGGCTCGTAATGGAGCGAAGCGTCGTTCAGCTTCAGTTTTTCCAGCGCGTCGCGCAACTGGTCGTAATGATTGGCCTCCACCGGATACAGCCCCGCGAACACCTGCGGCTTGATTTCCTTGAAACCCGGCAGGGCGGAGGCGGCGGGCGCGTTCGCCAGCGTCACCGTGTCGCCCACCTTGGCCGAATCCAGTTCCTTGATATTGGAAATGACAAAACCCACCTCCCCCGCCTGCAAGACTTCGCGCTGTACGGATTTGGGCGTGAACACGCCCACCTGTTCGCACAGATGCTGCTTGCCGTTGGACATGAACTGTATTCGATCCTTGGGGCGCAGTTGTCCATCCACCACGCGCACCAGCATCACTACGCCAACATAATTGTCAAACCAGGAATCGATGATCAACGCTTTCAGCGCCGCGTCCGCCACGCCCTTGGGCGGCGGAATGCGCGCCACCACCGCTTCCAGGATATCCGTAACCCCCAGGCCGGTCTTGGCGGAAACCAGCACGGCATCCGTCGCGTCGATGCCAATCACATCCTCGATTTCCTGGCGGGCGTTGTCCGGGTCGGCGGAAGGCAGGTCGATCTTGTTCAATACCGGCAGCACCTCGACATTCAGTTCAATGGCGGTATAACAATTGGCCACCGTCTGCGCTTCCACGCCCTGGGAAGCGTCCACCACCAGCAGCGCCCCTTCGCAGGCGGAAAGCGAACGCGAGACTTCGTAGGAAAAATCCACATGCCCCGGCGTGTCGATGAGATTCAGGTTATAGACGCTGCCGTCGCGCGCGCGATAGTCCAGCGCCGCCGTCTGCGCCTTGATGGTGATGCCGCGCTCGCGCTCGATGTCCATGGAATCGAGCACCTGCGCCTCCATTTCACGCTCGGAAAGCCCGCCGCAATGATGGATGATGCGATCCGCCAACGTCGATTTGCCATGGTCGATGTGCGCGATGATGGAAAAATTCCGGATGTGCTTCATGCCGTCCGTTCAAAAATGCGGCACCGCCGCAACCAAAAGAGTGAGGATTCTACCATCTGGAAAAGAGAAAATTCACGCAGGCAACGGCGCGAGGGTGCAATCCAAAGTGGAGGAAGCCAAGGTGATGACGTCGATCTCCAATAGATATGCCGTTGCTGGTCTCTCAAGGTTGAGCATGGCTTGGCGATCAGGGAAAGCGCGGTTGTCTTCCCCCAATCCCCCTGCCTCCCGTAGGAGCACGGCGCGCCGTTGCCCCTATCTTCCCCCCTGCGAAGGGGGGAATGAGGGGGTTCTGGGGGATTGAGGGGGTTGCGCCCTGCAAAGGGGTTGCGGCGGTTCAGTTTGCATCGAACCTTGGTTCCTGTTCCGCAGCTGCAAACCCTTCCCCAGCCCTCCCCTGAAATCCGCAATGGGAGAGAGGAAAACATGCGGGCGCGCAGCGCCCGGCAATACCAGCAGATCGAAGACTGCCTGCCGCGTCAGCGCGGCAATGTCAGCTTGCCGAATCTCCTGGTTCTGAACGCCATCCTGCACGTTGCCGAACAGGGATCAAATGGCGCGGTCTGCC
>JAITRP010000031.1 GCA_031288305.1 Zoogloeaceae bacterium
GGAGACAACCGGCTTACTTTTCTGGCAAGCCGGTTACGGCAAGCGATGACAGACACTTTTCAAGGAGATCAAGATGAAATGGGGGTTCGGGGCGCTCACAACATTTCCCGATTTTTCAGGCCGCGCTGGTTTTGCGTTGGGTTTACCCGGGTTGAAGCCAAGCTTTTCCTGGCTTCAACTCCCAAGTCAAACCGGCAAAAAATGATGGTTTATTTTTTGACGCTTCCCGACCGCGCGCTGCTGAAGCGCCACCTCCGGCAAGTGCGTCAGAAAGGCGAGCGGGACTTCCTCGCGCGGGAAATGGATCGGCGCATGCAGGAAAACCTGACCTACATCCGCATCGCGCCGCAACGCATCCTGGCGCTGGAATGCGCCGCCGACCTGAGCGCCCACTATCCCGCCGCCCATTGCCTGCACATTGGGACGGACGCCATCGCCGCCGCCGAAAACCTGCCCCTGCCCGCCAACAGCGTCGATCTGGTCTGGGCCAACTGCTTCGCATTCTGGCGGCACGACTTTCTGCGTACCCTGGAAGAGACCCTGCGCGTCCTGCGCCCCGGCGGCCTGCTGATGCTCTCCACCCTCGGAGCCGATACCCTGAAGGAAATGCGCGCCGCACTGGAAACGCTGGAAATGACTCCTCCGCCATGCATCGACCTGCGCGCGCTGGGCGATCTGCTCCTGCGCGCCGGTTTTGCCGATCCCGTGACCCACATGGAAAGCCTCACCTTCACCTACACCCGCCTGGGGACACTGTTCGCCGACCTGCGCGCCATCGCGCCCGATCTGTTTTTTCCCGCTCGCCAAAAAAACGCAAACCGCCTCCGCTGGCAAAAACTACTGACACACTACGAACACTGCCGCGCCAAACGACAAGACGATAAATTCCCCGCCCATACCGAAATCCTCCACGCCCACTCTTGGAAGTCTTGGCAGACGACAATGCGCGCCTGCGGATCGGAAAAAATCATCGAGGTTTATCCGCAGGAGCGAGGGCGGTGAGAAGTGGAGGGGTGTTATGCAAATACCTTATTCCAGACGAAGCGCGGCCAAACCCCTTTCCCTGACAAGAAGGGAAAGTATCTTGTCATTACGGGAAGCGTAGCGACATGGAAACCCATGCGGCGGCTCAGTTTGTATTTACCTTGTGGAGACAGTAATCGCCGCCCGCCAGGGCTTGAAATTTGAGGGCGGGGCCTTATTTCGGATTTATCTTTTTTTGAGGAGAAGTTCGCATGACAGTCACAGTCAATAAGGAAACGCTTGGGTTTCAGGCCGAGGTGAAGCAGCTTTTGCACCTGATGATTCATTCGCTTTACAGCAACAAGGAAATCTTTTTGCGGGAGTTGATTTCCAATGCGTCGGATGCTTGTGATCGTTTGCGTTTCGAGGCGCTGAACAATGTCGCGTTGTATGATGGGGACAGTGATCTGAATATCCGTGTCTCCTTTGACAAGGCGGCGCGCACGCTTACGGTGCGTGATAATGGCATTGGTCTTTCGCGGGAGGAGGCCATTACGCATCTGGGAACCATCGCCAAGTCCGGAACCAAGGAGTTTTTCAAGGCGTTGACCGGAGATCAGGCGAAGGACGCGCATTTGATTGGTCAATTCGGCGTCGGCTTTTATTCTTCTTTCATCGTTGCGGACAAGGTGACGGTCGTTTCCCGGCGTGCCGGTCTGGCGGCGGATCAGGCGGTATGCTGGGAATCCGCGGGCGAAGGCGATTTTTCAGTCAGCATGGTGGAAAAGGCGGAGCGCGGCACGGAAGTAACCTTGCATTTGCGCGAGGGCGAAGACGGGTTTCTCGATGGCTGGCGTCTCAAATCCATCATCCGCAAGTATTCCGATCACATCACCCTGCCGATTCGCATGGCGGGGGAAAAGTGGGATGAGGAGAAGAAGGCGCAGGCGCCCAGCGACGAGGAGGAAACCATCAATCAGGCCAGCGCCTTGTGGGCGCGCGGCAAGAACGAGATAAGCGAGGCGGAGTACCAGGAATTCTACAAGCATGTCGCGCACGATTTCGAAGACCCGCTCGCCTGGACGCATACCAAGGTCGAGGGCAAGCAGGAATACACGCAGCTCCTCTATATTCCCGCGCGCGCGCCGTTCGATCTCTGGGATCGCAATGCCCGGCACGGCGTCAAGCTCTATGTGAAGCGCGTATTCATCATGGATGACGCCGAAAAGCTGATGCCGCTCTATTTGCGTTTCGTGCGCGGCGTGGTGGATTCATCCGACCTGCCGCTGAATGTTTCGCGTGAAATTTTGCAGGAGAGCAAGGATATCGAAGCCATCCGGAGCGGTTGCACCCGCAAGGTGCTGTCGCTCCTGGAGTCGCTGGCCGAAAGTGAAGATGCCGCGTTCCGGGAAAAATACGCGAAGTTCTGGGGTGAATTCGGCAAGGCGCTGAAAGAAGGTGTGGGCGAGGATTTTGCCAACAAGGAGAAGATTGCGAATCTCTTGCGTTTTGCTTCCACGCATACGGATACGGCGGAAGAAACGGTATCGCTCAAGGATTATATCGGGCGCATGAAAGAAGGGCAGGAGAAGATTTACTACGTCACTGCCGAATCCTTCAAGGCCGCGCGGAACAGTCCGCATCTGGAAATCTTTCGCAAGAAGGGCATTGAGGTGTTATTGCTTTCTGATCGGGTGGATGAATGGGTGGCCGGGCACATGTCCGAATTCGACGGCAAGCCCTTGCAATCCGTCGCCAAGGGCGGGCTGGATCTGGGCAAGCTGGAAGATGAATCCGAGAAAAAAGAGGCTGAAAAAGCCGCCGATGAATACAAGGAATTACTGGCAAAGGTGAAAAAGTCCCTGGGCGAACGGGTCAAGGAAGTGCGCGTCACGCATCGTCTGACCGACTCGCCTTCCTGTCTGGTGGCGGAGGATTTCGATATGTCCGGCAACTTGGCGCGTATTTTGAAAGCCGCCGGACAAAAAGCGCCAGAGATAAAACCTATCCTGGAAATCAACCCCCAGCATCCCGCCGTGCAACACCTGAAATATGAGGAAGCGCGTTTCGACGACTGGGCGGCGCTGCTCTTCGAACAGGCGGAACTCGCCGAAGGCGGCCAACTCGAAGACCCAGCAGGCTTTGTGAAACGGGTAAATGCCTTGATGCTGGCTCTAAACGTCAAAAAGTGAAAACTCGCTTTTTGTGCGGCTTCGCCAGACCAGCCTTCGGCTGTCCTGCGACCTTCGGCCTTGTGCCGGTTCGGTTCAGTCGGCAAAAAAGGGCTAGGGCGCGTTCACAGTGTCCAGATACAGGCGCATGCGAGATGCATGAAGGCATTGAAGCGATTGGCGAGTTTGTCGTAGCGAGTGGCAAGACGACGGAACTGCTTGAGACGATTGAAGAATCGCTCGACGAGATTGCGCGCTTTGTAGCGATGCCAATCGACCTTGCGTGGCGTGTTCCGGTTGCTGCGCGGTGGAAGAATGATCGCTTCGGCCCCCGACCCTTCGATGGCGGCCACCAAGGCATCGCTGTCGTAACCCTTGTCGGCGATGACGGCGTTGGCGGGGATCCCTTCGAGCAGGGCTGTCCCCTGAGTCACATCGGCCTTTTGACCCGCCGTCAGGATAAGGCGTATCGGATTGCCCAAGGCATCGACGCAGGCATGGATCTTGGTGGTCAATCCGCCCCGCGAGCGCCCAATCGCCTGATCATCACCGTTTTTTTGGGGCGCCGACCGCGTGCTGGCGGGCACGGACGATGGCGGCATCGATGAAGAGTTCTTCCAGGTCGGCGTCACCCTGCAAGGTTTCCGCGACCCGGCGCCAGACGCCGTATGTTTCCCAGCGGGCGAACCGGATATATGCCGAGTGCCGGTTCCCTGGTTCCTTTGGCAAGTCCCGCTAGGGGCAACCTGTCCGGGCCAAGTACAGTACCGCTTCGACAAACCGTCGATTGTCCGCCGCTCGCCCACCTCTATCCGTGGATTTCCCTGGCAACAAATTCGCAATCCGTGCCCACTGTCCATCACTCAACATGCGCCGATCCATGTGCAACGTCCAAATCCCAGAATGTAAAACACAAATCAATTATTGTGAACACGCCCTAGCGAGCGCTTCGCCCTTTTTTGGAGTAAAGACAACGAAACCCACGACTTGCCTGCGCGATCCTGTAGGGGCGCACTGTGCGCACCCGCAAACCATCCCACGACGGACGCACACAGCAAACCGGCACAAGTCTGCGGGCCGCAGGCTGCGTACATGACTCCCCACATCAACCCCTCCGACCGGCTTTCCGGTCTTCCTCCTGTTCGCGACGCCGCTACCCGCGTCCTGCTACTGGGCAGTTTTCCTTCGCCTGCCTCGCTGGCCGCGCGGCAATACTATGGCCATCCGCAAAATCAGTTCTGGCGGCTCATGGGCGCGATTCTCGATGTGCCGTTCCAGGCGCTGTCGTATCCAGAACGCATCAGACATTTGTTGCGTCACGGCATTGGCGTTTGGGACGTATACCAGAGTTGCACCCGCCCCGGCGCGCTGGATGTGGACATTCACGCCGGGAAGGTCAACGATTTTCCCGCGCTGCTGCAACAAACGCCGCTTCTTGCCCATCTTTGCTTCAACGGCAAGACTGCCGGAAAATTCGCGCCACGCCTCGTTGCGCTCGCCGTTGCCGCCGGACGCGAGGTGACGCCCCATCTCCTCCCTTCCTCCAGCCCCGCCTATACCCTGCCTTTCGCGCAAAAACTCGAACGCTGGCGAAGTGGCGTACCCGTTGCCTGACGCCTGCGGCGCGTTACGGGCTGGGCGCCGCAAAGCCGCAGCCGCAAGGCCGCATCGACACAACGCTTTGGCATGGTTGGCCCTGCCGGTTCGAACAGGCCGTGAACCCCAACGCAAAACCAGCCCGGACTTTGGGTTGCGTTGCCTCCGTCAAAGCCTGATTGTCGTGCCGAAGGATTGCTGGTAGCGCGAACAAATCTCCGCGCGGGTGGGACGGTGGTTTTGCGCGCCCTGGTTTTCGATTTTGAGCGCGCCCATGAGCGAGGCGAGGCGACCGGTTTCTTCCCAATCCAGATGGTTCAGGATGCCATACAGGATGCCGGCGCGGTAGGCGTCGCCGCAGCCGGTGGGATCAATGAGCGCCTTGGCCTGCGCGCAGGGAATGTCCAGAGTCCGTCCGGGAAGATGGATGCGCGAGCCTTGCGCGCCGCTGGTGACAATCAGGGCGCGCACCTGTTGGGCGATGGCTTCGATGCTTTTTCCGCTGCGCTCGACGGCCAATTGGGCTTCATAATCGTTGAAACAGGCGTAATCCGCCAGCGCGAGAAATTGCAACAGTTCTTCTCCGTCAAACAGCGGCAGACCCTGACCAGGATCGAAAATGAAGGGGATGCGGAGCGTCGCGAAATCCCGCGCGTGCTGCAACATGCCGGCGCGGCCATCCGGGCCGACCAATCCCAACTGGATGTTTTCGGCGCGTTCCACGCGGTTTTGCTGCGAACAATTCATCGCGCCGGGATGGAAGGCGGTAATCTGGTTGTCGTCGAGATCAGTGGTGATGAAGGCTTGCGCCGTGAAAGTTCCGGGCACCTGCCGGATATGCGTGAGCGGCAGATCGAGCGACTCCAGACGTTGCCGGTAGGGGGAAAAATCATCGCCCACGGTCGCCATGATCAGCGGCTCGCCGCCCAGCAATTTCAGGTTGTAGGCGATATTGCCCGCGCAGCCGCCAAATTCGCGGCGCAGTTCCGGCACCAGAAAGGAGACATTGAGAATGTGAATCTGCTCCGGCAGGATATGGTGTTTGAAACGGTCCGGAAAAACCATGATATTGTCGTAGGCGAGGGAACCGCAGATGAGGGCGTGTGGCATGGCGTCACTCAGAAATAGAAAAGATAAAGACGGTAGCCCGCGGGGTTGATGTCGTCCGCGTCCAGATCCAGCCGGATCAGGGCTTCGCCCGGCGCGAAGGCGGAAGACGCGGCGGCGGGCAGGTATTCGGCGGGCGCGAAAACGCGCCGCGTCAAGATGTTGTCATAACTGTCGGTCAGGGAAATTTCCAGTTGCGGCCAGGCTTGCGGATAACGGGACTGGTTGTGCAAGGTGGCGACAAGCTGGAAATGGCCGGAACGCGACATGGAAGAAAGCTCGGAAGCGTCGATGGAAAGCCATTCGACTTCCTGGGCAAGCGGCATGCTGATGTTGAAGGCGGAAAATATGCGCAAGGCGACCGGCGCTTGACGCCCCATCTCGCTCCGGTAGTGGTAGGCCATCTGCAAGAACAGCAACAGGACGAGCAGCAGGGAAACCAGCACGAAAGGCCACAGCGGATAGGCGGCTTCGCTGGCGGCATCCGGTGGCGAAGCCGCCCAGCGTGAAACGCTGGCGAGACTGCTGGCGGCGTCCGTTTCCTCATCATTCGGCACGACGGGCGGGGCGTCGGCGTGTTCCTGCGCCAGCAACGTGTCGATTGGGTCTGGCAGGCGAGGGACGGCGGAAGACGCCGCCGCATGTGGCGCGGTCTGCGCCGCGCCGGGCGCAGCAATGACGAGCGGGGCGTCGTGGGTTGCAGATACGGCGCTGACGCCAAGCGGCGCGGAGCGCCAGTCCGCAAAGAAATCCTCCTCTTCGTCGATGCCGGGTTTTTCAGAAAGCACCGGTGGCTCCAGGAACGGCGCGTCCAGCGTATCTTCCAGCGCGTCGTCCACGTCGGCGGCAGGCGGCATGGACGCGGGTTCCGGCTTGGATTCGCGCTCTTCCGTGTCCAGATATCCCATTGCGTTGAACGCTTTCCGGCACGCGCCGCAGCGCACCTTGCCGTCGCGCGCGAGCAACTGTTCGCGGGTGACGCGAAAAGCGGTGCGGCAATGCGGGCAACGGGTCAGCATGCTGGTTTCATCCCGGAAAGCAGCGCCCAGCCGTCAAGCGTTCCGGTCACGGCAAGGGGAACCCAGGGCGCGTAAATCTCGGCCAACTCCGCCGCCTGTTCCAGCAGGATGCCGGAAAGCGCGAGGCTGCCGCCAAGGCGGACACGGGCGCAGAGGACAGGAGCCAGCATGCGTAATGGATTGGCGAGGATATTGGCGAGAACCAGATCATACTGGCCGGAAAGTGGCGTAGACAAGCCGCGAAAATCGATCATGACAGCGTTTTTTTCCGCGTTGCGCGCGGCGGCGGCGATGGCGTTGGGGTCGATGTCCACGCCCGTGACTCGCGTCGCGCCCAATCGAGCGGCGGCAATCGCCAGGATGCCGGAGCCGCAGCCGTAATCCAGCACGCTTTTTTCGGCGGGACGCGCGCGCTCCAGCCATTCCAGGCACAGGCGCGTGGTGGGATGCGATCCGGTGCCAAAGGCCATGCCGGGATCGATGCGGAGGTTGAGCGCGTTCTTATCCGGGCTTTCATGCCAGGACGGCACGATCCACAAGCGTTCCGAAACCTGGATGGGCGCAAACTGCGCCTGGGCGCGCGCCACCCAGTTTTCTTCCTCTACTTCATCTTGCGTGAAAGCGGGCGCGGCAGGCAGGCGCAGGGCGTTCGCGGCGGCTTCCATGAGGCGGTCAACCGGCGTGTTTTCCACAAATAAAGCGACGATGCGCACATGTTTCCAGAGGATTGCCGCATTTTTTTCGCCGGGTTCGTCGAATTGCGGTTTTTCTTCCGGCGTTCCCGCGTTGGCGTCTTCCATGCTGGCGGATAGCGCCCCGGCTTCCAGCAACGCGTCACAGAAGGCTTCGGCGGACGCGGCGTCGGTGAGGAAAACGGCGCGGATCCAAGCCATGTCGCCTACTTCTTGACTTCGCCTTGGGCGGCCAGTTTTTGCTCCAGATAGTGAATGCTGGCGCCGCCCTTGACGAACAGGGCATCCAGCATCAATTCCTGATGCAAAGGGATATTGGTCTTGATGCCTTCCACGCCCATTTCGGAGAGCGCGATCCGCATCCGGCGTATGGCCTGTTCGCGGGTATCGCCGTAGGCAATGACCTTGGCGACCATGGAATCATAGTACGGCGGCACCACATAGCCCTGATAAATATGCGAATCCACCCGGATGCCGGGACCGCCGGGCGGGTGATAAACGCTAATCTTTCCGGGAAATGGCGTGAACGTGCGGGGATCTTCAGCGTTGATGCGGCATTCGATGGCGTGACCGCGAAACTGGATGTCCCGTTGCCTGAAGCCCAGTTTTTCCCCGGCGGCGACGCGAATCTGCGCCTGCACGATGTCGATGCCGGTAATCGCTTCCGTTACCGGATGTTCCACCTGTACGCGCGTGTTCATTTCGATGAAATAAAACTCGCCCTTTTCGTAGAGAAACTCGAAGGTTCCCGCGCCGCGATAGCCGATTTTGCGGCAGGCTTCAGCGCAGCGTTCGCCGATGCGGACGATGTGCCGGGCGGGAATCAGCGGCGCGGGCGCTTCCTCGATGACTTTCTGGTGGCGGCGCTGCATGGAGCAATCACGCTCGCCCAGATGAACCGCGTTGCCGTGCTGGTCGGCAAGGATCTGGATCTCGACATGGCGGGGGGTTTCCAGATACTTTTCCATGTATACCGTCGGATTGCCGAAAGCCGCTTGCGCCTCGGCCTGTGTCATGGCAACGGCATTCAAGAGCGCCGCTTCGGTATGCACCACGCGCATTCCACGTCCGCCGCCACCGCCGGAAGCCTTGATGATTACCGGATAGCCGATGCTCTTGGCGATGCGCCCGATTGCCGCGGGGTCATTGTCGAGCGCGCCATCGGAGCCGGGAACGCAGGGGACGTCGGCGGCGCGCATGGCCTCCTTGGCGGAAACCTTGTCGCCCATGTAGCGGATGGTTTCCGCCTTGGGGCCGATGAAGACGAAGCCGGAAGATTCCACACGCTCGGCGAAATCGGCGTTTTCCGAAAGAAAGCCGTAGCCGGGATGAATCGCCTGGGAATCGGTGACTTCCGCCGCCGAAATGATGGCCGGGACGTTGAGATAACTTTGCGCCGAAGGCGCGGGGCCGATGCAGACGGATTCGTCGGCGAGCTTCACATACTTGGCGTCGCGGTCGGCTTCCGAGTGCACCACCACGGTCTTGACGCCCAGTTCCCGGCAGGCGCGCTGTATGCGGAGCGCAATCTCGCCCCGGTTGGCGATGAGAATCTTTTCGAACATGCTTGCCGCCCGTCAGCCGATGATGAACAGGGTCTCGCCGAATTCCACCGGCTGACCATTGTCTGCCAGGATGGCCTTGACGACGCCGGCAACGTCCGCCTCGATTTCGTTCAGGAGCTTCATCGCCTCGATGATGCACAGCGTGTCGCCCTGCTTGACCGCTTGTCCGACCTCGACAAAGGCATTCGCGCCGGGCGAAGGCGAACGATAGAAAGTGCCGACCATTGGGGATTTCACTTCATGGCCTTTCGGCGTATCGTCCTCGTCCAGGCTAACGCTGGAAGCGCCGCCTGCCGCCGTTGGCGTCGCAGGCAGGCTGATCGGGACTGGATACTGCGCGGGCAACGCGCCCGCCAGAGCGAATTTGGCGATTCGCACCTTTTCTTCGCCTTCGGTGACTTCCAGTTCGGAAATGCCGGATTCCTGTACCAGATCGATGAGTTTCTTGAGTTTGCGTAAATCCATGAAAGGCTCTCCTTCAGGGGCTGTATAGAGCATGTTTGCAGATTTTGTCCGCTGGTTCGCCGCTTTTGGCAGCCAGATGCTCAATCCGTGTTGAGTTTGTTGAGAAGATATTCCAGCGCCAGCAGATAGCCCTGATGTCCCAGTCCGCTGATGACGCCAATGGCGATGTCGGAAAAAAACGAATGCTGCCGGAAGGTTTCGCGCGCATGCACATTGGAAAGATGCACTTCGACAAAAGGAATCCCCACTGCCGCCAGCGCGTCCCGAACCGCCACGCTGGTATGCGTCCAGGCGGCGGGATTGATGATGATGTAGCGCACTTCCTGCGCCCGCGCCGCGTGGATGCGCTCAATCAACGCGCCTTCGTGGTTGCTCTGGAAGCTTTCCAGATCAACCTCGGCAATTTCAGCGCGCCGCGCCAGCGCCAGATTGATGTCCTCCAGCGTCACCTCTCCATAATGTCGTGGCTCACGAACGCCCAGGAGATTGAGATTGGGGCCGTGCAATACCAGCAGGCGGGGACGCGGAATCGCTTTTTCGCGCGCTTTGGAAGTGGTTTTTTGTTTCATCATGTCTGCAAGTTTGCCGCAATTGACCGCATTTTGTCCAGTTCTTGCTTTTACATGGGTGCAAGTAAATACCCCCCGGTAGAGCCGGAGGCTTTGGATTGTGAGCCGCTCAAAGCGGCTGGCGGGGACGCTGACGCGGCACCAAAGCTTTGCGCCGCCTGCGAGGCGGCGCCCTCCTGCATCAACTTGGGTTGATCGAAACGCTCGTCCTCTCTTTCCTGTTCGCGTATGGAGCAACGTATCACCGCCTCATCTCGACCTGCCGTGGACACAAAAAAAACCGCGTCCAGAAATGATGACCCGCAAAATTGCGCTTGCGCTCTCCAAACTCCCGCGCTGCATGGATCGCACTCCTGCCCTTGATGTACCCCACAACCTGCGATACCGCATACTTCGGAGAAATCG
>JAITRP010000160.1 GCA_031288305.1 Zoogloeaceae bacterium
TTTTCGCGGGCGATAGAAAATGACCGCGACGATACCGCCTCTTACAAAAACAGAGCGTTTGTTTATGTAAAGTTGGGCGATTACAAAAAAGCGATAGAAGATTACGACAGAGCGATATCACATGAACCGCACAATATTTTCCTGCGTAAAGCGCGCGCCGTTATTTACGGCAAGATAGGCAAATATGACAAGGCGATTGAAGAGTATAAAAAGGTGATTGAGATTGACCCGCTTGACCCCGCCGCGCGCTATTTCAACCAAAAGGCTATCTTGGAATTTAAATCCAACGAGATATACGCGGACAGTTTCAACTCGCATGCAGGCGCGTACAACGACCCAAATGACGCGCGCAAGGGAGGCGAAGCGCGCGCTCAAATGTTTGAGCGATATATGGAGATTATGGAGAAATATCTGAACGACGCTTCGGTTCATGCGAATTTTCAGGATTTGAAACATTATTATATAGAAGATACGCTGGACGCTCATAAAGAGATTGTAAAGCGTATGAATCCAAATAACGCGAACGCCTATTTTTTGCGCGCAACCTCATATGGTTATATGCAGGATATGACCCGCCATCGGATTACGGACGAGGATTTCGGCAGTTACGAAAAAGCCATCGAGGATTACGGCAAAGCGATAGAGTTAAATCCCAAATTTGCCGCCGCTTACTACAACCGCGCGGAGGCTTGCAAAAACATAGGCAAATACGACAACGCGCTCGCTGATTATATCCGCGCGATAGATGCCGACGTCGGCGCGGCTGATATTTACAATATACGCAAAAGAATGTTTGTGGGCTATCCGTTTGTGGACTATCTCATGGAAAATAAACCAAGAGCGGCGGCGGATTATATAGATACGGTCAAACTGCGCACAGAGGCTATAAAAGCAAAACCAAGCAGCGCAAAAGCCTACGCTGAACGCGCGGCGGCGCATTTTGAATACGACGAGATTATGAAAGCCATAGCGGATTTTACTATAGCGATAAAACTTGAGCCCAAAAACGCCGACATTTACAGTCGCCGCGCGTTTGCTTACGCGCTTTTTGGGGATTACGTAAAAGCGACGGAGGATTTTTCCGCCGCGCTTAGATTCAATCCAAACGCCGACGACTACATAAATCGCGCAAATATCCATGCCGCTTTTGACGAATATGAAAAGGCGATAAAAGACTTCGGCGAAGCGATAAAACTTGATAAAAAATCCGTCTTTGCCTACAATGCCCGCGCTTTGGTTTACAAAGAGTTGGGCGATACCGAAAATGCCCAAAAAGACGCTGAAAAAGCCTGCGAACTTGGGTCTTGTGAGATGCTGCGAGTATTTGAGGAAAAAGGTTTTGTCGATGACTAAGGAGAAACAGTGAACGGCGAAGATAAAGAGCGCGAGAAAGAGATGAAGCGGTTTTCAGCCGCGCTTAAGAACCCGTTCATGATCTCTGACAAACCGCAATCCTATCTCCGTCATTGCGAGGCGCGTAGCGACGCGGCAATCCAGGCGGCGGTTCAGGTTCAATTACCCGAAACGCCGAAGCAAATTGAAAGACCGTCTGGATTGCCACGAGCCTGTGGCCATCGCTTTTGACGAGGGTCTTGCGATGTGACGGCAATTTCGCCGGGAGCGTGATGGGCGCAGAGTTCGCGCGCGGATTTCAGGGCCTGGGCGACCGCGCCGGGATGGAGCAGGCCCGCGGCCTCGATGGCGCGCAGCAACTCCATCGCCTCTCCGGGCGGCAGCAAGGAGACCAGACGAGCCAGCAATCCGGCTTGCCAGCGGCGCGCCAGCAAGCGCTGCGCCAGTTGCCGGGCGAGCTGTTCGCCGACGCCGCTCACCGAGCATCCTTCCTGGCGGAAGGCTTTTATCACGCTTTGCAGTGCGGGCGCGCTGGTGAGCGCGCCGAAGATCTCGGCGGGCCAAGTGTCCTCTTTCCCGCTTGCGCTCTTGATGAGCGCGGCGGCGGCGGGCCAGAAAAGATGCCGAGGACATGATGAAATACATCAAGGAAAATCCTGGAGTATTTGATAAAGACTGCGCGGATCTCTATAAGGAGGCCGCCGAAGAAATGCTCCAGATAACAGATCAGGATTATGCGGATTTCCTGGAGAAAATCTTGAAAGAGGTAAAATAATGCTGTATAATAGCCATGTTGTTTTAACGGAGGACACTCATGAACTTGGATCAAATTGTGCCCTTGCTGGGCAAGTCTGAACAGGACGAACAAGTCAAGGCAATGTTGTCCATCCTTGATGTAAAACAACCACTTCATCGCCCAAAACGCGGTGAGAATGTAGTTTATGTGGAGTTCCCAGAACGCAGGATGGATTTTTGTTTTACTTTGGCGGAATCTCTGAAAACATATACATTGGACTATCTGGAAGGAGAATTGGTGTTCAAGGCGGTTTGGTTCAGACCGAATGAGGATGATGTCATCAATAAAATTGTGCTTCCATTTAATGTGGAGGTGCAACCAACCCTCGAAGAGCAGATCGGTCGTCTTGGCGTTCCTGAAGACAGTAACCATGTTTTCAATTCCTACAGATGGTCCGTGGATGGTCTAAAAATATATCTTTCTTACAACAAAGAAAAAAATAATCTTAAAGAAGTTGAATATTCTTTTTATGGGGGCAATTTATGATTTGCTAAGAAGATCAGGCATGGGTAATTGCCATTCTCAAGGGTTGCACACCAAGAAGGCAGCCGAACCTATGGAGCATTCCATTCCACACAAGTCGGAACCGGGCCGTTTCTCAATGATCAGTATGCGCGTAAGTCGTTGATTTTTCACCCATTCTAAAAGATACGAGCACCCGCATTACCAATTGTATAACTCATTGATTTACAAGGGAAATTAGACTTATGTGGAATGGAATGCCTATGGAGGCCGCAACAAAAAAGCTGTAGTCGAGGACATGAGCAAGAAATTAGCGGCAGACCTTCAGGGCTGCCGGTCTAACGTCATTGGGAAGGGGTTTCTCTCCCCTCCCCAATGGCTACGGTCGAGACCCCGGCCTTCAGGCCGGGGTCTTACCTTCGCACCGCCCTGAAGGGCGGGGTTTCAAACCGGAGTTAGTTTTACGATGAAGGTCAGATCCACACCAGCACCCGGACGGCAACAGGCTACAGCGAACGCGGCATGGCTTCGCGCAAGATGGCATTGATGCGCGTCTGGTGTTTTGCTTTGTCCTTGCTTTTGGCGAAACAAGTAACCGCTTTTTCAGGATAAACTATGCCTATGGGCAGCGTATGCCCGTTCAATTCGGAGGGAGCCTTCCATGAAGAACATCTTGTTGATCAACGCGGGAAAGCGTTTTGCGCACTCGGAAGGGTGGTTGAACGCGACCTTGCATGAAGTCGCGCTGGCAACCCTGAATGATCTTGGGTTGAACGTTCAGCAGACGGTGGTCGATGACGGCTATGACATCGAAGAGGAAGTGGGCAAGCTGCGCCGGGCCGACGCCGTGATCTATCAGATGCCCGGCTGGTGGATGGGGCCGCCCTGGATATTGAAGCAATATTTCGACGCCGTGTTTACCGCCGGGCGGGGAACGCTCTATGCAAACGACGGCAGGACACGCGATGACCCCGCGAAAAAATACGGTTCGGGCGGCTTGTCGCAGGGCAAGCGCTATATGCTTTCCCTGACCTGGAATGCTCCGCTGGAAGCCTTTACCGATCCCGACCAGTTCTTTGGCGGAGTGGGCGTCGATGGCGTTTACCTGCCCGTACACAAGGCCAATCAATTCCTCGGCATGCAGCCGCTGGAGACTTTCATCTGCAACGATGTCGTCAAGGAGCCTCGGGTGGAAGAATATATCGCCCGCTACCGGGAACATTTGCGGCGGGTGTTTGGCTGATTGCGGCTGATTTTTCAACATGGGGAAAAGATGCCATGGCATTCATTCGTGGTGAAAAAAGCCGGGCTTGCCGTTTGGGTTTGCTGCTGCCGGGGCTGTTTTTCGCCGCGCTTGCCCATGCCGAAACGCGCTGGGTGCATGGCTCCTGGGTCAATGTGCGCGAGACGGCGGACGCGCAAAGCGCGGTGATCGAGCATGTAACGACGAATACCCAGGTGGAGGTGCTCACGCGAGAAGGCGGGCGTTGCGAGATTGCCTGGAAGGATGAAAAACGCGGCTTCGTGCCGTGCGGGTTGTTGGGGGAAAGGCCGCTGACGCTGGGAGAAACGCTCAAACCGCCATATGGCGACGAAATCTCCGCGGTGATTCGTTTGCCCGAAACACTCAAGGAGAACCCGCAATATTCGCCGCCACGCGCATTCTGGATTTCGCCATCGCCATTCAGGCTTATCATGGCCGGACGATATTTCCAACGCATTTTGCTATTGGAAAAACAGTTCTATCTGGAGCAAGGGTTTACGGAAAATGGTCAGATTTGTCTTTCTGATTGCGAAGCGCCCCGACTCGTGCGTTACCCCGTTCCTGAATTCGAGGCCATGAAAGCCCTGTTGGGCAAGGGGATCATCTACGGAGCAGACTATGACCCACCATTCTCGAATTGTTCACAATCATGGCAAGTCAGTGTGTCCACAATACAGGAACTGAAAGATAAACTAGAAGATTGGGGCATGGAAGATCGAAACTTTCGTATTCAGGTAAGTTGTCAAATGCCGAAAATGCCGGAGATGCCAAAATTGCGTTTACCGGAAATTCGTACATCATTTTTCAAAAATATCAAGGACATTCTTCCGGGCAATGCGGACATAGGGCAAATCAGCGCGCATTTTGGCATTGTGGCGCAAGGCCGGGTTGTCCACAGTCCCCGTTGGGTATCTGAGCATGTACAAGAGCGATCATTTTATTCGGGCGGATGGGATGTGGGCCGTTACGAAATGAAACTGGCCAAACCTGTTGTTGAGCACGTGATCGGGCGTAATGGCCGAATTGATGTTTATCCATGGACACCGAAAATGTTTACTGAAGAAATCGAAGAGGTGAATTGTCAGTGGAACGGCGCAATGATTCTTCGCCCGCAAAGCCAGGAGCAACTGCTTTCCCGTGCGCCTGCCGAGAAAGAAACCCCAAATGTGCCTATTGTCAAAGGGAAAGAGGTTTTGCTCTGGTTTCAATCGCCTCTTGCGCTTCCTTTGGAAAAGGCAAAAATTTCCCGTCGCGAGGGCGGACAAAAATCAGACGTTCATGCAACAATAGACGAAATCGACCTTGAGAACGATGGTGTCATGGATTTCGTCCAATGGCATTTCAAGGGAGGCGATGAAGAATATTCCTTTCCTATTTTGCGTGTCACTTTTGCCAACATCAATGGCGAATGGGTTTTGTTCGAGAAAGAATATCCCTACAATTGCGGGCGTTGCTGATTCGTTACCGCCGTGAATCTTTTTTGTTCCAGACAAGAAAAGGAAATAACCCCATGCGCGACAATCGAAGACGCAACCGCAACATCGGCACAGCCAGGCAAGGGCACGGGCAGAATAACCGGATGGTGATTCCCGATCCTTTTTATTATACGGAGGGCTTCCGCTGGTATTTCGAACGGCTGACGCAATACAAAAAATTCACGCGCCTCATCAACGGGCATGAATTCACCTTCGTCGTGGAAGAAACGCGGGCGGATTGCCGTCATGCCTGTTCGGTAGAAGATGTAGCCTACATGCTGGAACATATTCCCGTTGCCGATTATGGCGATTTGCATCTGATCGTCTTTCGCCAGCCCAAGCGCAAGGAAAAAATCCTCAGCCCGGTCTGGGGGCGTCTGATTTTTACCTACACGTTCGAGCAGCATGACTACGCGCCTGCCGTGATTCTCGAAGCCTTCTCGCTTTCGGGAAGCGTGAGACGTTCCAGGCGATTGAGCGTCGAGGAACGCCACGAACTCGAGCGGCTGCAAGGAGACGGGCTGGATTTTACCGCCGACAGACGCAACTATCAGGCTCCATTGACGCGGGAAACCGCGCGCGCCGTTCAACTCTACCGCACCTTGCCGCATGAATTCGGGCATTACGCGCAATACCGGCAAATCCTGGAAACCCCCGGTCCCGATCTTGCCAGTATGGATGAACACGAGCTTCAGACGTATTTCCACGAGAGCATTCCCGCGCTGGAAAAGGAAAAATTCGCCCACGCCTACGCCGACCGCATGAACGCCGAATGGCGGAAAAAAGGGAGCATTCCGTTTCCGCCACGTGAGGATCAGAAATAGTCAGGGCGCGTCGGCATGACTTTTTGACGCATTCAAGGGAAAAGCGCGATGTTTACGATTTTCGATTTTTTTGAACTGGTCGCGCTCGTGGTCGGCGCCATTCTGGGAATGCGTTATGGGATTTCCTGGTTTGGCATCGTGGGCGGCATCGTTGGCTTTTTCGCGGGGGCGCTGGCTGCTCTGGCGATTGGCCGCCTGCCTTTGGTGATTGCGCTGCTTTTCATGCGAAGATCACTCACAAAAACGTCAAACGAGACATTGCGGGAACGTCTCCAGACGCAATACTACATTTCCCATATCCTGCTCGCGCATCTCATGGAACGCGGCGAGGACGTGACGACCGAGATTCCGCTCTTTCTGGACTGGATGCGCTCGTAGATGAGCGACAAAAGAAAATTCGGCTGGGCCGCCCTGCAACTGGTTTCTCCAGAAATGGCGGAGAAAATCCGGGAATTCGATTTCAACGACGCCACGGAAAAATGCCGGGAACTCGTGGCGCGCATCGCGCCGGAAGAAACGACATGGACGACATAGAAAAGCTGTCACGCGATTTCCATTCGCTTCAATTTTTTCCGCAGCCCTTCGCGGGAGATGCCGAGGATTTCGGCGGCGCGGGTCTTGTTGCCGTTGCTTTGCGCCAGCGCCTTGATGACGGCCAGGCGTTCGGCGCGGGCGATGGCGCCTTCTTCCAGGTCGGGGTCGATGTCCGCGCGCGGGGAAGAGGAGGGCATCGGGATTTCCCCGGCGGCTTGCCGCGGCATGTCGGACGCAGTGGAAACAGCGGAAACCGCGGGCGCGGCATGGGCGCGGCGGGCGCGAATCCGGGCGGACAGGTCCGCTTCGACCACTTCCGTGCCGATGGTGAGCGCGGCCAGGCGTTCCATTTCGTTGTTCAATTCGCGCACGTTGCCCGGCCATTCGTAGGCGAGCAGCGCCTGTTGCGCGGAGGGCGAAAGATCCAGCATGGGGCGTCCCAGGCGCTGGGTGTGCTGGTTCAGGAAATGCCGGGAGAGAATCAGGATGTCGTCGCCGCGCAGGCAGAGGGGCGGCATGGTGATTTCGGCGACATTGAGGCGGTAGTAGAGGTCGGCGCGGAAACGCTTTTCCGCGATGGCCTTTTCGATGTCCTGGCTGGTCGCGGAAATGACGAGGAGATCGACCCGGATCGTCTTCGTCCCCCCGACCCGGCGCACTTCGCCGTCCTGGAGCACGCGCAGGAGCTTGGATTGGTTGGCGAGGCTCATGTCGGAGAGTTCATCCAGAAAGAGCGTGCCGCCGTTGGCGGCTTCCAGGAGTCCCTGGCGTTGCCCGACGCCCGTGGCGACGCCCTTTTCGATGCCGAACATCTCGCTCTCGAACAATGTCTCCGGGATCGCCGAGCAATTGACGGCGATGAAATCGCGCTCGCGCCGCGGCGAGTTGTAGTGAATCACCTTGGCGACCACTTCCTTGCCGGTGCCCGTCGCGCCCAGGATCATGGTGTTGATGGGACGCCGGGCGATCTGGACGGCGATTTCCGAAACCCGGCGCATGGGCAGGGATTGTCCCAGGAGTTGGCGGGGATGATAGGCTTCCAGCACCACCTGGTTGAGGTGCTGGTAGCGGCGGCTCAGGAGTTCGCGGGTTTCTTCAAGATCCCGGTTCTTCTTCTGGAGTTCGGCGACCAGCCAGTCGCGCAGCATGGAACGGGCTTCCTGCTTCACCAGCATGACGCCGAAGGCCTCGATGAGCGCGGCTGTCGCCTCGGGCAGATCGCCTTTCCTCGCCAGGGCGAGCAACTCCCGCTCGCGGGCGTGATCATGGCGGCCATTGGCAAGGCCATTGCAGATTTCCGTCCACAGGGCAAGGATTTTGGGCGGGAAGGCTTCTTCCTTCATTCTATCGTTCGTCATGGGTTATTGTTCCAAGTTAGTAAGCGTTAAAAAGTAAAGGGGGCAGACAGCCTTGCTTTCAACCAGTGAAAACCCAACGCAAAAACAGTCCCCGCCTTGGGGTTTCGTTGCCTTTACTCCAAAAAAGGGCAGGCTTTGCCTGTCCTTTTTTGCTAAATTGAACCGGCAAAAAGTAGATTTTCACTTTTTGACGTTTACTCCAATGTCTTCAGCCATCGCAAAACTTCCGCGACCGGGCCGATCAAATCCTTCGGGATGTAGGCGTTTTCCGTGCCCTCCTCGAACAGGGCGCGGGCGAGCGGCGCCTGTCGCAGGATGGGGATGCCTTCTTCCTTCGCCACCGCGATCATGCGTTTTGCCAGTTCGCCTTCTCCCTTGGCGAGCACCACCGGCAGGGGCGTGCGGCCTTCCTCGTAATCCAGCGCGACGGCATAATGCGTCGGGTTCGTGACCAGCACCTTGGCGCGGCGCACGTTCGCCATCGCGTTCTGGGAGAGCATTTCCTGATGCAGTTGCTTTCGCCGGGATTTGATGTGCGGATCGCCTTCCATTTCCTTGTATTCGCGCTTCACCTCATCCTTGCTCATCCTGTTCTGCTTCATGAACTGATAGCGTTCCCAGAAGAAATCGAGAATGGCCAGCGCGGTGAAGGCCGCCACGGCGCTGACGGTCAAATCCCAGGTCGTGCCGCCCAATACCTTCCACAGCCCGCGGATGTCGCTCGACGGGATGCGGAAGAGTTCCGCCCAGTTGTTGGCCAGCACGCGCCAGACCACCACGCCCAGGAGCGCGACCTTGAGGAGATTCTTGGCGAATTCAAAGAGTCCCTTTTTGGAAAAGACTTTCTTGAACCATTTCTTGGGGTCCAGGTTTTCCAGCTTCGGCAGGGCGGCCTGGGCGGAAAAGAGAAAGCCGACCTGCGCCAGGTTGGCGACGAGCGAGACGACGATCACCAGGACGACGAGCGGCAACAGGATGTCGAGCGCGGCATCGATCACCGCCGGCGCGAGCATCGCCAGCCCCGTCTCCCACGGCTGGTTGATGGTCGAAAAGGAAAGATTGGTCACATCGGAGAGCTTGGTAAACACCGCTTCCGCGCGTAAAACGAAGTAAAGCAGCAGGGCGAGCACGATGGCGGCGGAGGGAATTTCCTGGCTCTTCGAGACCTGCCCCTTTTCGCGCGCGTCACGCAGGCGCTTGGCGGTCGGCTGTTCGGTTTTTTCGCCGCTCATGGGAAGATGCGCCGCAGGGAAAAGAGGGTGTTCGTCATCTCCTCGAACAACCCCGGACTATCGCCGATGAAGAGGGGAAAGAAGATGAGGACGACGAGCATGGCCAGGCCGCTCTTGATCGGCATGGCGAGGATATAGACGTTCAATTGCGAGGCGAAGCGGTTGATGAGTCCCAGGGCGAGATCGACCAGGAGGGAAGCGACGAGCACGACGCCGGCCAGGAGCAGCATCTTGGTCATCAGCCAGGAAACCATGCCGGCCACGAAAACGGGCAGTTGCGCGCCGTCCAGATTGGGCAGCCATTCGCCGGGCGGCCAGAAGACATAGGTCTGGAAAAAGAGCGTGAGAAAGGCAAGGAACGCGCCGCTGGCGAAAAAAAGAAAGACGAAGCTCTGGAACAGAAAGGAACCCAAAGGAGAGCTTTCCTCGCCCGATAGAGGATCGGAGGCATTGGCCTGGCTTGCGCCGCGCTGGTTGTCCATCAGGAACCCGGCGCTCTGCACGGCCCAGAACACGAGGCTGGAAAGATAGGCGAGCAGGAAACCCAGGAAGGCTTCCTTCAACATCAGGGCGCCGATGATGAAGGTATTTTTGTGGGCGAGAAGTTGTGTCCCCTCCGGCAATTGCCCCAGGAGGACGGGATGGAGAAAGCAATAGATCGCCAGGATGATGGGCAGCCGCATCTGCCCGGAAAGCAGGTTGCCTCCGCCCAGGAAAGGCGTGATGAACAGGAACAGGGAGAGCCGCGGCAGACCCAGCAGGGCGACCTCGATATGGTGTTCCAGCGCCAGCGCCCGGAGAAGATCGGTCATGCTCATGGCGGACATCCGTCAGACGATGAGATAAAAACGCTCGAAGATTTCACGGGAAAACTTCATGATTTCCGCGCCGAACCAGTCGGAAATCACGAAGAGGGTGACGCCCACGCTGATGAGCTTGACGCCGAAGCTCAAGGTCTGCTCCTGCAACTGGGTGATGGCCTGGAAAAGACTCAACAACAGACCAACCACCGAAGCCACCACGATGGGCGGCAAGGAAAGCAAAAGCACGAGATACATGCCCTGCGCGGCGAAATTCAGTGCGGAATATTCCATGATTTTTCAGTTCAGGGGACAGAAGACATAGGACAGAAAAGTTTGCGGCTGCGCCGATTTGGGGGAGCGAACATCTCTCCCGCCTCGGCGTGCGGGTAGTCATGCGTAAAGCGATGCGATACAATCCGTTTCATGATTTCAGGATTCCGCCACAAGGGGCTTGAAGCCTTCCACGAAACCGGGACGACGCGCGGCATTCAGGCGGCGCACGCCGCGAAGCTCAGGCGCATCCTGGCCCTGCTGGATGTTGCCGCCGGCCCGGAGGATTTGAGCGTGCCCTCGTTTCGGGCGCACCCGCTCAAGGGCGAGATGGAAGGCTACTGGTCGATCTGGGTCAATGGCAACTGGCGCGTGACCTTTCGTTTTACTGGAATCGATGTCGAATCCGTCGATTACCTGGACTACCACTGAGGAGACGAAACCATGATGAAGAATCCCCCGCATCCGGGCGAATTGCTGCGCGAGGACGTGATTGCCGAGCTGGGTCTGACGGTGAAGGAGGCCGCCGACAGGCTGGGCATGTCGCGTGTGGCCTTGTCGCGCGTCCTGAACGGTCATGCCGCCATCAGCCCCGATCTTGCCGTGCGTCTGGAAATGGCGGGCATCAGCACGGCGCGAGCGTGGATGTCCATGCAGATCAACCACGATCTGGCGCGGGCGCGGCTGCACGCGCAACCGCCTGTCCGCGCCTTGCAGACGGCGGCGGGCTGAAGCAGGCCCGCATTTTTCACGCGAACGCAACTCCACGCTCATTCTCCTTCGTAATAATCCACCGCTTCCTCTTCCCGGAAGAAGAGCGCCGTTTTTCCGTTGAGATCGAAGCCGATTTTTCTGGAATCGGGGTAACACATCAGATCGTTGATCGCCGTGGTGTCGAAATCGATATAACGCAGGCTCTCGCTTTCCGAGGTATTCCATATCCTGTGCGCGCCCGCCGCTCCGGGAGGAAACACGATGACGTCGCCCGCCGAGACGGGCTTGTCTCCTTCCGGCGTTTCCACCCTGCCGTTCCCGGAGATGACATAAAACACCTCGGTGACGTCGAAATGGTAGTGGCGCGGATAGGCCGATTTGCCCGGAGCAATGTCCATGAAGGCAACCGCGCACTGATTGTCCGTCTTGGCGACGACAAGGCGCTTGTCATAGACGAAATCGCCATGCGCCACACGCTCTGGCGCAATGGCTTCCCGCCGGGTGATGATGATTTTGTCAAGTTTCATCGATGTCTCCTGATTACGCCGCTGCTTGGTTACGCCGCCAGTTCGCTGGCCAGATCGGGGTGCCGGGCGATCAGGCGCATCAGGCAGAGCACTCCGCCCGGCGGGTCGAAGCGGCCTTGCTCCCAGTCGCGCAGCGTGGCGACGGGCGTTTCGATGGCGCGGGCAAATTCCTGCTGGGTCAGCCCGGTTTTGCGCCGCGCCTCGCGCATGAGCATCTGCGCGGGCGTGGTGACGCGCGCGAAACGCCCGGCCTTGGCGTCTTCCAGCGCCTCCCGGATTCCCGGCGCCGCTTCGCCGGCGTCGGCCTCGATTGCGCGCGCAACGGCTTCCACGTCCATGTGCTTCAAGTCGGTCAGTCGCGCCATGTCCTTCTCCTCATTTCCTTGCCAATTTGTTGATCCGCGAGGCTTTCAGCGTCTCCCGCGCGGCTTTCGCATATACCGTCAGGAGCAATACCGCGCCATCTTCCGCCAGGTGGTAGTAGATTACCCGCACGCCGCCGCCGTCGATGATGATGATGAGGACGTTCACGTCTGCCGCCCTCCAGACGATTCATCCCGCTCTACCGCCGGACGAACGCTCGTCATTTCTTCGCACAGCCGCCAGAGGCGTTCCGCCGCCGCCTCATCCAGCGCCCACGGCCTGACGCCGAAAGGGGCGGGGCTGCCGTCCGGCACGACGGCGGCAATGTTGCAGTCTTCCAGATAGACGCCGCCCACGTCGTTCAAATCCTCGCTCACGGCGGCCCAGACGGTCGTTGCCGCGCCCTGTTGCACGGTCTTGTACAGGTCGCCAACATTTTTCGGCTGGCGAACGAAGTTCAGCACTTCCGTGACATGAAGGGCGCGCGCGAGTTGGGCGTGTAATCT
>JAITRP010000045.1 GCA_031288305.1 Zoogloeaceae bacterium
CTGTGAACCCCATTGGACATGTCGTGGCGCCAAGGTTTTGAATACGGCGGCTGACGCCGCCGCAAGGGTGTTCTTACTCACCTGACACCCGCCGGATAATGGAGTGTCTTCTGTCTTCCATAGCAGGATCAATATCACCTTGACGTCCTCCACTTTTTAATCCTCCCCGCGGGTGACTGTTTCCCGCGCGCGGTTCTCTGGTAGAATCCGCTTCACGTCCACGCCAAACTGGCTTGGTCGTTTTCTTTTCTGTATGTTCTGGCGTTTTGGGCCGGGAGTTTTCCATGTCGGCTTTCTGGAATTTTTGTTTGCAGCGCTGCAGGCAGTACCTGCCGCCGCAGCATGTCGATAACTGGATTCGTCCTTTGGTATTGACAGGCAGCGCGGAAGAAGGGTTTTGTCTGCAAGCGAAAAACTTGCACATCAAGAACACCGTGCGCGAAAAATACCTTGCGCAGATCCATATGTACGCCAACGAGTTTTTCGGTAAACCCGTGCGGATTACCCTGAAATGCGGCAAGAACAACGGCGCTTGCGTTGGAGAGGAAGCGCCGCCACCCTTGTCGGCCGCCACAAGAAAAAAACTTCCCGGCAACGGACAAACGCTCCAACAGGAACCCGCCTTGCGTTCCAGCGACAAGAAAACCCGTCTCAATCTCGCTTTCTCCTTTGAAAACCTGGTGGTCGGCAAGACCAACAGCTTGGCCTACGCCGCCGCCGAAGGCGTGGCCGCCAAGCCGGGCGGCACCTACAATCCGCTGTTCATCTATGGCGGCTCGGGGCTGGGCAAGACGCACATGATCCACGCCATCGGCAATCACGTCATTGGCAAGATGCCGGAAAAGAATGTGCGTTATGTCCATGCCGACGATTACGTCTCCAGCGTGTTCGCCGCCTTTCGCAACCATTCCTTCGACGCGCTGAAACAGTACTACTACAGCCTGGACGTGCTGCTCTTCGATGACGTGCAGTTCCTGGGCAGCAAGGAACGGGGGCAGGAAGAATTCTTCTACATCCTGAAAACGCTGCTGGACGCGAGAAAGCAGGTGATCCTCACTTGCGACACCTACCCCAGAAACATCAACGGCCTGTCGGATCGCATCGTCAGTCGCTTCGACAGCGGCCTAGTCGTGCAGATCGACCCGCCGGAACTCGACATGCGCGTCGCCATTCTCAAACAGAAAGCCGGGGCCGAGCACTTGCGGCTTTCCGATGACGGCGCGTTCTTCATCGCCAAATACCTGCGCTCCAATGTGCGCGAACTGGAAGGCGCGCTGAAGAAAGTGATGGCCTATTGCTCGTTCCGCAACGAACCCATCACGCTGGAATCCATCCGCGAAGCCTTGAAGGACATTATCAACGCCACGCGCAACGTGAGCATAGAAGACATCCAGAAAACCGTCAGCGAGTATTACAAAATCAAGCTCACCGACCTGCTTTCCAAGAAACGCAATCGTCCGTTTGTGCGCCCGCGCCATGTCGCCATATGGCTATGCCGCCAGGTTACACAGTTCAGCCTGCCGGTCATTGGCGCGGCCTTCGACCGCGATCACACCAGCATCATGTCCGCTTGCGACAACATTGAAACCCTGCGCGTCAAGGATGGCGTACTGGCCCACGATTTGCACGTGCTGGTGCAGATGTTCAAGGAAGGATGAGCGTCTGGCAAAGAAACAGGGGGTTGTTTTTTTGACGACACTTGGCGGGTCAGGGCGCGAAAGCGCCGCTCGCGTTCCGGATGACGGATTGGAGTTGTGCGAGAATGCGCGGCGGGGCGGCGATGATGTTGCCGCTATGGAGGCAGTCTGCGTCGGAAAACGGATCGCAGACGTAACCGCCCGCTTCGGTGATCATGAGGCTGCCCGCCGCCATGTCCCATGGCGCGAGGCCGAATTCCCAGAAGCCGTCCAGACGTCCGGCGGCAACGTAGGCCAGATCCAGCGACGCCGCGCCCGGACGCCGCAGACCGGCGGTCTTTTGCGTCAGTTCCCGGAAAATCCGCAAGTATCGCTCCAGATGCTGGAAATCCCGATCGGGAAAGCCCGTGCCAATCAGCGCTTCCTGCAACTTGAGACGCCCGGAAACGCGCAGGCGGCGATCATTCAAGAACGCGCCCTTGCCCTTGGCGGCGAGGAACAGTTCATTGTGATTGACATCGTAGATCACGCCCTGTTCGATCTGTTCATTCTTCATCAGGGCGATAGAAACCGCGTATTGCGGAAAGCCGTGGATGAAGTTGGTGGTGCCGTCCAGCGGATCGACGATCCACTGGCATTCGCTTTGCGGATTGCGTCCCGTCGAAAGCCCGGACTCCTCTGCTAGAATCCCGTAGTCGGGGCTGGCTTCCCGCAGGGCCTCGATGATAGCGGCTTCCGCTTCATGGTCGATCTGGGTGACGAAATCGTTGGGCTGTTTGCTGGTGACATCGAGCAGATCCAGGTTGCGCGCCGCGCGATTGATGATCCGTCCGGCGCGCCGCGCTGCCTTGACGGCGATATTGAGAGTGGCAATGTTGAGTATGGGATTTGTCATGTCGGAGGAACCCGTGGATGCCGCAAATCCGTTGGAAATTTACCGCATCGAAAAAGAATGAGCAGCCTATTCTATAATATGAACCCTATAATATGAACCAGCCGGTTTCGCCTGTTTGCGTATATCGACATCTGGAAAGGGAAAATTCCATGTGGCCGGGTACTTTCTTTTTGTTCCTCGTTTCGCTCACGCTTTGTCTCTTTTCGCCGCAAACCTTGGCGCGCGCGCCGGATGCGGCGTCGGCGCGGAGCTTCGTCGAGGAGGTCTATTTTCTTTTCGCGAACGCGCACGGTAGCCTGCTGCCGCGGGAGCAACAAAAGGAGGATGGCTTCGCCACGCCAGAATTGCGCGCGCTCATGCAAAAATCCTGGCGACTGACGCCCGCGGATATGGCGCCCCTGCTTTCCGAAGAGCCGCTCTGCGACTGCCAGGATTCTGACGCGCCACAAGTCAAAAGCATCGAGATCGGGGAAATCCGGGAAAACCGGACGCGCGCCGAAGTCGTCCTCGCGCTGTGGGCAAGCTTGCCCGACGAGATCGTCACGATAGAACTGGCGCTCCTTTGGCGGGATGGCCGCTGGCGCATCGATGATGTTTTCCGGCCAGACCTGTACGGCGTCGGAAGCGACGGCGGCGTTCAGTCAACCAGCCTGCGCGCCCGCTTGCAGGCCGACATTGCCGAATCGGAATTCTTTCTGCGCGAGGGAAAGGAGACGGCAAGGAAATTCATCGCGGACATCTTCGCGGAATATCGGGACGGCGCGCGGTCGGACATCTGGCGCGTCGGCGAGAACGCCATCGCGTCGCATTATTTTCCGGAAAGGCTGAAAAAGCTGGCGGCGCTTGGCGGCAAGCCGGATTTCGACCCAATCTGCAATTGCCGGGATTATCAAGACATTCGGGTCTTGAAAATCGAAGTCGTCCTGCTGGCGCAAAAAATGGCGCGCGTCACCGTGCTTTTTACCAAGGATGCCATCTACGAGCTTACCCAGGAATTCGAGCTGATGTGGTGCGGCAAGGAAACCGGCTGGCGCATCTACGACATTCGCGGTAGTCTCTTGCCATGGCTTTTCCGGGAAATCAACAACGCGCCCGGAAAAACGCCGCCGCAAGAAGCGCCAGCAAGAAATTAGCGGCAGACCTTCAGGGCTGCCGGTCTAACGTCATTGGGAAGGGGTTTCTCTCCCCTCCCCAATGGCTACGGATTGATCCCCCGGCCTTCAAGGCCGGGGTCTCAACCTTCGCACCGCCCTGAAGGGCGGGGTTTCAAACCGGAGTTAGTTTTACGATGAAAAACCCATGCGAACCCCGTCATTCGAACTGAAGGATCAACCCGCCTCCGCCGCCGCGGGCTTGCTTCCCTTTATCCTGGGCCTGGCGTTCGCCGTTCTTTCCGCGCTCATGCCGACGGTTGTCGTGCCCCCCCTTCAAGGAGATGTTCGACGCCTTCGACGCCGAGTTGACGATGGCGACACGGCTTTTCCTCGATCATCACCGCCTGCTCTGGTTGCTGCCAATCCTGGTCATCGCGCTTCGCTTCTCCTGGCCGGAAAAGCGGAAACTTCCTTTATGGCTCGGTATTTTCAGTCTGGCGCTCACCTGTTTTTGGATCGGGTTCGATGGATAAGGATGGATGAGCGAAGCAGATGAGCAACGCGACAATCGTTTCCTTTGCCGACGTCTGCCGGAATCTTTCCCCAAGCCCTTGAGAACATGTCTGTCGAACCGCCCATGAATCCTGCGTCTCCTGCCGATGCCATCGCCGCCATCGCTACCGCCGCCGGGCGCGGCGGGGTGGGAATCGTCCGGGTATCCGGCAAGGACTTGAGGGCGTTCGCGCAGGCGCTCACCGGCAAAATTCCGGAACCACGGCGCGCGACGTTTGCCGGTTTCCAATCCGCGGACGGCGGCGTCCTCGACATGGGGCTGATGCTCCATTTTCCCGCGCCCGCTTCCTTTACCGGCGAGGATGTGCTGGAACTGCATGGACACGGCGGGCCGGTGGTCCTGCATCTTTTGCTTTCCCGTTGCCTTGAGCTTGGCGCGCGCCTGGCCGAGCCGGGCGAATTCACCCGCCGCGCCTTCCTGAACGGCAAGCTGGATCTCGCCCAAGCCGAGGCCGTGGCCGATTTGATCGACGCTTCCACCCAGGCGGCGGCACGTTCCGCCGCGCGTTCCCTGCAAGGCGAATTTTCTCGCGCCATTTGCGCGCTCGTGGAAGAACTCGCCGATCTCCGGATGCTGGTCGAGGCCACGCTGGATTTTCCCGAGGAGGAAATCGATTTCCTGCAAGCCGCCGATGCCTTCAATCGCCTGGCAGGGCTTGATGAACATCTGGAAGCGGTGCGCCGGAAGGCAAGGCAGGGAAAACTCCTGCAGGCCGGCCTGCAGGTCGTGCTGATCGGTCAGCCCAACGTCGGCAAATCTTCGCTTTTGAACCGCTTGGCCGGGGACGAACTGGCCATCGTCACCCCGGTTCCCGGAACCACCCGGGACGCGCTCAAATCCGCCATCCAGATCGAGGGCATTCCGCTGCACATCATCGACACGGCGGGACTGCGGGAAACGGAAGACGAAGTGGAAAAAATCGGCATCGCCCACGCCTGGAAGGCAATCGAACAGGCCGATCTCGCGCTGCTGCTGGTGGATGCCCGCGAGGGCTTGACGGCGGCGGATCGCGCCATCCTGGGAAAACTGCCCGTCAACCTGCCCCGCATCACGGTGAGAAACAAGATCGACCTCACCTGCGAAGCACCGGAAAGACACCCGGAAGGCGCGGACATCGCGCTTTCCATCTCGGCCAAGACGGGAGAAGGGATGGAACTCCTGCAACAGGCGCTCCTGGAAACCGCTGGGTGGAAAAATGTCGAAGACGTATTCATCGCCCGCGAACGCCATCTGCGGGCATTGGCGACAAGCGCAACCCACCTGTCCGCCGCCCGCGCCGAAATCGAAACGCCGTCCCCGGCACTGGAACTCTTCGCGGAAAACCTGCGCCTGGCGCAAAACGCCTTGTCGGAAATCACCGGAGAGTTTACGGCGGACGATTTATTGGGCGCTATTTTCAGCCGTTTCTGCATTGGGAAGTGATATCCAGCATTCATGATATGACTTGGCCATTCTGGAGCCAGCAAGAAATTAGCGGCAGCCCTTCAGGGCTGCCGGTCTAACGTCATTGGGAAGGGGTTTCTCTCCCCTCCCCAATGGCTACGGTCGAGACCCCGGCCTTCAGGCCGGGGTCTCACCTTCGCACCGCCCTGAAGGGCGGGGTTTCAAACCGGAGTTAGTTTTACGATGAACAAAAGCCACGCCATGACAACGACGATGATGGTTTGCCGCAACCCGGAGCGCCCGCTTTCTTTGCAAGGGATGCGGTTGTTCTTTCTTTTCATCCCGCTTTTGTTTTGCCTGACGGCGCAAGCGGAGACGAACGAGCCGCCCTGCGAGGTTTTACAGGAGGGGAAGTGGCTTGTCTGCGAGCGTCTTTTGACGAATTTCGTCCTGGAGTATGAGGCGTGTGTGTTCAATGAAAATACAGGCGAATGCGAGCATGGCTGCAAACTTTCCATCTTCGACAAAAGAACGCCCGGCAGGAAACTGGTGCAACAGATAGACAATATTGTCCAATTGGAACGCGTACCATATTTTTACAGGATAGACATCAATTTCGATGGTCATGAGGATATCGGCTATATAACGGATTGCGGCTATCAATGCGGCAACGCCTTTCTGCTATACGATCCGGAAAAAGGCTTGTTTTTCGATAGCGGCTTCGATGAGGGCGCAATGTTCGGCACCATGGAAGTGGACGAAGACGCGAAAATCATCAGTATCGGGAGCGCGCATGGAAATCCGGGCGAGTTTTCCATATCCATCTATGCCGTGGAAAACAACAGGTTGAGACTTCTGGAGAGATATGATCATGGCGAAGCCTGGACGGATGAGGATTTTTTCAGGAAAAAGACCAAAGATTTCGTCGAAAATCTCGTTTTGGACAAGACATTTTCCTCGGTTGGCCTGGAAAGGAACTTTACGCTCGATGTCCATGCCGATCTGCGCGGCGAGGGCGAATAGAGCCTGAATACCGTAGGCTACGTGCGGTACAAAGGGCAGAAAGAACGCATGGCGCTCAGGAACAGATTCTGGCAGATCGTGGAACGCGCCGAAGGCAAGAATGGATACCGGGGAGAGGTGATCGCGGTCAGATATAGTTTTGACGAGGTATATCAAGGCAAGGTAACGGGCGTATACAGTTTCATTGAACGAAATGGCGAAATCAACGCGGGGTATTACATCCGGTGGAAAGACAAGAAAAGATTCGAGCTTGAGGCGAAGAAGTGAAAAGACAAGATCCGCGATTCACCACAAGACCGGCTTTGAAGTCTTGACGGTTCAGACCTCATCGGCCTGCCCGCTTCGATTCCACGAAGCATCATTTGCGTTTCTGTGGCGCGCAAAGGTCTGTAGAGGCAGAGCGCCGAAAACATGCCGAGTGCGCGCAAGCGTTTTCGTCTGCACGATCATGGCATATTCCGGAAGCTCAGCGCACGGCCCGATTTGCCGCGCGCCATGACGTGAACATCTGGGCAAAGAGACGCTGTTGTCCCGCGATTCATCGTAAAACTAACTCCGGTTTGAAACCCCGCCCTTCAGGGCGGTGCGAAGGTGAGACCCCGGCCTGAAGGCCGGGGTTTCGACCGTAGCCATTGGGGAGGGGATGCAAACCCC
>JAITRP010000088.1 GCA_031288305.1 Zoogloeaceae bacterium
GTCGCCGACGAACTCGCCAAAACGTTAAAAATCGAAGCCCTGATGCGCGGAAGACGCTGACCAAGTGTTGCAAAAAAACAACAGCAACCCGAGATAAACCAGAACCGATTTATCTCGCAAAAACACCGGAATTATCTCGCGCGGCTTCATCAAGGTCAGGAGTCATCGGATGTTCGGCATCCTGGCCCTGGACGTGGATCAGTTGATGCGCCTGCCCTGTTGAGGGAAACCGTTTTCCCCAGAGGCAACAGAAATCCCCGCGAATTCCGGCGCGGGTTGGGAAGACTTGCCCTGCCGGGCGGGAAGACTACGCACGCAGCATAAAAAGCCGCCAAATCCCGCATCGGGAAGCCCAAATGGGAAAAACTACCCTCCCTACCCAAATGATCCGCTCCGCTTGCGATGTCGGAAAAAGGAGTTTTGCAAAAAGCTCACACATTTTGGATTGTTCGCTTGACTATCGCTGGTTCATGGCATGGCGAGCGCTTCGCGTTCGTCCCCAAGCGGATAACCGTTGCGCCGCGTTATTTCATGGCGATGCAGGGCGTTCAGGGGGAAGAAATTGCGCCACAGGAAAAAATCGCCGGTGTTGCCCGTGCTGCGCTTAAGGATGTTGCGCCAGGCGTAGAAGCGGCGGCGCGCGGCGACGCAGCCTTGCGTCACGGCCTCCGGCGTCAGGCGGGCGGGGAGGAAGGGCAGGTCGTTGTAGCGATAGCGCGCGTCCAGCCACCAGGCGTCGAAGCGCAAGCGTCCTTCCCGTTGCAGCCGGTCATACAGGGGTGTGCCCGGAAATGGCGTGAGATGGTTGAAGCCCGCGAGATACATTTTTTCCGCCAGGGCAAAATCCACTGCCCTGTCGAACGACTCCTCCGTGTCGTGCTCGTAGCCGAAGACGAAGGTGCCATAGACGCTGACGCCATGCCGCCGCAGATTGGCCAGCGCGCCGGAAAAACCGCCGCGCATGGCGTTGAACCCCTTGTTCATGCGGCGCAGATTGGCTTCTTCCAGCGACTCGAAGCCAATCAGCACGCCCCGGCAGCCGCCTTTTGCCAGACGCGCGACGAAGGCTTCGTCGTGCGCCGCGTGGATGCTCATCTGCGTGATCCAGCGCAACTTCAATCGAGCAAGTTCGGCCAGGAGTTCCTCTCGCTGGCGCATGTCGCCAGCGAAATTGTCGTCGACGAAGAACAGCAGTTTCCTGTCGGACAAGCCGCGCAATTCCCGCAGGATGTCCTCCGTCGGACGGGCGCGGTAGCTTCTCCCGAAAAAGGTCTGCACGGCGCAGAATTCGCAGGGGAAACGGCAGCCGCGCCCGGTTTCGATGAGGCCCAGCGGCAGGTAGCGCTTGCCCTGGAAGATGCCGCGTTCTACGCGTATCCGCGCCAGATCGACGCGCTCGCCGGCATAGCGGGGCAAGAGCGCGTTTTCTCGCGCGTCCTCGATGAGCCGCGCCCAGACGCCTTCGGCCTCGCCGAGCACGATCGCGTCCGCATGCATCAAGGCTTCATCGGGCATCAGCGTCGGATGAAAACCGCCCAGGACGACCCGCGCGCCGCGCTGGCGATAGCGGTCGGCAATCTGGTAGGCGCGCCGCGCGGTATAGGTTTCGACGGTCAGCGCCACCAGATCGGCGGGTTCGTCATAGGGAATGGCCTCCATGCGGTCGTCGTGGAAACGCAGTTCCGTCCCGGCAGGCGTCAGCCCCGCCAGCGTGGCGATGGACAACGGCTCCATCTGCCAGGAACGAATGTAGCGTTCTCCGGGACGATGACCGATGGCCGGCTGGATGAAGGTCAGGCGCATGGGGGTCCAGAGGACGGAAGACGGAGGACAGGGCGCTCGCTGCGCTCGCTTTGTGATCCGTGGTCTGTGTTCAGTGGCCGCGTGTTTGGCATGATGCGCTCCGTTGGTTCCGTGGAGTTCCCTTTCAGACTACAGACGACTGATCCCAAAGGCGCGCAGCGCCGTTCTGTCCTCTGTCCTCTGAACCGCCCCGGCAATTATAATGCCGAATCCATTACCCGTTTCCCGCCATGCCGTTTTTTTCCTCTCCGCCCCAATCCAGTCTCCGCTTGCGCCTTGCCGTGTTCTTTCGCTGGGGCGCGGCGGCGGGCGTGGCGTTTCTTGTCGCCTATCCCCTTTCCAGCTGGCTGGCGGCGCGCTCGGCGAGGCGGTTCGTGTTTCACGGGCAATGGGAATTGTCGATTCCGCTCGTGCCGCAATGGATACTTTTCTATTTTTCCCTTTACGCGCTGTTGGCGCTGCCGCCATTCTTCCTGGACGCCCCCGCGTTGCGGCAATGGATAAAAGCCTTGCTGGCCGGGGTCATTGTGGCGTCGCTTTGTTTCGTCGCCTTTCCCGCGCCTGCCGGATTCATTCGCATCCTGCCGGAAGAGGGATGTTATCGTCCCTTGTTCCAGCTCATGTGGCGGCTGGATTCGCCCTTCAACACCCTGCCTTCGCTGCACGTCAGTTGCGCCGCCAGCACGGTGCTGGCGCTTCTCAAGCCCAGCGGAGCCTTGCTGCGCGGCCTATTGTGCCTGTGGCTATGCCTGATCATGGCGGCGACCGTGCTCACCCATCAGCATCACGTGTTGGATGTGGCCAGCGGCGGGGCGCTGGCATTGGGGCTGCACGCTTTTTTCAGCATGGGCGGCGCGGGACGCACGCCGCCCCAGAGGGTCAGGTAATTCTTCCAGAAAGAGGGACGCGTTTCCTGTTCGCCGACGAATTGCCCCAGGTAAATCCACGGAATATCCGGGTGGGTATGGTGCGCCAGATGGTAATGGTAATTGAGGGAAAGCCAGCGAACCGGCGCGAAGACGCGCAGATTCCAGGCGCCTGTTTCCACATCGCGCGCGCTCCAGGCGTGATGCGTGTATTGCAGGGCGGACCAGTGCAGGGCAAACGCCCCATAGCACAAAAGCCAGCCGGAAAGGGAAAGTTCCAGGAAATATATCATCGCCGCCTGCGTCAGCGCGACGAACAGGCATTGCAGCCAGGTTTTGCCCAAGGGCAATTGCGCGATGTCTCCCACGCCCGCGCCAATGCCCAAGCCAACCGCTTCCCGCCGACGCCGCGGGGAGCGGCAAAACCACGGGCAGAGCAGGTAGAGCACGGTCGCCAGCGCCATCAAGGCCCAAAAGCCGCCCAGCAGGTTGCCCAGATAAAGCCAGGCGTTCTTGCGGACGCGGCTGTCGCCCGGCAGGTAGTAATCGAATAGTTCGTCATCGGTGCGATTGCGGACATGATGCTGCATATGGCCGTAGGCATAGGCCGCGAGCGGCACGGGAACCAGCGCGCCGCATGCCAGACCCAGCAAGGCGTTGGCGCGCGGATGCGGCAGCAACACGCCGTGAATGGCTTCATGCATCAGCGTGAACAGGGTGTTGTTCAACACGGCAAAGCCCGCGGCGGCAAGGAATGCCCAGCCGATCGACAGATGCGAAGCCGCCCACAGCAGCCCCAGGCAGCCGGACAGGGCGGCGGCGAACATCAGCAGATTGAGCGATACTGGAATCGGATAACGGCGGACATCTTGCGCGGACATGGCGAAACTCCCCGGAAAATTCTGCGGCAAAGGGATTATCGCATTTTCAGGACTGACGGATTCCCCGAAACGATGACCAGCTGGATGAAGCTCAGAACCTGTTCATCGTAAAACGAACTCCGGTTTGAAACCCCGCCCGGAAGAATCGGCGCGAAGGTTGGAACCCCGGCCTGAACCGTAGCCATTGGCGAGGGGAGAGAAACCCCTTCCCAATGACGTTGGACCGGCAGCCCTGAAGGGCTGCCGCTAATTTCTTCGTCTCTGGTTCCTTGCGGCCTCTGTTCCGTCTCTCCCGCCCCGTCAAAAGCGAGGGCCGCAGGCCCGCGACAATCCAGACGGCGGTTCCGTTACCCGAAACGCCAGGGCAAATTGAAAGACCGTCTGGATTGCCGCGTCGCCACGCTCCTCGCTTTTGACGAAGGCGAGGGAAGCCGCGCCAGAAGGAATCAGAGATGATGAACAGGCTCTCGGGCGCATGGATGTCGATTGCGTGGGCGTCATTGCAGGTAAAAATCCAGCCAGGAGAATTTGTCCGCCGGAAAGCATTGCCGCGCGGACGCGATGCCCGCCCGTTCGGCGGCGTCTGGCGGCGTGTAGAGCCGAGCGGCCCGGTCTTTCCAGAGCAGGATGCCATCCTGCGCCCGCCCGCGGATTTGGGCGTCCTCGTCGGCATGCGCCAGGATCAAATCCTGTAGCGCGCGCCAGCGGCCAATGCGGATGAAAAGTTCCAGCATGTCGCGCCGCGGTTCCGGCGCGCCTTCCCGGTAAATGGCCCGCGCCCGCGCCAGGGCTTCGGGTTGCGGATTTCCCGCGACATGGTTGAGCGCGGCCTTGCGGACGCCTCGTCGCGCATCCGCCAGATGTTCAACGGCAAAACGGAACGCGGCAGCGGCATCCAGGGATTGCAGGGCACGGAACGCCGCCCGCGCCACCTTGCCGCGAGGGGACGCCAGAAAACGCGAGATGATCTCGACATCGTGCCGCCGCCCGCCGACTTCGGCCAGTCCCGGCAAAGCGCCCACGACATCCCGCTCTTTTGCCAACAGGGCATGATAGTGGGCGGCAAAATCCATCCCGCTCGCCTGCATATGCCGCCGTGCCAGCGCGCGGATGGGAGCGGAGTTGTCGCTCAACATCTCCAGCGCCGCATGACGCATACTGGCCGCGTGGCGCGCGCTGGACGCGGCGAGCCGAAAAAAGGCCTGATGGCGCACGCTGGCTACCCGGTCGCGCAAAAGACACTCGATTTCGTCCGGGGTGAGTTGGTCGGGAAAGCGGCAGGCCAGTTTCCGGATGAGGGGCAGTTTATCCGCGCGCAACAGGCGCAGGGCATCCCGGCAAATCTCCGGCACGGCCAGGTAACGCGCCAGGATGAAGCGCGCTCGGTCGGGGATTTGCCGAAATGATTGCAGGGTAGTCTCCCGGTTCTCCTCCAGAAGGAAACGCATGATGCGCTGATGCTCCAGGCAAAGATCGACCCTGCCGACCTTGCGCAGCCATTCGATGATGGAAAAATTCCTGATGAAAAAAGGCAGGAATTCCGGTTCCATGAAACATGCCAGTTCCGCGCGCGCCAGGTCGCGTACCTCGGGCGCCCAATCCGCCATGCGGTACAACAGGAAGGGAATGGCCCTCCCGTCACGGAAGGCCGCAAGTTCCCGAACCGCCTTTTCCCGCACATGACCACTCCGGTTCAGGGAAGCCAGGATGAAAAACCCCAGGGCATCATTTGGCGCGGCATGTTCCCTGTAGAAGGCAAACGCGCGGAGTTCGATGTCCAGGGAATGGTATTTCTCGTACAACGCGTTCAGGTCGCAAGGATGGAACAGATTTTCTTTCTCGTCCTGAATGATCTTCGCCACCCACTTGTTCGGCGAGCACTCGATGACCTCCTGGCGCTTGGCGCTCTTTTCCCTCGAGATGGCTTTCAGGCATTCGATGAATCGATGAAGGTTCATGGTTTATACCCCCTCCAGAATCACAATCGCGGCCAATTTGGGCGCGGCGGCAACGCCCGTCAGCGCCAGCGCCTTGAGCGCCTGCCGTCGCGTGGTTTCCTTCATCTCTTCCTCCCGGCCTTGCCCGTTGCCTTGTCGTAGTTGCTGCCCGTGTCAACAATCTCCCCCGAAGCGTCCAGCGCGTATTCCGTGGCCACCGTGCGGGAAAGATCAAGACGATCAAATTTCGTCTTCACGATCTCCAGCTTGCCAATCTGAGCATCTCGAATTTCCAGTTGGCCGATTTCACAGTTCTCCAAACGAAGATGTTTGGTCTTGAGCCAGTTGATCTTGAGGTATAGAATTTGGCAGTCACGGACAATGAAGACTTCGTTCTTGTGTTTTTCAGTGAAAAAATAGTTTCCACCATCGTGCACACTGGTCAAATTGCAAGCGTCGGAGCCTTTGCAAACAACCCTCTCAACCAGCACCTCTCTGGGAATACGACCGGAACAAATAAACAGGTAGTCCGGCGTGTCCTCAACTGTTGATTTTCCGGGGGTACTGAACGTACAATTTTTCACATGGAGTTTACCGTAGAAACTTGTACTGGCCAAGCTAAAAAACCCCTCCTTCAAATGCTCGAACAGCGCCGTATCTTCGACAATTAAGCCCTGCGTCCTGAAAATCCCCTTCGCCACACAACGACGTATCGTGAGGTTTTTCACTTTAGTGGCCCAAAAGATTTTTTCCGCATTCTCAAAGGTACTGTTGGTGATGATGAAATCGTCAGACACATTGTTTGTCAGGCCAGAACTCAGCCTGCCCACACCAAAAACGCAATTGTGTACAGTTAATTTCTCGTTCCCGCGCCATGTGTAATCCGATGCCTTGCACTTCGTCAGGGTCACGTCATCACCGATAAGAATATGCCGATGATTCGGATCAGAGTTGAGACTATCAAATTCACATTCCTCAAACTGTGCTTTCCCCTCAAATACAAGGCTCCCTCTTGCAATCTTGCATTTTCGAAACACCACATCGCGGCATTCGCCAAACTGGATGCTGTCGTCGTCACGCGACGGCCCAAACTCACATTCAATAAAATTGCAGTTCGCCAGTTGCAACAACTGGATTCTGTAAGACGCGGGGAAGTGGCAGTTCACAAAGTCGTGATAGCCCCATGCAACATTAATGAAATCCTCCCCGTTGAACTCCGCATCCTTAATGACAACGCGATCTTTTTGCTTTTCTTTCAGACGTAATTGCGCGTCCTTGAGATAGTCGTATATTCTCCCGAATTCGCGGATGGGCTTTCTCTTCCTGCCAAAGATTGAACGCGCATGGGTCAATTTCGGCAAGGCCGCCGTGACGCCGCTCAGCGCCAGCGCCTTGAGCATTTGCCGTCTGGGAAGTTTTTTCATTACGTCCCGCCTCTGTAGTTGCTGCCCGTGTCAACAATCTTCCCCGAAGCGTCCAGCGCGTATTCCGTGGCCACCGTGCGGGAAAGATCAAGACGATCAAATTTCGTCTTCATGATCTCCAGCTTGCCTATCTGGGCATCTCGAATTTCCAGTTGACCAATCTCACAGTTCTCCAAACGAAGATTGGCGCTTTGCAACCAATTGATTTTAAGGTGCGGAATCTTGCAGCCGCGGACGATGAAAAGATCGTTTTGGGCTTTTGGGTAACGAAACTTCTCCGTCGTCTTGTCGGTCGCTGTCGTCAGGTTAACAAGACCTCCTGCGCTAACTCGCTCTATCAGCGTTTCCC
>JAITRP010000113.1 GCA_031288305.1 Zoogloeaceae bacterium
GCCGCGCTGACGCGGCAGGCAGTCTTCGATCTGTTGATATTGGGATTCGGTGATTTCCATCATCAAGCTCCAGTAACTTCTTGGTACCGAAGCATAACATCTTTCAAGGGTAGTGTGAACACGCCCTAGCCTCTTTATCCCAAAAAACGTTGACGAGAAAGATGGTATCTACGACCGTGTAAATAGGTAGTGGGTTGCTTGCCTTTCCTTTTCTGCTGATCTGAACCGGCAAAAAGTAGGTTTTTATTTTTTGATGTAACATCCCTCAACAATCAACTGGATCCACTTCGAGGCGCCATTGCAGGCGGTTTTTGCGGGGAAGGAGTTCCAGGGCGGCGCGCCAGACAGAGAGGAAGGCTTGCAGTTGGGGGCGGGAGGCGGATTCAAGCAGCAGTTGGGCGCGTTCCTGGTTCATCATGCGGAAAAGGCGCATGGGAATGGGATCGTAGAGAACGACTTCTGGATAATCGGCGATGCAGGGGAGCGCCGCCGCTTGTTGCAGGAACGCCAGCGCCGTCGCCATGTCGCGGGCTTCGGCGCGCAGGATGGCCTGGTAGGCATAGGGCGGGAATCCGGCGGCGCGGCGTTCGGCAAGCAGGGTTTGGGCGTAGCCCGGATAATCCTGCGCGATGAGCGCCTGATAGAGCGGGTGTTGCGGATACTCGCTCTGGAGGATGACCTCGCCGGGCAAATCGGCGCGTCCGGCGCGTCCAGCCACCTGCATGAGCTGGGCGAACAGGCGCTCTGGCGCGCGCCAATCGGCGGCGAACAGGGCGGCGTCCGTGCCGGTGGTTCCGACCAGCGTCAGGCGCGGAAAATCATGTCCCTTGGCGAGCATCTGCGTCCCAATCAGGATATCCGCCGCGCCGGACTGGATTTCTTCCAGCATGGCTTCCCATTGCTTGCGGCTCCTGGCGGAATCCCGATCAACGCGCAGAATGCGCGCCGCCGGGAAAAGCTCCGCCAGCCGGGCTTCCAGACGCTGGGTTCCGCGTCCGAAAGGATGCAGATCCAGATTGCCGCAGGTCGGACAAGTCTTGGGAATGAGGCTCTCCAGCCCGCAGTGGTGGCAACGCAGACGCCGATCCGCAAGATGCAGCACGCGATTGGCGGCGCAACGCGGACAACGCGAAACCCAGCCGCAGGCCGGACAGGCGAGCACCGGCGCAAAGCCGCGCCGGTTGAGAAAGATGAGGCTTTGCTCCTTTGCCGCGAGCCGCTGGCGCAGGGCTTCCAGCAGCGGCTCGCTCAAGCCGTCGATCAGTTTCTGGCGGCGGGTGTCGAGCACGCGCACGGCGGGCAAACGCGCGCCGCTGACCGCACGCTCAGCGAGACGCGCCAGGGTATAGCGCCCTCGCAGGGCGTGCGCCCAGGATTCCAGACTGGGCGTAGCCGATCCCAGCACGATGGGCAAACGCTTCAGCCGGGCGCGAAAAACGGCGAGATCGCGGGCCGAATAGCGCATTCCGTCCTGTTGCCGGTAGGAGGGATCATGTTCCTCATCGACGATGATCAGCCCCAGCAGCGGCAAAGGCGTAAACACCGCCAGACGGGTGCCGACGATGATGCGCGCCGCGCCGGAAAACGCCGCTCGCCAGGCGCGTTCACGCGCGGCCTCGGTCAGTTCGCTGTGCAGCATGACCACGCGGACGCCGGGAAAACGCCGCGCCAGCCAGGTCTCCAATTGCGGCGTGAGATTGATTTCCGGCGCCAGCAACAGCGCCTGTTTGCCTTCTCGCAACACCGCGTCGATGAGCCGCAGATAGATTTCCGTCTTGCCGCTGCCGGTAACGCCATGAAGCAGGTAGGGCGCATACCCCCGATCCAGACGCAGGATTTCCAGCGCGGCGGCCTGACTGCCGGTCAGCGTCGGCATGTCCGGCGCGGCGGGAGCGGAGATGGCTTCCTGACGTTCTTTTTGCCGCTTGACGGCGCGGATTTTCTTCAATCCCGGCGGCAACGCCTGGAGGATGACCTCGCCCGGCGGCGCTTGGTAATACTGGCTGGCGAACGCGCATATCTGGAAAAAGTCGGGCGGCAGGGGCGGCAGATCGTCGTCTTCGATGAGCCGCGCGGTCTTGATCTGTTCCAGCGGCAACTCGCTTCGCGAGACGAATTCCACGATGACGCCGATTTTTTCGCGCGTCCCGAAAGGCGCGCGCGCGCGCAGCCCGGGTTGCAGACGCGGGTCGTCCTCGATGTGGTAATCGAACAGCCGATGAAGCGGAACATCCAGAGCCAAACGAACGATAGTCATCGTAAAAACGTCAAAAAGTAAAAGCCCGCTTTTTGTGCGCCCCTGCGACCATGCGGACGGGCGGCAGTGGGTTTCGTTGCCTTTACTCCAAAAAAAGCGAGCTTCGCTTGCCCTTTTTTGCTGACTGAACCGGCAAAAATCGGGGTTTCACTTTTGCCGCCTCTCCTCTCACTTAGCGAAGATATTTTGAGTAATTTCTCGAAAAACGTCCTAACTCACGCTGCGGGCAGGGTTTTTTCCAATTATCCCCAAAACCTGTGGATAACTTTGTGGAAAGCGACGGGGAAAATCTGCAAAAAGTGCGCCGCCATCGGCTCCCGCAAGGCTGCCCGAAATTTTGGCAACCGAAAAAATCGTTTAAAATCATAAACATAAATCCTATGGCTTTTGTCAAGCCACAAACGCAAAAAATCCTGATTTTTTTCCTGCGCGCTGTGTATATCGACCGGCGCAGGACGGAGGAAAGAAGGCAAAAAATCGGCGAAAGCCCGCGTTTGCAAGGCAAGACGCCATGAAAAAGGCGCGGCTTCTACTCCTCTCCATTTTCTTTTGCCCGGCGTCTTGTCCTCTGCGCGTTGATTGCCGCGCGGGTGGCTTGCGCGCTCTGGCGGGCGGCCTGGGCGTAGCGTTCGTCCGCGCCGGCGTAGAGGATGGCGCGGGAGGAGTTGAGGATCAGTCCCGTTCCGCCGCGGGTTTGTCCAGCGCCGACCACGGCGGCGATATCGCCGCCTTGCGCGCCGATGCCCGGACTCAGGATGGGCATGTCGCCGACCAGCGCGCGCGCGCGCGCAAGTTCGGCGGGGCAGGTCGCGCCGACCACCAGCGCGCATTGGCCGCTGACGTTCCACTTTTCGGCGGCAAGCCGCGCGATGCGCTCGTAGAGCGGCTCGCCCTCCACTTTCAGCGCCTGCAGGTCGCCGCCGCCGGGATTGGAAGTGCGGCACAGGAGGATGACGCCCTTGTCCGGATAGGCCAGATACGGCGCGATGGAATCGTATCCCATGTAGGGATTGACCGTCAGCGCGTCGGCGCGAAAACGCTCGAAGGCTTCCACGGCATATTGCGCCGCCGTGTCGCCAATGTCGCCGCGCTTGGCGTCGAGGATGACCGGGATGCCAGGATGCGCCGCGTGGATGTGCGCGATCAACGCTTCCAACTGGTCTTCGGCGCGATGCGCGGCAAAATGGGCGATCTGCGGCTTGAAGGCGCAGACCAGATCCGCGGTCGCCGTCACGATCGCCTTGCAAAATTCAAGAATGGCGCCGTTCTTTACGCGCAGATGCGCGGGAAAACGCGCGGGATCGGGGTCGAGTCCAACGCAGAGCAGGGAATCGTTTTTTTCCCAGGCGGCGGCGAGGGTAGAGAGAAAAGTCATGACAGGCGCGGAGGAAAGGACAAAAACCGGGATGCGGCGCGCGCCGCGTCCCGGCATGCGGGCGTCAATCCTTGCTGCTGGTGCACAGCATGGTGGCTTCGCCCTCGATGACCGGCTTGCCATTGACGGTACACACGGTTTCCAGCACGGCGCGTTTCTTTTCGACGATGATTTCCTTGACGGTGGCGGTTGCCGTGACCGTATCGCCGGGACGCACGGGCGCCTTGAACTTCAGGGTCTGCCCCAGGTAGATGGTGCCGGGGCCGGGCAGACGGTTGCCGAGCACGGCGGAAATCAGCCCGGCGGAAAGCATCCCGTGGGCAATGCGCCCGCCGAACATGGTGGTCTTGGCGAATTCCTCATTCAGATGCACGGCATTGGTATCGGTGGAAACGCCGGAAAAAAGCACGATATCGGCATCGGTGATGGTCTTGGAAACGCTGGCGCTCTGACCCACCGCCAAGTCTTCGATGTTGTAACCGTTCTGGGCATTCATGAAAGCTCTCCTCTAGAAAATAGCATGGAAGGCGGATTATAAGGGATCGGAGGGTAGAAGGAGACAGGAGACAGAGGACAGAAGACAGAGGACAGAGGACGGAGGACAGAGGACGGAAATCAGCCGCTGGCGCGGCCTTTGTAGTGGGTGGGACGCGCGCAGTGCCCACCACCCGCAAAACGGAGCGCATCCCCAAACACGCGCCCACGGACTACAGACCACAAAGCGAGCGCAGCAAGCGTTCTGTCCTCCGTCCTCCGTCCTCCGTCCTCCGTCCTCCGTCCTCTGTCCTCTGTCCTCTGTCCTCTGTCCTCTGTCCTCTGTCCTCTGTCCTCTGTCCTCTGTCCTCTGTCCTCTGTCCTCTGTCCTCTGTCCTCTGTCTTCTGTCTTCTGTCTTCTGTCCTCCGTCTTCTGTCTTCTGTCTTCTGTCTGTAATCGAAGGAGAAAAGCCCGTAGAATTCGTCTTTTCAAATTTTGGAGAAATTCTGTGACCCGCATTATTGTTGTGACTTCCGGCAAGGGCGGCGTGGGCAAGACCACGACCAGCGCCTGTTTTGCTTCCGGGCTTGCCCTGCGTGGCTTCAAGACTGCCGTGATTGATTTCGACGTGGGTCTCAGGAATCTGGATCTCATCATGGGTTGCGAGCGGCGCGTGGTGTATGACCTGATCAACGTCATCAATGGTCAGGCCACGCTGAATCAGGCGCTGATCAAGGACAAGCACTGCGAAAACGACAACCTCTGCGTGCTGCCCGCCTCGCAGACGCGCGACAAGGACGACTTGAGCGAGGAAGGCGTGGAAAAAATCCTCCGCGAACTCGAACACATGGGCTTTGAATATGTCGTTTGCGATTCGCCCGCCGGCATCGAACACGGGGCCGTCATGGCGCTCACTTTCGCGGATGAGGCGCTGGTCGTTTCCAATCCGGAGGTTTCTTCCGTGCGCGATTCCGACCGCATCCTCGGCATTTTGCAGGCAAAATCGCGGCGCGCCATCAATGGGGACGATCCCGTCAAGGAGCATCTGCTGATTACCCGTTATTCGCCCAAGCGGGTCGATGAGGGTGAAATGCTCTCCTACAAGGACATTCAGGAAATCCTGCGCATTCCCATCATCGGCGTCATTCCCGAATCCGAAAGCGTGCTGCACGCTTCCAACCAGGGCACGCCCGCCATCCATCTGCCGGATTCCGACGTGGCCGAAGCCTACAAGGATGTCGTCGCCCGTTTCCTGGGCGAAACGCAGCCCCTGCGTTTCGTGGATTATGAAAAGCCGGGGCTGTTCAAACGCCTGTTCGGGGGGAAATGAGCATGGGTTTTCTCTTTTCCCGCCTGTTTCGGCAAAAACCCAGAACCGCGGACATTGCCCGGGAGCGGCTGCAGCTCGTCATCGCGCATGAGCGCAACAGCCAGAACAGCACCCCGGATTTCCTGCCTGCCCTGCAAAAGGAACTGGTCGCCGTGATTTCCCGCTACGTGTCGGTCAATCCAGAAGACATCAAGGTCTCCCTGGAAAAAGAAGGCAATTGCGAGATACTGGAAGTCAACATCATGCTGCCGGAAAACCGGCCCGCGCCCCCTGCCCCCGCGCCCTGAAATCCCGCCATGTCCGCCCGTCATCCCATCATCGCCATTACCGGTTCCTCCGGCGCGGGAACGAGCACGGTGCGCGCGGTCTTCGAGGGCATCTTCCGGCGCGAGGAGGTTGGCGCGGCCATTGTCGAGGGCGACAGTTTTCATCGTTACGAACGCGCCGCCCTGCGCCGCATGAATGACGCGCGCGAGAAAAATGGCGAACCGCGCGTCTCGCTCTTCGGGCCGGAGGCCAATCTCTTTGCCGAACTGGAGACGCTGTTTCGCGTCTATGGCGAAAGCGGCACGGGAAAATGCCGCCATTACCTGCACGACCGGGAGGAAGCCGAACGCTACAGCCAGCCGCCCGGATCCTTCACGCCTTGGGAAGACCTGCCGCCCGATACCGATCTGCTGTTCTATGAAGGTCTGCATGGGGCGGTGCGCGCTCCGGAAATCGATGTGGCGCGGCACCCGGATCTGCTGATCGGCATCGCGCCCGTCGCCAATCTGGAATGGATACAGAAAATCCACCGCGACACCCGGATGCGCGGCTATTCCCGCGAAGCCGTCACCCGCACCATCCTCGCGCGCATGCCCGATTATCTGCAATATGTCGTGCCGCAATTCAACCTGACGCATATCAATTTCCAGCGGGTGCCCGTAGTCGACACCTCGGACCCGGTGGGCGCGCGCGATATTCCCGCCAACAGCGAATCATTGGTGGTCATTCGTTTCGCCAATCCCAAGGGCGTGGATTTCCCCTATCTGCTCAGCATGATCCAGGGCGCTTTCATGAGCCGCGCCAATACCATCGTGATTCCCGGCGATCGTCAGGACCTGGCCATGCAGTTGATTTTCACGCCGCTCATCTGGCGTCTGATGGCGTTGCGGCACAGTGACAATTGAGTAATGGAAACCCCCAGCCATCCGCATACCCTGCTGCTGGTCGATGACAAGGCCGACGTGCTCGCGGCCCTGCGCCGCATGTTGCGTCCGGACGGCTACAAGATACTCACCGCCCTGGGCGGCGCGGCCGGGCTGGACATCCTGAAGAAGCAGCCGGTGGATGTGATTCTCAGCGAACAGAGAATGCGGCACATGAGCGGCGTGGAATTCCTGAGCCAGGCGCGAATCATCCAGCCGCACTGCGTGCGCATGGCGCTCACCGGCTATCTGGAAATCCAGTCCATCGCCAAGACGGTGAATGAGGGCGCGATCTACAAATTCCTCACCAAACCCTGGGATGACGATCAACTGCGCGCCGCGCTGCGCGAGGCATTTGCCCACAAGGAACTCGCGGACGACAACCGGCGGCTGACGGCGGAACTCTCCCAGGCCATGATTCTCGCCAACCAGCGTCTCCAGGCCCTGCTGGAAGAAAAACAGCATCAGCTCCAGCGCGATGAAGAAATACTGAACGTCCTGCACGAAGTCATCCAGATCCTGCCCCTGCCGCTGTTGGGCGTCGATGATTCCGGCATGATCGCCGCCATCAACGAGGCGGCGCGGCAGGCTTTTGGTCACGACGGCGCCCTGTTTCTTGGTCAGCAGATTTCCACGCTGCTGCCGCCGGAACTGCTGCGCGCGATGGATACGGCGAAGGAAGAGAGCGGCACGGCCTTCATCGCGCCGAACGCGCGTTCCTACCGCCTTTCCTGCCGCGCGCTGGGAGAACGCTCAGCGGCCAGCGGCAAACTGTTCATCTTCATCCCCGACAAAACGTGAGCGACAGGAACACCAGTCAAGCGGCGCGGCAAAAGGCGAAAACCGGGATCGCCCGCGTGCTGGAGGCGCGCTTCGCCCATGCGGGCGCGCATTCCGGCGCGCGGGAACTTTGTCGGATACTGATCCAGTACCGCCTGCGGCAACTCGAGGAAAAGACCACATGAGCGGGACGCCGCCCCTTTTGAGCGAAGCGCGCCTGCAACAGGCCATTGCCGCGTTGCCGGGATTGCCGCCGCTGGTATCCGATCTGCTGGCGGAGATGGAACATGCCGAATGCCTGAACTTTCCCGTCCTGGCGCAACGCATTGCCGCCGATCAGGGGTTGGCGCTGCGGATTCTGCGTCTGGCGAATTCTTCCTTTTACGGCTTGAGCGGGCGAGTGGCGAGCATAGAGGACGCCATTGTCATTCTTGGTCTGCGCACACTCTACATGCTGGCGCTGAACGCCGCCGCCATGCGCGCCATCACCCATCCGCCCTGCGCGGGTTTTGACGAACTGGCGTTCTGGCGGCATTCCATCGCGGTTGCCGTCGCCGCGCGCGCGTTGGCGGTCGCCTGCCGCAAGAACCCGGACATTGCCTTTACCCACGGCCTTCTGCACGATATTGGCCAACTCTTGCTGGCAAGCTGTTTTCCGGACGAATATCGCCAGACGCTCGTTTGCGCGGATAACCGCGCCGTCATGCGCCTGGACAACGAACGCGCCCTGCTCGGCGTCGAACACGCCCAGGCGGGCGCGATGCTGGCGGCGCAATGGGGTCTGCCGTCCGAACTCGCCGCCGCCATCGCCCAACATCACGCCCCGGACAGCGAGGCCGCCGATCTCCTGCACCTTGCCGACATCCTGGCGCACGCCCTCCTGGAAGACGACATGCCCATCCCATGCCTTTCCCTCGCCGCCTGGCAACGCCTGGCGCTGGATGAAGCGAAGCTTTTTCCAGTGTTGGCGCGCATCGAACACGATTTCGAGGAAACCTGCAAGGCGCTGCTGATCGGATGACAGAGGACAAAAGAGGACGAAACGGCCTCTGGTAGGGGCAAAAACCTGTCGCCCCTTGAGCCAGCGGAATCAGGCAGAGGGAAGAAAGCAGCCGCTCTGTCCCCTGTCGTCTGTTTCCTGCCCATAGCGCCCCCAATCGCGGGAGCGCATTTCGGCAAGGCGGCTGACGGCGCGCTGGAATTCGTGGGCGCCCGCGCCTTCGCGGTAGAGTTCTTCCGCCGCGCAGTCGGCGGTGAGGATGAGCTTGACGCGGTTTTCGTACAACACGTCGACGAGCCAGGTGAAACGGCGAGCTTCGGCGGATTGATAACGGCTCATCATGGGAACGCCGGAGAGCAGCACACAGCGGCAGAAGCGGGCGATTTCCAGATAGTCGTTCTGCGAACGCGGGCCGCCGCACAGACTGGCAAAGTCGAACCAGAGCACGCCGCCGGCCTTTTCTCCCTCGTTTTCCTGCTGGCGAAAGCTGGCGCGCACTGTGGGAATCTGACGTCCCAGCACCTCGATATATTCGCCCGCCTTGCCTTCCTCTCCCGCCATCTGACGAAAATAATCGCCCATGCGCGCCTCTGCCGCCGCGTCTGCCGGGAACTGGTAGACCTCCGCTTGCTCCAGGGCGCGCAGACGGTAATCCACGCCCGCGTCGACCCGCACCACCGTCATTTGCCGCTGGATGAGATCGATGGCGGGCAGGAAACTTTCCCGATGCAATCCATTGGGATAAAGGCCGTCGGGCGGGTAATTGGAAGTCATCACCAGCACCACGCCTTCGGCGGCAAGTCCGGAAAGCAGGCGGGCGAGCAGCATGGCGTCGGCAATGTCGGAGACATGGAATTCGTCAAAGCACAACAGCCTTGTTTCGCGGGCGATGTTTGCCGCCACCTTGCCCAGGGGATCGGCTTCGCCCTTGAGACGCGTCAGATCGCGGTGAACGCGCTGCATGAAGGCGTGGAAATGGATGCGTTTCTTGCGTCGATAGGGAACGGCGGCAAAAAAGCAATCCATCAGAAAACTCTTGCCCCGCCCGACGCCGCCCCAGAAATAGACGCCCCTGGGCGGCGCGGGGCGCGTCAGCAGACGCTTGACGGCACTGCCGCGCGCCGCCTTGAAATGCAAGAGGCGCGCGTACAGCGCCTGCAAACATTCCGCCGCCGCCCACTGCGCGGCGTCGGCGACAAACCCGTGTTCCGCCAGTTTCCCTTCATAGGCATCCAGCATACCCCGTTCCGGGACGTTCAATTTGCGATGCGGCACGCCCATCAATTTCCTGACAAAGGCGTCCCGCTCTCGACGAGTTCAAAGTCATGGCTGATCCGCGCGGTCTTGCCCAGCATGATGGAAGCGGAACAATACTTCTCGCTGGAAAGCGCAATCGCGCGTTCAAC
>JAITRP010000131.1 GCA_031288305.1 Zoogloeaceae bacterium
TTGCCCACGACACGAGCCGGCAAGGGATTGGCGCTGATTCATCGGTAGCCGCGGTTTCCGTGAACCCCATTGGACATGTCGTGGCGCCAAGGTTTTGAATACGGCGGCTGGCGCCGCCGCAAGGGTGTTCTTACTCACCTGACACCCTCCGGATAATGGAGTGTCTTCTGTCCTCTGAACCGCCGCAAATCCCCCTCAACCCCCCCTTGTCAGGGGGGGAGACAAGACCGCACAAAACCATGCGCCCTACGACCGCGCGGACGGATGGTAGTGGGTTTTCGTTGCCTTTCCCCCAAAAAAGGGCAAGCTCCGCTTGTCCTTTTTTGCTGACGGAACCGGCAAAAAGTGGATTCTTACTTTTTGACGTTTCCGTTATGGCCGATAACGCGGCGGGGGTAGAGGATATGGTCGTCCTTCAAGTCCCCCAGTCCCAAAAAGACCTTCGCGTCCGCTTCCCCACCATACACGCGCGCGGCGCCGCGGACATCGGCGGTTTGCGCCCCGGCTTCCAAAACCGGGTTGCCGTGCAGGAAGCGGCGGGTTTCAGCGGCATCCAGGCAGATGGCGGGCAAGTCGGCAAGCAGGCTATCCACGGCGTCGAGACAGGCGAGGCGTTCGGCCGCCGGCAGGAATTCCAGCGCCTCCAGCGTATGCGCGCGCCGGATATCCAGCGCGCCGACCCGGGTGCGGCGAAGCGCCGTCAGATGCGCGCCGCAGCCGACGGCACTGCCCAAATCCTCCGCCAGCGTCCGGATATACGCGCCCTTGCTGCATTTCACCCGCAAGGAAAAACGCGGCTCATCCCAAGCGCGCGGCTCCAGCTCGTAAAAAACGACGCGGCGCGGCGCGCGTTCCACTACCACGCCCTGGCGCGCCAGCGCGTACAGCGGGCGGCCATTCCGCTTGATGGCCGAATACATGGGCGGCGTTTGCAGTTGCTCGCCCAGAAAACGCGGCAACGCGCGCTCAAGCCTGGCGATGAGATCATGTGGAAGACTCGTCCGCGCCGTGACCGCGCCTTCGCTGTCGCCGGTATCCGTGGTGACGCCAAAACGGATTTCCGCCTCATAGGTTTTATCAGCGTTCAATAAACCCGCGGAAAACTTGGCGGCTTCCCCCAATAAAAGCGGCAGCAATCCCGTCGCCAACGGATCGAGCGTGCCGGCATGTCCCGCTTTCGCGGCACAAAAAAGCCTTCTGGCCTTCTGGAGCGCGGTATTGGAAGTTATGCCGCTGGGCTTATCCAGCAGCAGCACGCCGTCGATTGCCTGCCAGCGTTTGGGCAAAACGGGCTTGTTCATGTGATCTCGACGGGCGTATACGCCGGAATTCGATCAAACAATTGCAGGATGTCGCGGTTACGCATGCGAATGCAGCCGTGCGAATGCGCCTCGCCCAAAACAGCGTTTTCGCTGCAACCGTGGATGTAGATGTAGCGGCGCATGCTATCGACTGCGCCCAGGCGATTGACGCCTGGCTCGCGGCCGGAAAGCCAGAGGATGCGGGTAAGTATCCAGTCGCGTCCCGGAAAAGCGGCGTCCAGCTCCGGCGTCCAGCATTCGCCCGTGGGACGGCGGGCGGAAAAGACGGTGTAAATCGGGCAGCCCGCGCCGATTTTGGCGCGCACGATATGCCGTCCACGCGGCGTCTGATGACTGCCGTTTTGCTCGCCCGCGCCCCGCGCCGCCGTGGAAACCGGGTAGCCGCAAAGCAGACGTCCCGCCGCGTCGCGCAGTTCCAGCGTCTGTCGCGCCAATGAGACATGAATGCGCAGCGGGAGGGAATGCTCAGGCATGTTCGCGCGCCTCCGTGCCTTCCTGCTGTTCCCTGCCCCCCGTTTTCTCTTCCCTGATTCTGCGTTCGGCAAAAAAATCGCTCAGCAGTCTGCCGCAGGCTTCAGCCAGTACGCCACCGACAATCCTGGTATGGTAATTGAGTTTTTCCTCGGCAAAGAGATCAAGAACGCTGCCGTGCGCGCCGCCTTTTGGATCGCGCGCGCCATAAACCACCCGCGCGATGCGGGCATGGAGCAGCGCGCCCGCGCACATGGCGCAGGGTTCCAGCGTGACAAACAGTTCGCAGCCCGGCAGGCGGTAATTGCCCAAACGCCGCCCCGCGTCGCGCAAGGCGACGATTTCGGCGTGCGCGCTCGGGTCCTGATCGCCAATGGGCGAATTGAAGCCGCGTCCGACAATGGCGTTCTCACAGACCACGATGGCCCCGACCGGAACCTCGCCCAGACAGGCCGCTGCTTGCGCCTGATAAATCGCCTCGCGCATGAAAAATTCGTCTTCCAGCGCGCGAGCGTCCGTGTCCGTGTCCGCGTTCATGTACATGTCCTCAGCATCCCCGCGGCGCGCGCTTTCTTTTGATTCCCACGAGATGCCGCGTGGCATTCCATCCCGAAAGACAGCAAGAACCTACAGGGGAAGTAATGGCGAATATTGCCGCGCTCGCAGGCAGAGTCAGCCTTCCAGCCAGTGCTTGCGTCGTCTGGATGCGCATGCGAGCAAACGGAACGGACGCCCAGAAACAGGACGACGAAGGCCGCCAGCCAACAATACGCGCCGATGCCGAAATGGTGGAAGTGCTCAGTATAAGCGCCGCCATCATGAAACCGGTAAAAACCGGCGGTCAGCCACGCCGAAGCCGCGATATAGAGTGAAACCCTGGAAACCCGGGCGCACTTTCTGTCATAACGTCCGTCGGCATGGCAAAACATCACGGCTAGCCATAAAAACAAAGGATTTGCGAACCAGGCAATCGTGCCGTGGAGAATGGCGCCCCATCCGTACCGCAGGAGGACCCATCCTGGCGTTGCTTTCGGTTGCGGGGGTTCGAGCATCCCGGGATAATGGATATAGGTATAGACCGCCGGCAGGACAAGCGCGAGAAGGAAAAGTCCGCACGCGGCCAGACAGGTTCGCTTCCTGATTTTCCGAATGGCGTCTTGCGGACATGCGCCCATTGTCGTTTTCCCTGTTTTCCCAGTGATTACGCGCTTTCCCGCAACGCCCGCTTCCTCTCGATTTCCGTCAGATACCGTTTTCTCAAGCGGATGTTCTTCGGGGTGATTTCCACGAGTTCGTCGTCGGCGATGAATTCGATGGCCGCCTCCAGCGTCAGCGTCACGGGCGGCACGAGGCGCACGGCCTCGTCCGTGCCGGAGGCGCGGATGTTGGTCAGTTGCTTGCCTTTCACGGGATTCACCACCAAATCATTGTCGCGGCTGTGGATGCCGATGATCATGCCCTCGTAGAGTTTTTCGCCGGGATTCACGAACATCCGCCCGCGATCCTGCAATTTCCACAGGGCGTAGGCGACCGCCTCGCCGTTTTCCTGCGAGATGAGAACGCCGTTGCGCCGCTCGATGATGCCGCCTTCCTTGACCGGCGCGTATTCGTCGAAGACGTGGCTCATGAGGCCGGCGCCGCGGGTGAGGTTCATGAACTCGCCCTGGAAGCCGATCAGGCCGCGCGCCGGAATCCGGTATTCGACGCGCGTCCGCCCGCGCCCGTCGGGGGTCATGTCCAGCATCTCCCCCTTCCTTTGCCCCAGCGATTCCATGACGCCGCCCTGGTGTTGCTCTTCCACGTCCACGGTCAGCATCTCGTAAGGCTCGCATTCCACGCCGTCGATCATGCGCTTCACCACGCGCGGACGCCCCACCGCCAGTTCATAGCCCTCGCGGCGCATGTTTTCAAGCAGGATGGAAAGATGCAGTTCGCCGCGTCCGCAGACATCGAACACGTCGCTGTTGGAGGTGTCGTCCACGCGCAGCGCCATGTCGGTCAAAAGTTCCTTGTGCAGGCGCTCCCGGAGCTGGCGGCTGGTGACGAACTTGCCTTCCGTGCCGGCGAGCGGGCTTGTATTCACCATGAACTGCATGGAAAGCGTCGGCTCGTCGATCTTCAGGAGCGGCAGGGTTTCCGGGCAATCCGGGTCGGTGAGCGTGCAGCCCAGGGCGAGATCCTCGATGCCCGTCACCTGCACGATGTCGCCGGCCTGGCCTTCGTCGAGTTCCACCTTGTTCAGCCCCTTGAAGCCGAACACCTGCCCGATCCTGGCCCTGAACGGCGTGCGGTCGTGCCGGGCGGCTTCTTCCTCGCTGCCGAACATCACCATGACCTGTTGCCCGGTCTTCACCCGGCCGCGCTTGATGCGCCCGATGCCGATGCGGCCAACGTAGGAACTGTAGTCGAGCGCGGAAACCTGGAATTGCAGCGGCGCGTCCACATCCGCTTCCGGCGCGGGAACCCGCTTCAAGATGGTCTCGAAGAGCGGTCGCATGTTCTCGCGCGGCGCGGCAAGTTCCAGCGCCGCCCAGCCGTCCAGGCCGGAAGCGTAGACGATGGGAAAATCCAGTTGCGCGTCGCTGGCGCCCAGCTTGTCGAACAGATCGAAGGTGAGGTTGATGGCGTTGTCCGGGTTCGCGCCGTCGCGGTCGACCTTGTTTATCACCACGATCGGGCAAAGACCCAGGCCCAGCGCCTTCTTGGTGACGAAGCGGGTCTGCGGCATCGGCCCCTCGACGGCGTCGACCAGGAGCAGGACGCCATCGACCATGCCCAGCACCCGCTCGACCTCGCCGCCGAAATCGGCGTGTCCCGGCGTATCGACGATGTTGATGTGGATGCCCTCGTATTCGACGGAAGTATTCTTGGCAAGGATGGTGATGCCGCGCTCTTTTTCGAGATCATTGGAATCCATCACCCGCTCGGCCACCTGCTGATGCGCGGCAAAAGCGCCGGACTGGCGCAGAAGCTGGTCAACCAGCGTCGTCTTGCCGTGGTCGACATGGGCAATGATGGCGATGTTGCGGATGGGGCGAAGCTGGGCGATGGACATGAAAGGACGACGCGAAAAAGAAAGGTTTTGGATTCTAACAAATGCCGCCTTGTTGCGGTGCAAAAAAACATGGGGCGCGATTAGAACCTGTTCATAGTCTCTGGTTCTTTGCGGCCTCTGTTCCATCTCTCCCGCCTCGTCAAAAGCGAGGGACGCAGGCACGTGGCAATCCAGACAGCCTGCAGGGGCGGGGCATGCCCGCCCCTGCCTTGCCGTTCCAGAAACTGAACCGACGCCTGGATTTCATGCCGCTCCACTCCTTGCACTTGACGAAGGTTGGAGGCGAGCGCGCAGTTCCCTCCTCCGCTTTTAATTGCGCCCGTTGCGAACCTTGAAGTTTGAAAAAACCGGATTTGGCGTTACCCTTGCGCCTCCTGCCGAAACCGATGGACGGCATCGACCAACCCTTGATGAGTTTAACGACGCCATGACGGACGCTACACAACCCTCCTTTCTGCAACAGGCGTTTGACAACGGCCTTGCAAAGCTCGCGGGCGAGGGAAAAACCGAACGCATCCACTATAGCGCCGCCGCTCATTCCGAGCGCTGGTCCGACCCGGAAGAAAAAATCCGCGCCGCCTTCTGGGCCGAACTGATCTACAAGTATGGCTATCTCCCCGAGCGCATCGCGTTCGAGGTCATAGTGCCGCGCCGCACCCCAAGCGACAAGGCCGACCTCGTGATTTACGGGGAACAGGACGAAGAACATAAATCGCCGTGGCTCGTCATCGAATGCAAGCGCGCGGACATTTCCGACGCGGAATTCGCGCAAGCCATCGAGCAAGCCTGCGGCAACCGCGCCAGCCTGGGCGCGAACTATTGCGGCGTGGTCGCGGGAATGACCCGCCGCTTTCTGCGTTTCGACAAAAAATTTCCGCCCGGCGAGCGCGAGCGCAATTTGATGACGGACGTTCCCCGCCGCTATGGGCGTCCGCCGGAATGGCGTTTTTACAAGAATTCACCTGGTCGGGACCTTTCGGCGGTGCCGCGCGAGGAGCTTCGCGCCGCCATCCGCAAATGCCATCAAACGCTTTGGGAAGGCGGGCGGCGCAGCCCCATCGCGGCGTTCGGCGAATTCTGCAAAATCGTTTTCGTCAAGCACCGCGACGAGAAGAATCCCGACCGCGAGGACGGCAAACCTTATGCTTTTCAGCGCGGCGACGGCGAGACCAGCGAAAGGCTCGCCGCGCGCATCCACCAGCTCTACCGGGACGAGCAGGAACAAGAACCCGACGTTTTCACGGACAAAATCAACCTCGATCCGCCGGTTCTCGCCCAATGCGTCGAGCACCTCGAAAGCATTTCGCTTGATCGCACCGAACTCGACACCAAGGGCGTCGCTTTCGAGGAATTCATGGGCGGCTTTTTCAAGGGCGATTTTGGTCAGTATTTCACGCCGCGCGAAATCATTGCCTTCGCCGTCGAAGTGCTGAATCCGGAGCGCGGCCACTTGGTGCTCGATCCGGCTTGCGGTTCGGGCGGTTTCCTCCTGTATTCGCTCGATCACGTCCGCCGCGCGGCGGATCGCCGCTTTCCCAAACGTGACAGCGACGCACGCCAGAGCCTTGAACATTTCACCTACTGGCACGATTTTGCCGAGAAAAATCTGTTTGGCATCGAAATCAACGAGGAATTGGCGCGCGTCGCCAAGATGAACATGATCATCCACGACGACGGCCACACCAACATCGTCGGCCATGACGCGCTGGATTTTTTTCCCTGCATCCGGGAGAAAAAGGACGCGCTCGCCAGGGAAAAGTTCGACCTCATCCTGACGAATCCGCCTTTTGGTTCTGTAGTCAAGCGCGCGGAAAAACCCAGGAGCTACCTTGAGCAGTTCGAGTTGCTGGAATACCTCGGCAAGAGCGCCACGGAGCCGGACGAATCCGCGCAAGGGGAAAACGACGCCAGGCGCGGCGCGAAAGCCGTTAAAAAACGCGCCAGCGTGAAAACGGAGATTCTTTTTCTGGAGCGCGTACACGCCTTCTTGAAGCCCGGCACGGGCCGGGTCGCCATTGTGTTGCCGGACGGCATCTTGACCAATTCGTCGCTGCAAGGCGTGCGCGACTGGCTGCTCGAACATTTCCAGCTTCTCGCCGTGGTGTCGCTGCCGCAATTCGCGTTCGCGCATTACGACGCCGGGGTGAAGGCGAGCGTGGTCTTTTTGCGCCGCTTGCAGGAGAGCGAAACCGTGCCGGACGACGCGCCCATTTTCATGGCGCTGGCCGAGAACATCGGCTATGACGCCACGGGCCGCAAGACCTTCAAGGTGTTGGTGGAACGCGAGACGCCTGAAAAGGAGAAAGTGGAAATCCAGTCTTGCGATTTGTTCGATTATCGTGTGTATTACGAATGGAGCACGGCCAACCCGAAAAGGCCGCAATGGAGCGAGCGGCACAGGGAAATCATTCCCGATACCGGTCTTGTCGCGCAATGGCAGGCATTCCAGAAAGACCCTGACCGTTTTTTCGTCTGAGCCTCGCCGAACGAGCCGAAGCACAATGCTTTGGCGTGAAGCGGGGCGAAGTTGGATGTCATCAGATCGCCGCGCAATCTCACGCGCCCGCATTGAAACAATTTTTGGAAAAGTTGTGGGAAAACCCAGCGACATCAAAACTACTTGGTTATTATGTTGAGTTGAATCCGAAAGTTGATTGCTCAAAACTTGAGCAAGAGTCCATCGTTGGTTTCATACCAATGGACTCCGTTGAGGATGGCGCGTCCGGTGTATTCAATGTTACTGCACGTCCTTTTGGCGAAGTCAACAAAGGTTATACCGTTTTTGAAAATGGCGATATTTTGATGGCAAAAATAACTCCTTGCATGGAAAACGGGAAAATTTGCATTGTGGATAGTTTGCCAAGCGAGATAGGATTTGGTTCGACAGAATTTCATGTCATCAGAACGAAACATCAAAGAATTGTTCCTCGTTTCGTACTAGAGTTTCTTGGACAAGAAATCGTTCGTAAATTAGCTGTGTATTCGTTTACTGGTTCATCAGGCCATCAGCGTGTTTCCGCTTCATTTCTTTCGAAACTTCCTTTTCCGGAATTTGAAGAATCGGAACAGAATAAGCTAGTCGCCGCGATGAATGCTGCCCGCGCCAAACGCCGCGCAAAGCTGGCGGAAGCCGACGCGCTGCTGGCCGGGCTGGATGATTTTCTGCTCTCCACGCTCGGTCTGACGCCGCCGCCGAAGGATGAGCGCAAGGTGTTTGCTGTCACGCAGGGCAGACTAAAGCATGAAGGACGGGTAGACCCCGGTTATCATCACCCTCGATTTTCAAAATTGATTGCCGCCTTTGCCTCGTCTCAAATTCCTAAAGTTTGTTTGGGGGTGTTATCGCCTGAACTTGTTGGCGGAGCGACACCTACGCGCGGCAGTTCAGAATTCTATGCAAAAACAGGCGTCAAGTTTTTGCGAATTTTGAATGTAAAGGCCAATGAATTCGATTTAACTGAACTCAATTTCATCAAGCAAGAGGTACACGAAGGAGAATTGAAACGTTCCCAACTTGCAGCCAATGATATTTTAATGACCATTACTGGGCGAGTTGGCAACGCTGCCGTTGTAACAGAGGATTTATTGCCTGCGAACATCAATCAACATATCGTGCGTCTCCGTCTTTGCGATACGCTCGTAACACCAGAGTTTCTCGCTATCTGGCTCAATAGCTCTATTGGCCTGGCAATCAGTAATCGAGGCGTTACTGGAGGAACGCGCATTGCGCTGGATTATAGTACGATTCGTGCGCTTCAAATCCCTGTGCCTTCAGATGGCGTCCAGCAAACCATCGCCGCCGAAGCCCGCCGCCGCCGTGAAGAAGCCCGCCGCCTGCGCGCCGAGGCGGAAGCGGGCTGGCAAGCAGCCAAATGCTGGTTCGAAGAGCAACTATTGGGAGCGGAAAAATCATGATTTTCGAGTTTATTATCGTTTATCAGCCGCAAGAAAATGAACCTGTCCTCAGTTTACTTCAGGAAAAGTTAGAAGAAGTGTTTTCTAACGAATACAATCAAGAAACCGGGGATTTGCCAAATATAAAGATAAATTTTGAGCGTCAGCAATCTGTTGACACTGATGAAGGAAAATTCATTGTGCTCGGTTTTTCGCTTGAACTTTCAGACAATATATCTTCGCTACGTGAAGTAGTGGATGAATTTACAAAGTCTTTGGTGTCTGATAATATCGAACACGTCATAAAATGCGAAGACCATTTGCTTTATAATGAATTGAGAGATTACGCGAAAAACATTTTCTTTATTGAGATGAAACTTCGTCGTGTTTTAAGTGTTATTTACTTGCATGCTTATCCAAAAGCTGATCCATATAACCTGCTTTTCAAAGATTCAGTTCAAGTAGCAGAAAAAGAGAAACCAACAGAAGAACAGATGAAAGAATTGGCGGAAAACCAATTTTTTCATCTTACTTTTAGCCAATATATCCATCTGAATCAGCGTAAAAACATCAAAAATATTGCTGAATTTATTGAATCTATTCGTGACAAAGATACCTTTGAGATATTTCGCGAGCAAGAAATTAGCGGCAGCCCTTCAGGGCTGCCGGTCTAACGTCATTGGGAAGGGGTTTGCATCCCCTCCCCAATGGCTACGGTCGAAACCCCGGCCTTCAGGCCGGGGTCTCACC